>CAYWBV010000308.1:3765-5221 GCA_964455785.1 uncultured Maribellus sp.
TAGTCGATAACATGGTCGCCCAACTGAACTTTGGTTGTTCCGTGCAGCGCCAGCGCCACCCGTTCGCAGATTTCTTCGGTGAACGTCATCATCCACTTATAATCTTTGTAGGCCACATAAATTTCCATCACCGTAAATTCGGGATTATGCGTGCGATCCATTCCTTCGTTGCGGAAATCTTTGGCAAATTCGTACACACCGTCGAAACCGCCGACAATAAGGCGCTTCAGGTACAACTCGTTGGCAATACGCAGGTAGAGCGGGATATTCAGCGAATTGTGGTGGGTAATAAAAGGCCGTGCGGCAGCGCCCCCGGGAATGGGTTGCAAGATGGGTGTTTCCACCTCGAAATAACCATACTCGTTAAACATTTGCCGCATGGTGTTGACTATTTTGGTCCGCTTGATAAAAACGTCCTTCACCTGCGGGTTGACAATCAAATCGACATACCGCTGGCGGTAGCGCTGCTCCGGATCGGTAAAAGCATCGTAGGTTTTCCCGTCTTTTTCCTTTACAATGGGCAGCGGGCGCAACGATTTGTTCAGCACAGTAAACTCTTTTACATGAATGGAAATTTCGCCCATCTGTGTGCGGAATACAAAACCTTTTACGCCGATAATATCTCCGATGTCGAGCAACTTCTTAAAAACCTCGTTGTACATGGTTTTGTCGTCGCCGGAGCAAATCTCGTCGCGGTTTACATAAATCTGTATCCTCCCGGTATGATCCTGCAGTTCGGCAAACGAAGCCTTCCCCATCACCCGGAAACCCATCAGACGTCCGGCAAGGGTAACATCCGGGAAATTGTTTTTTGCGTCATCGTAATTTTCCCTGACTTCAGCAGCCGTAGCATTCACTTTATACTCGGCTGCCGGGTAAGGATCAATACCCAGTTCGCGCAGCTTTTGCAGCGAATTTCTTCTGATCAGTTGCTGCTCACTCAATTCCAAATGATTCATTGTCTTATAATTTTTTCTCCGACGGAGACTCAATTCAAAAAAATTTTCGCAAAGATAATAAAAGATGTGGGTTTGCTTTGATTGTAAAAGGGCGCGAGTTTTGAAATGTACGTGCCAGACATGAATAAATTTTCTTATCGTCGCGCAATTTTTATCTTTGTAGCCTAACGGGCAAAAAAGCAGAAAGGTATTCAATGGAAAAAATCTGGAATTTAAAAAAGCAGGGCGATCAAAACGAGATCAAGCACCTTTCGGCGGCGTTGAATGTCAACATGGTTACCGCGCGGTTGCTGGTCCAACGAGACATAAAAACCTTTAATGAAGCCCGCTCTTTTTTTCGTCCCCGGTTAAGCGACCTGCACGATCCGTTCCTGATGAAAGATATGGATAAAGCAGTCGCCCGCCTCGAGACCGCCATTGCCCGACAGGAAAAAGTACTCGTTTACGGCGATTACGACGTTGACGGAACAACTTCGGTAGCTTTGGTGTACACTTTT
>CAYWBV010000309.1:0-5195 GCA_964455785.1 uncultured Maribellus sp.
GCAATCTCCTGATTAAATACCAGCGCTGTTTTTTCAATGAACTTGTTTTTATTCGCGTTGAAATCATCCATGTGTTCATGGGCATTGGTAATATGTCCGAAAACTTCGACACAAAGTACGCTTAATGAAGAATCGCGTGGTAATCCGTACAAATCGAGCAATTGATTTACCTCGTTGTTTTTCCAGCGTCCAAATGCCTGTTTCGGACTTTCCTTTTCCCAGGCAATTTGCTGAATGGCGTTTTGATAGACCAGTTCGCCTGTTATTTCAACCAATGGTAAGTTTTTCTTTTTGTTGATCTCGTTTTGAGCCACTAATGATTGCTCAATCTCCGGTATCATGTGTTTTTCGTCTCTGACCGGCATCGGTTTGAGTTCCAGTTCATTCAGCAGGATATTGCGGTAATCCAGTCCGTCAGCCTGCTTCACCTGTGCATAAAGCAACGCCCAGATGCTCGTTCTTGGTGGTGAAGCGGTAACATTTTTACCGTTAAAAACCGCCATTGCATACGGAGCGTTTACCGAGATTATTTTTTCATTCCGGTTTAGCATACAGGTGAGTGTTGGCGCCGGATGCTGTAATCCTGCAACGCGGAGCGCTCTTCCAAACCGTCCCTGCGCGGTACTCCAGATTTTATCCGTATGTCCGTATCTGAATTCGTAGGTAAACATTCCGAAAAGTTCCGGACTTTCATGATGCAGCCCGGGAGGCAGAGGGAGCAGATAATAATGCCGATCGTTGTCTGTCGATTTTTCCATTTTCTGCATCGCATCCAAACCACTGTGAGCGTTTGAACTGTCGGGAGTTACTACCCGGATGTATTCCGGATTCAGTGAAAGAGGACCTTCTTTTGGCAACTCCATCAGCGAAGGATGATTGTTACTGATCAACTGATCAGGGCTGTATGCGAGAACCCGGCAGAAAAGCGTGTCATTGTTATCCTGCGGTTTTCTGTCAAATTCGAGCCATAAATAGCGGGTACGGGCTTCGGTGGCCGAGTATTTTTCGTTCCGGTTGTACGGGCTCAGAGCAATTCCTGCGGCGACCAGTTTCGGCGTTTGCGACGGATTTACAGTTGTTGGCAGAATAACCGGATTTGTTTCGAACGGTCCGTCGGTTGCAGGTGAATGCCCGCTCCTGAAAAGGGGTTCAACCGAATATTGAATTTCAACTGTATCGGGAAATTTTCCCTCGGCAGGTTTGTTGTCAACCACATCAATCAGAACAATTCGGGTATATTCCCGGTGTATCAAACCATCTGTTCCTTTTTGAATAGACTGGTAAGAAGCAGTTTTCTTCAGTTCCAGATCGCCGATAAATTCATAGATTTTATTTTCAAGGTCAACTCCGTCGCGGCCATTTTTTCTCCTGCGTTTAATGTGAAAACTACTGGCGTCGAGACTATCCCAGCTCCAGTCCCTGTTAATAACCAGTGTGGTGCAAACTAACCAGTGATCAATTAGTTCGTTTTTATTGGCAAATGTTATGCTGCTGTTGTCGGGCGACATGCTGTGCCTTATCATGCTGCTGCACCAGAACTGTAGTCGTTCGCCGTTTTCAGCAACCAAAGTCAGTTCTTTTACCTTCACATCCAACTGATCTCCCAATCGCTGAACAATATCGGGCATTCCTTCATTTCCTCCCTGCAAACTTTTGAACGTTACCGGGTCGAGACTAATGGTAATCGGGTCGGGCTGAAGATAAATTCCCTGCAGTGTTTTCGGATTCTCCGTATCAGTAAAAATGTTTTGTTCTGTTTGCGATTCCTGCCGCATGTGCAACACGGTAGTCTTTCCAAAACGGGAATCCATGTTTGCGTTTTTCGGATGTATATTTCCCCAGTAATTTGTTTTTTCCTCACCCACGGCTCTCACGGTAACGCGGATGTTCCTAGCGGTCGGTAAAATAATTCCTCCTTCTGTTGCAGCAATAAAATCATTGTCGGCAGGATTTGGGAAAGGTGCAGCCGTGTTGGTTAGATTTAAAACGGGAACATCGGTGTAAGTTACCGGAACATCGATTGCACCGGCGGCATCATTTTCATCGAAAGGCAGAAAATGGCGTACCGTCTTGTACAATGTAATATAATGCTCACGGCCATCGTCACTGGCCAGGTTGTCCATGTTCAATGTTTCCACTTCAACCTTGATTTCGGCGGCAAAAACATCCGGATCGGGAATACCAAAAGCTTTCGCTCCTGAAGTTCCTCCTGACGACTGCTGTTCGTTTAAAATATCCTGAACTGCATTGGCCAGCCGGTCAGCAGCATTGGTATATCTTCCGGTGTAAACCGCTGCCGGATAGCCGAGTAACGGTCGTGACAGTTTCAAAACATCTCCTCCAAAATTCAGATCGTCGGTATTTGACTTGATTTCATCGTCATTTTGAATGGAAACACTGTTGGGTGCAACATATCTTTTGAACAGCGTTTTGCCGATATGGCTTACTGAAAAGCCCGAAAGGGTTGGAGTGAGCGGCGAAGGAGTTCCACCACTGATATCGGAAAGCCTCACCCTGAACTGATATTCGTTTCCGTATTCGAGTTTTGTTTTTGTTTCGATGGCCGAATACGTATTGCTGATTTTTACCGGTTTGTTTTTTTCAGCTTCGCTTTGATAAACGCGGGCAGCCGTTTTATCGGGCAAAACCATGGAAGTGTTGTTCCAGTTGGCAAAATACATGGGCAACCAGTAATTGTTGGCGTCTTCGGAGCCATCGTAGATTTTGGCGGGATAGACCTGGTAGGGAAGTTCGCCTTCGTATTCACCGATGTCGATGTTTTCGAGTTGCATGTTTCCGTTACTTTTTACCGAATTTAATGATTCCCATTCGTTATCGGCTGCTGTACTTTTTTTAACATCGATATGATAACCCGTAACACCCAGCGGAGCATCCAGCCTTTCGTTAGTGTTAATATCAACCGCCATTTGGCGCAGGTACCAGATTAAAATCTGTTCATCTTCCCAGCCCAGGCGAATTCCAATTTCTTTCTGCGGATGAAAACCATCCTGTTCTTCCCTCAGCAAATTTCCGCTAACCGGCTGGTTGGCGTGAACAATTGTTGCAAAACCCTCGTTAAAGCGGGCAGCTTCAATAAACAAATCATCATAAATTCCAACCGGCGATTCCCCGGTTTTCATTACGGGGAAAAGAACAGCGGCAAATAAATTTCGCTCTTCGTTCTTTTCGAGGATGGGAATTCGGGCTGCATATCGTTTAAAAAACGGGCCAGCCGGATCGGCAAGCGAATTGGCCTGTTCCTGCGCATAATCGGTATTCTGTTTAATGTCAACATAAATCCAGCCTCCTTTTTCAAAGTCACCATCAGCCAGTTGAATCCGGGTCTCGTAAATCAGACCGGCCTGTTTTGCCATCAGCGGTTGCCGTAACAAATGCGCATAAACCTTTCCCCAGCTTACCTTGTCGTCCTGCACAAAAGCCAGCGGTGGTTTCTGATCGCGCAAAGCACAAAAATAACTGTCGTCGGTAACCGCATTTTTTATTCGCGGAGCTGTAAAATTGAAAGAATTCCGGTAACTCAACGGCAGGTACTTCCGGATGGCCAGATCGCGGTTTTGTTCCGCTTTTGGAGTCCGGTGTTTTGATACCGGGTTCACATCGGTACTTCTTGCCTCGTCGATATCGAAATATTTTGGTTTTCCGTTTTCATCGACTGCATCACGCAGAGTTTTGTAAATTTCACCCATTACCGGTGAATAAACCAATGGAGAAACTGGATTTACGGTTTTTCCATCTGCCGGAATTTTTCCCGGAAATTCATTGGGATTGTTGACAACCTTAATTTCGAACTGAGGTTGAACATCAACAAATGCTTTTGCTTTGTTCCCGACACCGTAGTTTGTATTTACCTCATTCAACGGATTAATATTCCGGGGAACGAAAACAATATTGACAGATAATATTCCATCGGCGTCCACGCGTTGCGGAAGCGCCATGATGGAGAATCTTGTTTGTTCGAATGCCATATCAATAGGTTTTAATTTTGATTTGAAAGGATTTGATTATGCAATTTGTCTGGATTCTTCCCAGCTTTCGCTGAAGCTGATATCGATAATAAAGCAGATGCTGATATCCAGTCCGAAAGTAACTTGTGCCTTACAATTGGTAGGAGCGCCGGCGCCCGATTTTTCGACGGTTCCTTTAGCTTCAATGGTGATGGTAACTCCCACCAGGCCTCCAAGTAATTCAGCATGTCCGCGAAACAACATAAAAGCGGTTATTTTTACTACGGCTCCGCTGTCGGCATAAACTTCAATGCCTACCATAAATGTTAAACTTGCGTTGCCAACCACCGGAAGCCCGACAGAGATCTGGGCCCCAAATCCAAATTTCATGGTAACTGCCACCTTGGGACTAGTATCGGCTTCGAGTTTTAAATCGACATTTCCAATGGCAAAAATGGTTCCCACTCCTACCGAAACACACATTACCTGCAATCCGCCGTGGAAATTGAAATAACCTCCGGCTGTGGGCAACAACTGCGCCGGATCGGATGTCACTTTCAGCGCTGCATTGAAATATACCCCGATACCCAGACTTGCTTCCAGTTTTAATGGGGTCTGCGGACTGTCGTACAATGCTTTGGTTGGCGGAAACCGGACAAGTGGAATGTCTTTATTGGCTTCAAATTTATATTCCCAGATGTTTGCGCTGTTGCTCATGGCAATTTTTAATCCTTTTTTTAATGCATCGCCGTATTCGCCCGAACTGAGCGAAGCCAGGATTTCAAGGATTTTAATAACCGGTTCCACAGCATCGCTGAACTCTATCTCCGGTGTTGGCAGATTGAGTGCGGGTGCATCGCTGGCATTGCTGCTGCCGAGATCAACTTCTTTTCCTTTTTGTGAATTGAAATTTCCTTTAATGGTCATTACATCCGTTAGCGGACCAATGGATACAACCATGGCAAGGTTGTTCATCCGTCCTTTCCAGGTATCGGCCAAATCACCGGCAAACGAATCCACATCGAAATCGAATTTGCCAACATAATTTTTCTGAGCTTGTCCTTTGGGTTTGCTGCTTGCTTTGTACTGAATTTTTATCACCAGTTTTCCGTCAAGGTCAATCAGCGGGTAATCAAACGAAGGTAAATCAAATTTCAGGGCTTTGTCAGCAACTCCGTTAACCATGCCTTTCGCCAGTTCATAACCCTGATCCAATAGTTTACCGGCTTC
>CAYWBV010000310.1:0-3257 GCA_964455785.1 uncultured Maribellus sp.
ACGAGAATAACGGCGATGGAAAGAATTTGTTTTTTCATTTTTTGGTTCCTTGTCTTTTCGCTTTGAAAGTACAAAATTTCTTCCAGGTTTAATTTCGTTTTTTTTGAGCGGTGCTCCTCCGCGTTGGCCGGAAAAACAGTGCTGATCTTCACGGGCGGAAGCGTATATTTTATACGCCGCTAAACGAGCTGAAACCTCCGTCAACCGGGATGATGGTGCCGGTAACAAAACTGGCGGCTGCGGACGAAAGGAAATGAACAGCGCCATTGAGTTCGTCGATTTGCCCAAACCTGCCCATAGGCGTTTTTGCGATGACTTTATGGCTCCGTTCGGTAAAGGAACCGTCAGGATTGATCAGCACTTTTTCGTTTTGGGTGCTGATAAAAAATCCGGGGGCGATGGCGTTTACTCGGATTTTATCGCTGAACTTGGTCGCCATCTCCATAGCCAGCCATTTGGTAAAAATCTCGACACCCGCTTTTGCCACCGAGTACCCCGGGACCCTGGTGATGGAAGCCATGGTTGCCATACTCGAAATATTGATGATGGAGCCGCTTCCCTGTTCGGCCATTGCCTCGCCAAAAACCAGGCAGGGATAGACCGTTCCATTAAGGTTTAAATCGGTTACCTTGTTAAAGTCATAGATTTTCATATCAAAGACAGTCTGGTCTTCGGTGAGGGTTGCGCCGGGAAGGTTTCCCCCGGCAGTATTGACCAGGATATCGACACGGCCCCACCGGGCGAGAATATTCTCTCTGGCAGTTTTTAACTCTTCCATATTTAAAACATCTACCATCAGGCCCATGCCGTCGCCGCCGGCATTTTTTATTTTCTCCAGCCGCAACTCCACATTTTCCTGTGTCCGCCCGATAACGGCCACTTTTACTCCGTTCGCTGCCAGATATTTGGATATATTTCCCCCCAGTGTTCCCGAACCTCCGGTTACAACCGCTACTTTTCCCGAGATGGCAAACAGTTCATTCATCATTCATTTTTTTTTGATGCAAATATGACGAGCGAGCCGCCAACTTGTTCAGTTTAATCTTAGCGAGCTGTGATACTATCTTAACAAAATGATTGGTTTTTGAAATTTTCGCCTTTTATTTTTAGGAGGAACCGGACAACAACTGTTTTGGGAGCGGGAGAAACCCCGGTTATACCAGTTGAAATACATCCGACCGTATCAGGTCGAAAAGATAAACGTGCTGAAATCGCGACTGGAATCTGTGGTTCATCACTTTCTCGGCCAGGTTAAAATTCCGAACGCCCCGCAACCTGTCTGTAAATATTAACAACCAGTAATAGTTCAGCCTTTGTTTTTGGTAAATCCTGAGCTTCTCATCCTTTTTATGAATGGCTTTGCGAATGTCGTCAACAACATCGTTTGAAATACCGAGGTTGTTCGACCTCTCCCAAACCGAAGTTTGTAAATCAGGATGGTGTACGATTAAAATTTCAGCAATACCCACCGAAAGTTTCGACGAGTTGAGGGATATTTTGAAAAAATTCTCTGTTTTCCTGTTCTGAACTTCCTGCCGGATAAGATTTGCGATTTGCACCGCCACCATCATTTGTCGTTCGCTTTTTATGCTTTCACCGTCTGAAAACAAAAACTTTACAAATAGTTTATACGGGCTGCTGTTTTCAAAAATATTCCTGACCAGTTCAATCAGATGTTCTTTTTCGTCAATGTCCTTTAAATGTTCTTCGCTGAGCGGAATGGCATTTTCAGGATTCAGACGGGTAAGTTCAATGCCGAGCATATGCTTGTTTTTCATGCGGATCGTAAAATCGGGCGATTCGGACGGAATAACAACGCCAACCGGGAAATCGGGAAGGCTTTCCCTAAAATAATTAATTAACAATATTTCCAATTGTTTTTTATCGGGTTGCATCGTCAAATATTTGCCCCCGAAATTAAAACAAACCGAAATATGATCGTAAATCGGATTCGTTTTTTTGAAAGCTGAAGTGGATTTAAAAATTTAGGAGTGAAGAATTGTTTAGATTTGATGGAAAATAACAAAACAGTCAAATGAATAAGCATCCATTTTCTCTGATCCTGGCCTTTACGATCGGTCTTTTTCCTGGTTTTATCACAGCCCAGGTTCCCGAAAGTCAAAAATTTGCAGGGAACTGGAGCGGAAAACCCGAAATTCCCGCCGTAAAGCTGGAAATGATATTTAAAATTTCGATGGATGAAACCGGAAAACTAATCTCGACGATGGATGTTCCCGCTCAGGGCGCAAAAGATCTGGCGGTAACAGAAACCAGCGTAAACGGAGACAGTTTGAAACTTTCGGTTGGTATGATTATGGGAAAGTTTGAAGGGAAACTAATATGCGATACAATCGTCGAAGGAATGTGGACACAGCGTGGCGCCCGCCTTCCGCTGACCCTGAAAAAAGTAGCAGTCATTACCGAACAAAAACGCCCGCAGACACCCAAAGAACCATTCCCGTATGTAACAGAGGAGGTGGAATACGTAAATCCTGCATCAGGATTAAAACTGGCCGGGACATTAACGGTTCAGGAAAACGCCAAAAACTGTCCGGCGGTAATTTTAATTACGGGTTCCGGAGCACAGGATCGCGATGAAACCATTTTTGAGCACCGGCCGTTTGCGGTTATTGCCGATTTTCTGACACGAAACGGAGTCGCTGTACTTCGTGTTGACGATCGCGGTGTTGGCGGTTCGGAAGGAAACCTAACCGAAGCCACCAGCGAAGATTTTGCTACTGATGTTATGGCTGGGATTCAATTTCTGAAATTGAAAAAACCAATCAATGCCGGGAAAATAGGGTTAATTGGTCACAGCGAAGGCGGTTTGGTTGCTCCAATGGTTGCTGTAAAAACAAACGATGTTGCTTTTATCGTATTATTAGCCGGGCCTGGAGTTAAGGGAGAAGAAATTCTTTATGCGCAAAACGATTTAGTATTGGCTGCTGCCGGAATGGATCGCGATGTTATTGACCGAAACCGGCAACTGCAAAAAGCCATTTTCGATATTCTTTTGAATGAAAAAGATTCGGTAAAAAAAATTGACAGGCTCCGGCGAACCTATTCCGGCGGAATGTACCCCATGCTGAATAACGAGCAAAAAAAGGCCGTCGATACGCAGGTAAACGAAGTCAATAATCGCTGGTTCCGATTTTTCCTAACTTATGATCCGTACCCGACATTGACCCGGGTAAAATGCCCGGTTTTAGCGCTAAACGGGGCAAAAGATGTTCAGGTTCCTGCTCTTCAAAACCTCG
>CAYWBV010000310.1:3357-5186 GCA_964455785.1 uncultured Maribellus sp.
CCGGACAGCTTTTATATTCTTCAGCTTTTTATTACACATTCAATGTATAACGATCGAATGACGTAACTGTAAGTCCTTTATCGTTCTGTGCCAAAAATTCTTTGATGGTAATTTTTCCGTCTTTTACGTACGTCTGGTTCAACAGAGTGGATTCCTGGAAAAATTTGTTCAAAGCACCCTGGGCAATTTTGTCGAGCATAGCTTCGGGTTTACCTTCCTGTCGGAATTTTTCTTTTGCAATGGCAAGTTCTTTTTCAATAACTTCCTGCGAAACCGAGTCCTTGTCAACCGCAACAGGAGCCATAGCTGCAACCTGCATCGCCACATCTTTGGCAACCTGAATTTCCACATTGGCTTTGTTAAAACCAACCAGTGTAGCCAGTTTATTTCCGGGGTGGATGTATGCTACTACAGTTTCGGCATCGATTTTACTGTAATATGAAAGTTCTATTTTTTCACCAATAACACCGGTTTGTTCGGTTACCTGGGCTTCGATAGTTCTTCCGTCGAGTTTCATTTCTTTTAATGAATCCAGGTTTTCGGTTTTGTTGGCCAGTGCCACATTCAAAATATTGTCGGCAAAAGCTACAAAATTTTCGTTTTTGGCTACAAAGTCGGTTTCGCAATTCAAAACGACAAGGGCGCCAAATTTTTTGTCATCGCTTACTTTTGCCAGAACTACTCCTTCAGAAGCTTCCCTGTCGGCACGTTTACTGGCTACTAATTTTCCTTTCTCACGGATTATTTCCACTGCCCTGTCGAAATCGCCGTCAGCATCGCTCAGTGCATTTTTACAATCCATCATTCCTGCGCCTGTCACTTTGCGCAATTTAACCACGTCGGCTGTTGTAAATGACATATAAAATTTCCTTTTATTGTTTTAAAAACCTGCTCTCAATTAATCTTCGTCGTCAATTTCTTCATCAAGGTCAGAAGAAACTAAATCGTCATCAGCTTCTTCATCATCAATTTCTTCCTCAACTTCTTCTTCCTCTTCCTCAAATTCCTGGCGAATAAATTTCTTTTTGGATTTAACGGTAACCACCGGTTCGCCATCGTCTTTGTCCTTTTCATTTTTTCTTTCGCCCAGTCCTTCACGGATGGCATCAACCATAACGCCAACAATCAGTTTAATTGATTGTGATGCGTCGTCGTTGGCAGGAATTACAAAGTCAACATCATCAGGATTTGAGTTTGTATCGACAATGGCAAATACGGGGATTCCCAAACGATGGGCTTCGCGTACTGCAATTTTTTCTTTTAATACATCGACAATAAATAACGCAGCAGGCAGTCGGGTAAGATCGACAATACTGCCGAGGATTTTTTCAAGTTTGGCGCGCTGCCTTGTAATTTGCAGTTTTTCGCGTTTCGAAAGATTGTCCCAACTGGCATCTTTGGTCATTTTGTCGATTGAAATCATCTTCTTGACCGCTTTTCTGATGGTCGGGAAATTGGTAAGCATACCGCCGGGCCAGCGTTCGGTAACGTATGGCATTCCGACACTTTTTACCAAATCGGCAACCAGTTCTTTGGCTTGCTTTTTTGTTGCAACAAATAAAATTTTCCGGCCCGATTTTGCAATTTGTTTAATTGCGCCCGCAGCCTCGTCAATTTTTACTATTGTTTTTTGAAGATCAATAATATGAATCCCATTTTTTTCCATAAAAATATAGGGTTCCATATTCGGATTCCATTTTCTTTTCAGGTGTCCAAAATGAACACCTGCATCTAATAATTCCTGAAAATTTGTTCTTGGCATCTGTTTACTTTTTATTATGTTCCTAAAAGCAACCGTTGAGTAGCTCCGGATACCCAGAAGATCTCAA
>CAYWBV010000311.1:0-5164 GCA_964455785.1 uncultured Maribellus sp.
GTTCAAGACTTTTATTCATACCGCAACGCCTCCACCGGATTCCTCGTAGCCGCCTTCCAGCTTTGAAATGAAACCGTTAGCAATGCAATTCCTAAAGCCAGCAAACCGGCCAGTGCAAAAATCCACCAACTAAGGCTGGTTTTGTAGGCAAAGTTTTCGAGCCATTTGTTCATGGCGTACCAGGCGAGGGGAGTGGCAATTACAAAAGCAACCAAAACCCATACAAGAAAGTCTTTGTTAAGCAAGGTAACTACCTCCGAAACCTTTGCCCCGTTTACTTTTCTCACGCCAATTTCTTTTACCTTTTGCTGAATGTAGTACAACGACATGGCAAAAATTCCCATCGACGAAATGATGATGGAAAGCAAGGTAAATGCTCCAATCAGTTTCGAGCGTTTTACTTCGGTGGTGTACCACCGGTCAACAGTGGAATCGATAAAACCCGACTCCATGGGTAGCCCGCCCGTAAAGGATGCTTGTTTTTCCTTGATTCTGCTGACTGTTTCAACAATATTGGCCCCGTTAATTTTTACCACAATATTCCAGGGGGCTTGCTTCGCGTCCATTTGCCTGATGATAGCCGGACCAACCTGTTCGTGCAATGAGTTGTAGTTGAAATCTTCAATAATTCCCAAAACAGGCAGTTGATTATCGTAAAACTTCATGGATGTGGGATTTTCGCCCAGTTCCATTGCTTTAACGGCAGCCTGGTTAATCCAAATGCCGTTTTTTGAATAGGCGCTTGCGGTCTGGTGTACTTTCATACCAAAAATATCGAGGTACAAGCTGTCGCCGCGGAATTCCTGGAAACTTACCGGTTTGCCGTTGTAATTAAACGACTGGTTGTTCCCGCCGTCAACAGGCATTCCACTGCAAAAGGAAACCTGTTCTACTCCGGGTATCGATTTTAATTCTGCACGGAAAGCTTCAACCTGGTTGGCTTCCGCTGTATTATCCATCCAAAACAGGTTTTCTTTGTTAAACCCCATATCGTAATTCTGCATGAAATCCGACTGCCGTGCGATGGTCAGTGTGCTGACAAGCAATACAATGGCAACAATGTATTGAAACGAAATCAGGATTTTGGAATAGCTTTTCCGGGTTTTAAAGGTGAAACTGCCTTTTACAATCTCCACCGGGTTAAATTTATTGGCGGCCAGCGCCGGAACAATCCCTGAAACAAAACCAGTTAACGCGATAATCAACAGTGAAATTAACACGAATGAAGCGCTGATTTGATGAACCAGGTTCAGTTTGGTGTTCATCAGGTTATCAAAAAACGGCTCAACAATCAAAGCCATACCGATGGCAATGATGGCAGCCAGCAAACTAAGCGCAACCGATTCTGAAATCTGCTGGTAAATCAGCGAACTTTTCGAACTGCCCATCAGTTTTTTGATGGCAATTTCACGGCTCCTGTTTCCGGTTTGGGCAACTGTAAGGTTGATGTAATTGATGATGGCGATAACCAGTATCAGGATGGCAATTCCGCCAAACATAAACACCGAGCTTTTACTGTTTTGCCGGATGGCCGGTCCGGTTGAACTGCTGTAATAAATATCGGTCAGCGGTTCAAATTCCAGTTCTTTGGCAAATCCATCTTTATAAATCCAGTAGTCTTTTTTGAATTGTTCAAGAATCATCGGGGCTTTCGACGGCAGGTTTGTGCCGGCCTTTGCCAGAAAATAAATGCCAAAAGAGCTGTTGTTGTTGCTTGTCAGCAGTTCAGGAGAATTCCAGAACTCGGCTAACATGTCGAAAGTGATTATTAAATCGAATTTGCTGAAATGCGTATTCTGCGGCATGTCTTCGATGATACCTGAAACGATAAATGACTTTTTCTCCAATTCAAACGATTGCCCGACCGGATTTTTGCTGCCAAACATTTTACTGGCAAACGATTCGGAAAGTACTGCCCTGTCTTTTGTTTTCAGTACCTCATTCGGATTGCCTTCGATTAATTTGAAAGAAAACATGGTAAAAAAGGCTGAATCAGCCAGCAGGTAGTTTATCCGTGTCTGGTGACTCCCCGGGAAAGTGGCATTTCCGCCCTCGGTTTTAATGCGGGTGTAAGCTTCCACCTCAGGCAACTTGTTTTTTATGTATTCACCGGTTGGAGGGCCAAACATCGAAGTTTCTTCGTGGTAAAGACGGAAAATCCGGTCTTTATTTTTATGAAACTGGTCAACCGACAATTCCTGTTTGATGTAAACGCTGAGCAACAAAACAAACATCAGCGAAATAGCAAAACCCGAAATGGTCACCACGCTGTACAATTTGTTTTTAATCAGAAACTTAAAAAACGATTTTAAAGAATGTGTTTTCATATCTGAAATTGTTTATTGTTTTATTCATATTGTTTCAACTTGGATTTTTGCTACAGCCAACTCAATTGTTTTAACTTTAATTCATCTGATTTATTGATGGGCTTTGATTATTTTTTATTCTTATAATCATGGTAATCATTTCATCATAAAAATCATAGTTCAAGACTATTCATATCTCAGCGCCTCCACCGGGTTGCTCACTGCAACTTTCAATACATGGTAACTAATGGTTAAAAAAGCGATAATGGCAACCAAAACAATGGCAACCAGAAATTCAGTAACCGAGAGTGGTTCTTTGTAAGCCCCGGGCATAGTTTTATAGATGAATATTGCAGCAGGGCATCCTACAAGAATGGCAAATCCGAGCATTCCGATTACTTCTATTGATAATTGCCAGTATATGGAACCGACCGAACTACCCAAAACCTTCCGAACTCCAATTTCTTTTGTTCTGCGTTTAACCGTAAAAAGAATCAACCCAAATAATCCGATAGTAGAAATGAGTAAGGTAACCACCGAAAAGAACATGAACATCCTTTTCATTGATTGCCAGAATGAGATAGCGCCGTCGAGGTAAAAGGCAACACTAAAATCTTTAAATTCGAACGGATCATTTGGAAAAATATTTTCCATTTCACTGGTTACCAAAGCTTTTGCCTTTTGTTCGTCATCATTGAATCGTACGGTTAGCAGGGTTGAACCTGAAATTACATTATCATTCAGGAACATGATGTAAGTTGGAATCGGATTATGGACCGAGAACGGATGAAAATCCTTTACAACACCGATAACCGGAAAAGATTTACCCTCCAGTGTAATCTGTTTGCCAATCGGATCGCTCCATCCAAATTTTTTTAATGCAGTTTCATTTATAATACAAGCTTTGTTATCGGCAGGATATTCCTTCGAGAAATTACGGCCATAAGCCATTTTCATATTATAGGTCGGGATAAAATCATAATTTACATAGTTGCGGCTTATCATTTCCTTTTCATCGGGTGCAGCGCCTTCCCAACTCACGTATCCGCCAATATTGCCAATGAAAGGGATGGTACTCGAAAACGAAATATCAGCAATTTCGGGGTGTTGCAACATACTTGTTTTTACCGTTTCAAACGAAATTTTATCACGCGGGTTAATCTCGGTATAAAGAATGTTTTTATTGTCGAATCCTAAATTTTTATTTAAGATGAAACTAACATGGTTGAAAAGAATAAAACTGACAATAAGCATAAACAGTGAAATGGAAAATTGTGTGGCCACTAAAATTCTTTTGATGTTAACGGAGTTTCCACCGCTACTGAATAATTTGCCTTTTAGCACTTTAACCGGATTGTATGCCGAAATAACTAGCGAAGGATACAATCCGGAAAGAACACCTACCAGAATACTTACCAGAAAAATAAACAGTAACAGTTGTGGGTTGCCCCAAAGCGAATAATCAGGATTTTTATTCAGTATATAATTTAAAAGCGGAAAAGAAGCCTGAGCCACAAAAGTCGCCACAGTGGCCGCGAACAAAGAGTGCATGACGGTTTCGGCAAGAAATTGGGTTGCAATGAGTTTCTTTGAAGACCCAATTACCTTTTTAATACCAATTTCGGTCGAACGCTGGGTGGAATTGGCTAACGAAAGATTTACGTAGTTAACGCATGAAAGGAGTAAAACCAGGATTGCTGCCAGCGAAAGAATGCCCAACCCGATTATCATATCGGGTTGACTGTTGGGTGAAATATGCAGTTTTGAAAGCGGGTGGAGGTAAGGCGAGCTTTTTTCAAAGTTTTTTACATTTTTGAAGGCATCTTTTATTTTAGCTTCAACAAGCGTGGGGTTAGTTCCTTTTTTTAGCAAAACATAATTATCGAATTCAATGTTGGTCCAGTTTTCACCATATGAGGGATTACCGCTCAGCGCCGGATATGTAGACATTGATACCAAATAAGTTGCCTGGAGGTCAGAATTTTTTGGAAAATCGGTATAAACAGCAGAAACAGTTACCGGAAACCGTTTCCCAACAATAACCTGTTTTCCAACGGCATTTCCTTCGGGGAAAATTTTATTTGATAAAGTTTCTGAAAGTGCAATTGTGTTGGGTTCTGTAAGTGCAGTTGCCTTATTTCCTTCTTTCAGATTTATTGAAAAAATGTCGAAAATGGAATTTTCACTCCAATACCCGTTCAGTTCGTACAACTGGCTACCATCGGGAAGCGTAAAAAATTGCCCTGATCCTTTTGCTCCGCCCGAAACTTCACGCATTAACAAAACTTTATCAACTTCAGGAACATCGGCCATTAAATGAAACCGAAAAGCGGCCGGACTGTAAGTGCAGTAATTTGTAGGGTACGAATCTTCCTGTTTGGTTTGTACCCGGTAAATATGGTCATAATTCTCGTTGAACTTGTCGTAGTTCAGCTCGTAGCTTATTACAACGCTAAACAAGATAAATACAGCAAACCCAATAATAAGGTTCGTAAGGTTGATTATCGTAAAAACCTTATTATGACGGATGTTCCGAAGGATGTTAATGAAAAAATGATTTATCATTGCTTCTCTTTTATTGTTCTTTAATTTAATACTTCCACCAACTTTTCAGAAGGGTTTTATGTTGTTACCCGCCAGCTATTGTCTGAACTTTGATTCATTTGATTTTATAATGGACTTTGATTCTTTCTCTTCCATAATCATGGTTTTCAATTAATCATTTAATCATAGTTCAGACATTTATTCATACCTCAACGCCTCCACCGGGTTTCTGGTAGCCGCCCGCCAACTTTGCCAACTTACCGTTAGCAACGCAATTGCCAAAGCCAGCAAACCGGCTAATGCAAAAATCCACC
>CAYWBV010000312.1:0-5139 GCA_964455785.1 uncultured Maribellus sp.
ATGAGCCAGACCGGCGGCGGGATGAACTTTTACGGCGATATGCCTGAAACGTTGAACCTGGTAGTCAACCTTTCGCACCCGCTGGTGAAAAATGTTCTGGATACCAAAACCGAAGTTTTGGGTAGCAAACTGGAAAAGCTGGACGCCGATTTAAAATCGAAAAATGCCGAAATCGCCGAATTGGAGAAAGCCAAACAAGATAAAAAAGAGGAAGAAATTCCGCACGCCAATAAAGAAAGACTCGACGATTTGAATCAGATCGTATCAGAACTGGAAGAAGAAAAACGCAGCCAACTCACGGATTTTGGCAAGGAGAACAAACTCGCCAAACAGTTGGTTGACCTGGCTTTGTTAGCCAACGGCATGTTAAAAGGCGCCGCTCTCGACCAGTTTGTAAAACGAAGTGTGGAACTGATAAAATAACCGGAGGGAAAATTTCCGGGTTCATCTCCTATAGAATTATGCGGTTAACACCGCTGCAAAAAAACGCTTGTTTGAAATTCAGACAGGCGTTTTTTGTACGTCCGGTAATTATTTCCCTTCTTCAGCCATTAATTGATTTTAACAGCAATTGTTTATCTTTGGACAAAAGTAGATTTATAATGGAGACAATTATTATACAAGGAGAGTCATCTTCAAAAGCCAGTTTAATTATGCAACTGGCAAAGGAGTTTAATTTCAAGGCAAAAAAACTTACTTCTGCAGAAATGGAAGACATTGGTATTGCGCTTTCAATTCAGGAAGGAATAAATTCAGGGTTGTTAAATAAATCAGAAAAAGATGATTTTCTGAAAAAGCTGGCCCAAAAGTAACATCATGCAAATTGAAATTACTCATAAATTTCAGAAACAACTACTAAAATGTTCTGACAATAAAATCAGATTAAATGTATTTAAGATCATAGAAGAAATACAAAATGCTCAAAAAATCGCCGACGTTAAAAACATTAAAAAACTTTCAGGATTCCGTCAATATTACAGAATTAGATTGGGCAGCTACCGAATAGGATTAAAATTTGAAAAGGACGCAGTTATATTTTCTGCATTTGATCACCGTTCAGACATCTACAAATATTTTCCCTAAAACAGGCGCTTTTTATTTCCCATCTGCAAAGTCCTGCAAATAAGCAAACCGTTCAGTTAGTTTTCCGTCTTTTGTAATCGATGCCCGTTTTATAATTCCGTCAACATCTTCGCCCAAAAGGCCCGGGAAAACTTTATCGATAAGGTTTCGGCCAAAATCGGAGGAGGCATCTTTGGGCAGTTCGTTGGGCAGATTGTCCACCGCCTGGACCGTAATATTTTTATCGGACGAAAACGGAGGCTCAATATTTCCGGTTTCAGGGTTGTAATCGTAATAGGGTTCGGCGATGGTTGATGCCTTTTTTGTGGAAGGAATCGATCCTTCCATATCGCAGGTAATATCCGAAATTACCCGGATACGGAAATTATCTTTTTTTATGTCTCCGGAGGTAAACAATACCGGCGCTTTGGGGTCCCAGTAAGCTGCGGCAATTAAAATATCGGTAACGCCTGCAAAAGGCAGAAATGTGTTTTTATACATTTCGGGGTGGTTAAAAAAGTGTTTTAGTTCAAAATGTTCGTTGTCTTTCCGACGGACATAATTTACAGGTAAAAGCTGTACAAATGCCGGAATATGAGGTTCTGCTTCATTTAAATACGCGTCAGGCGAAATACGTTTGATCTTCAGATGATTCATGATTTCGAGAACTCCGCCGGCAACCCGTCCGTCGCCGGTTACCGCAATTTTTACGGGCGGAAGCTGAACCGAATCCAAAACCGAAAGCATTTCCTGTAAATCGTTACAAAGGTGGGCTGGTTTGATATCGAAAATTTTATGACGAAGCCCAAATGCCCGCAACCCGCTGTATGCGCCTACCAGTCCGGCAAACCTTCCAAACCCGATGATACGGAAACCTTCCTTGTCGGTCAAAACTTCATAATCGATCAACTGAATTTTTTTTTCAATAGCCGCCTGAAGCAGTTTGCGGTTGTACTTTTGTTTTTTGATAGTGTGCGAAAAAAAGAGGTAGGTTTTTCCATGTATAAAATCTTCTGTTCCGACTTCCTTTACACCCAGCAGAATATCACAATCGTTTAAATCTTCTTTTACCGGGATTCCAGAAGTTGCGTATTCAATGTCGTTAAAACAACGTACCGGGCTGGGTTGTACCACAACCGATACACCCCGGAATTTTTTCTGCACTTCCACACATTGTTCCGGAGTTAGCGGTACACGGTTGTCGGGCGGGATTTTTCCTTCGCGAAGTATTCCGATTTTCATTTTTTGTTGTTTCTGTTGCCCATAAATATAACCCATCCATTCCGAAAAACCGTGCCGGATAAAAAGAAATCCGGTAAAAAGCTGATTTGATGTTTTTACGATGCCCCAATTTTATATTTTTTTGAAGTTCCGGAAATTTCGTTCTTCACCAAAATATCGTAATATTTGTAACTGCTAACGACAATATCTGATGAAACGAATTTTTTTTATATTTCCGGTTATTATTTTGATTATAAGCTTGTTCGGATGTACTCAACGAAAAAAGACACAGGTTGCTGAAAATGAATTTTCCGGATCGGAAAGTTGTATTGAATGTCATCAGAAGTTTTACGAGCTGTGGCAACCTTCCTACCACGGCCAGGCGATGATGCAGGTAAATGCTGAATTCATTGCCAGACACCAGTTGCCCAACAGCCAGCCCATTGAGGTGGAAGGCCACGTTTTTAACGTTGAATTTCAGGATTCTACAATGGTGATGGTTGAGAGGGACGGCGATAAGTTAGTTGAAACCTATAAAATTTTATGGGCAATGGGCGGGCACAACGTGTACTGCTTTTTAACGCCTTTCGAAAAAGGAAAACTTCAGAATATTCCCTTGGCTTACGATGCCAATGGTAAAACCTGGTTTAATTACCCTGAATCGGGTGTGCGTCATTTTGGCGATGATTATCCGGAGGATGAAGCACTGCCATGGAAAGATGCCATGTATGCGTTTAATACGGGTTGTTACAGTTGTCATATCAGTCAGTTAAGTACCAATTTTGATTTGGCCACCGAAACCTACCACACCACCTGGCGCGAGGCGGGTATCAACTGCGAAACCTGTCATGGTCCGGCAGGTGAGCATGTTCGTATTTTCAAAAGCCTGAAAGAAGGGGAAGAACCCGAAGATATTGGCCTGATTGTTACCAAAACATTTACCCAGGAACAAAACAATGACGCGTGTGCACCCTGTCATGCCAAAATGAGTCCGATTACACCAAGTTATACCCCGGGCGATAAGTATTTTGATAATTACAACATTACAACGCTGGAGGATTTGGATTTTTATCCGGATGGACGTTCCCTTGGCGAGAATTATACCATGACCGAATGGATGATGAACCCCTGCATTGAAGAGAGCGAGTTGCATTGTGTAACTTGTCATACATCAAGCGGCCGCGACAGAAACAGGGACAATCCCAATAATTCGTGCCTGCAATGCCATACCGACATGGCTGAAAACATAGAAGCACACACCGGTCACAAGCAGGAAGCCGGACTTACCTGTTTGAGCTGTCATATGCCGAAAAGGGAATTTGTCGGGCGTTTCCTGCGCAGCGATCATTCGTTTCGTCCACCAATGCCAGAGGCTACCATCCGATTTGGTTCGCCAAATGCCTGCAATCAGTGCCACACCGACAAATCGCCTGAATGGGCAAACAAAATTGTAAAAGCGCGGCCTAACGGCAATTACCAGGAAGAAACCTTAAAATGGGCGCAACTGATGAAGGAAGCCCGGAATCAGGATTGGACAAATGTCGATAAAATGTATAAAACTATTACCAACCCGGAAACCAATGAGGTGATTACCAATTCATTGATCCGGCTGCTGAACAATTGTGCGCTCGATTCGAAGACAGACGTGTTGCTGAACGCGTTGAACAATAAATCGGAACTGGTGAGGTCGTCAGCAGCTTATGGTTTGTCGGGAGCTTTGACCAGTGAGGTGAAAAATGCACTGTTAAAGGCTTGTGAAGACGAAATGCGTTTGGTCAGGATACAGGCCGCAAATGCCATTTTAGCGTTTCCTGAAGATAGTTTTAACGCGGAGCAATTGGCGGTCGTTAAAAAAGCTGAAAAGGAGTATGTTACATCAATGACCTCACGTTTGGATAACTGGAGCAATCATTACAATCTCGGAATTTATCACCAAACCCGGGGAAATGTTAACGAAGCTCTTAATTCTTTTGAAACTGCCGCCCGTTTGTATCCCGAATCAATGATGCCGCTTATCAATAGCAGCGTACTTTATTCTTACATCGGTAACCCGGCAAAGGCGGAAGAAAATCTGAAAAAAGCCATCGAAATAGATCCTGAAAATGAAGCTGCCAACCTGAACCTGGGGTTGCTGATGGCCGAACAGGGGAAAATGGCCGAAGCAGAACAAGCCCTGAAAACAGCCATCCGGGTCAATCCTGAACAGGCGGTTGCCGCTTACAACCTGAGCGTGATTACAGCGAAACGAAATATTGCGGAAGCAGTGAGCTACGCCGAAATGGCGGCAAAAGCGTCGCCCTCCGAACCCAAATATGCTTATACACTGGCCTACTATCAGGTGGAAAACAATCAGCAGACTGAAGCTGTAAGAACACTAAAAAAACTGATTCAGGAAAATCCGTTGTATTTGAGCGCTGTTAGTTTTTTGGCGGACATTTACAAACGCGAAGGAAAAAATCAAGAAGCCTTAAAATTATATGAGCAAACCTTAAAAAACGAAGGACTTCAGGAACAGGACAAAGCCGGTATCCGGCAGGCGATAAGCGCCATTCAGCAAAATATGTAACAAACCCGCCTGAATCGGGAACAGCAAAAAAATGTTAACAGTTGAAAACATTTTGTTCAAATGAAGGCTATATTTTTGAATAAATTGTTTTGAAACAAAAAAGATATTTATATCTTTAATCAGTTGATTTAATTTAACACTGTGGACGTAAAACATAAGGAGCTTAGTTTTCAACTGATGGTTGATGCTTCGCCAATAGCTTTGATATTGGTAAACAGCTTTGGAAAAATTGCTTTTCTGAACAGTTATGCCGAAAAACTATTTTTATACAGTAAAAATGAGTTAATTGG
>CAYWBV010000313.1:0-2015 GCA_964455785.1 uncultured Maribellus sp.
GCTTTGGGCCTTGCCGAACTGAGGATGTTTACCTTTTCCCTCCATTCGCTTTCGCGGTTGGTGGTCAGGTCGGGATTGGCCGCCAGAATTTTGTCGAAATATTCGCGGTAGCGCGACGTGGCCACCAGTTTATAATCCACCCAGCGGTGTTTGGTATCGCCAAAATGGTGCTCCAGCGGTTTAATCCGCAGATTCATTGCTTTCAGGAAACCAAACCGGGTCGATTCGATGTCGTATTTTACGCGCTGAACCAGGTTTTTCTGTGGTGAGACTTTTAGTTTTTCCACCTGTTTAAAATCGTTATTCTGAACCGCATAAATCTGGTTCACCCTTTTGGCGCCCGGTTGCGGTTCGGCTTCGAACTGCCCGACAGTACGCGGCTGAAAACGTAACATGGGTTTCACCTGCAGATTTTCGATGGGCGCAACTTTTACCGCGTCCGGTTTCGGAATTGTGCCTTTGGTTACCACATCGTCGTGGTAGTTAATGGTAATATCCGAAATGCTGTTTCGCCCCTGTTTTTCCTTGATTTTTACTGAAATCCCGTCATCATATGGTTCTGTCCATTTGGCCTGGAACTCTACTTTTTCGGTACTTTCCCCGTGAATGTCAAACTGTGTGTTGATGAGGGAAAAAGTGGCATTGTAATCGCGGTCGGGTATCAATTCTTTTATGACTGGCGCATCTACCGGTTGCTGGACCGCGTGTACCAGTTCCAACTCGCGCGACGGACTAATCATCCAATGTTGCCCGCTTACAGCCAGTTTTTCCAATTCGCTGATGTTGCCTGGATTGTCGTTTTTTACCATTTCCCAAATGGCCGATAACTGTTTCAAATCTGTTTCTCGCCAGAAAGTGCTGAATTTTATTCGTGTACGTATTCCTTTCGGCAGAAAAACCGTAAATATCCGGTTACTTGAATCCCAGTTTACCTTTTGTTCGCCCTCTTCAAGCCGGATACGAATGTGCGCTGCGTTGTACCAGTCGTCGGGAATGGTTACGTTATCGGTATCCTTCGGATTGATTTCGCTGTTGCTGAAAAAGCTGAACAGTCTGGGTTCAAAATTCTGTGTGTGTGTATTTCCGTAACCTTCGGCCACAAAAAGCGCAACGCCTGCGGCCATGGGGTCGGGCAGGTAAATGATTTCCACTTCCGAAGGCTGGTAAATTTTTTCCTTGTTGGGTTCATCCTGCTGGTACAATCCCTCGTGACTGGTAATGATGTTGTAAATCTGCTGCGCCGCCGCAGGATTGTTCTGAAAGGCTTGCTCGAATTTCCCATGGTTTTCGGCCATCAACTGGCTGTTTTTTGGCGGCAGCAAATACCGGAGCGAGAAGCCGTCGAAGCTGTTACCATTGATTTTGTGGCTGGCTTCGTATTGTGAAACGGTTTGATCGAAGTTGCTGCGGATCGCCATTCGTTCCAGAAATTCGCCGTCTTTCAGTTCATTCCCCACCAACACAATGGGGCTCGACAATGGCTCGTATCTCATATATCGGATGTTTGTACGGACGGTTGCTTCCTGCGACTCGCTCAGATGTTCCAGCGGAACGCTGTTTCCGGCGAGGTCAACCGCACGCACCCGAACGCGGTAACCTTTCCCGAATCGCAGTTTGGGCAGCGTACCCGGAACAATTTTCGACTGTGCATTTATTTTAAATTCGAGATCGGGATTAAACTGGTATTTTTTTATTTCCTGTATTTTCGATTGATAAACAAAATCGCGTTTTTCGGTTTCTCCGGTTTTCAGCTCATAATCGTCCGATTCGTTAATGGCATATCCCGGTTTACGCACCGAAAGGCTCCATCCTTCCCAGCGCGCCAGTGTTTCCGAAACAAAAACATCGTCGGTATCTTCGGTGTCTTCGGCGATTCCGAGCTGAATAAATCCTTCGTCGGGAACAATACCCTGCACCGGGGAAGGGTTGTTTTGTTCGTCGAACCACATGTATTCGTCCTGCCGCTGGTGCAAAGAGTACCACTTTTCAGGATTATCTTCGTAGGCAATGTCCAT
>CAYWBV010000313.1:2115-5136 GCA_964455785.1 uncultured Maribellus sp.
TTTTAAATACCGGCTCCGGCTGAGTTCCGCTTTCACCTCATAAAAACGCGCAATCTGTTGTACCTTGTTTTCAGCCATGTTTTCGGTTTTTAATGCCGTACCGTCAGCATCAATCTGAACGACCGAAAACTCGTCGGTATTGATCTTTACAAATCCCTGTTTGAACATGGTGTTGGGTTTGTCGGCAATATAAAAGCCGGTACCGGTAATGTTGTACGCGGTTGACGGGAGCGAAACCGTGGTCCCTTCTTTCTGAAATTCAAGCGAATTGATTACCAGGCTGATGGTGCCGGAGTTGGGAATGGAAGAGTTGTAGGGAATATGAAAATCGAGGACAAATCCCAGCTTGCGCATCATTTGTGGGTAGCTGTTGACCACCGCCGTAATATCGTGAAACTCAAAGCGTGGTTTCTCCAGTTTAACAGGCGAAACCCCGGTAATTATTTTTTTATCGACTTTATGAAACTGACGTAACTGGACAAAATCGTTTTTCGGGTCCATCTGTTTCGAAAATTTGACAAACTTATTTCGGCGGAGATCGGTTTTAAAAACGCGGTCATCGTTGTCGTTTTTGAAAAAGAGGTTGCTGGCTTTTAACGTGGTTTTCCGTTGTGGTGCCTCCACTTTTTCAATACCGGCAACATCGAGTTTCATCCGCGATATGGCGCCGAATTTGGTTTCATCCACAAATTTTTCTGCCGAAACCAGTTTTGTAGGACTGTTGATCGCCACTTCACGATAGCTGTTCAACACAAAATCGTTGATATGTTTTAACGGAAAGGAGTGGATATTTTTTACCGACAAATCCTCTTCCTTAAAATCATCGACTTTTATCCCGGAGTGAAAAATTTTTCCGTAAAGTTCCGGATCGATATTTTCAGAAACAAGCGTGGCGTCGATAATTGTCCCGTTGTTCAGCTTAAACTGAAATGCCGCATTCAGTATTTTCTGCGGATAGGCCAGAATGTCTTCAAACTCAGCCAGTGTGGTGTCTTTTGGCGTCGATAATTTGATGGTGGTGTAAACCGAAAGTTTCAGAAAAGGTTCACCGTTGATTTCAGTTCTGCGGTGCGGTAACGTGGTGAAAATAATTTCCTGTGGCATATCTTTTTGGTTTTTTTCAATTTATACTTGTGGTCGCTTATTTTTTTACCCGGCAAAAGCGAGGCAGTATTCCTGCCAGTCGTCCTGGTCAACCATTTCAACAAACTTCGGATCGGCGTCGGCGCCTTTCAACTCTCTGCGTACCGATACTGAAACTGTTTTGCTGAAAAAAAGTACTTCAACCTTTACTTTCAGTGTGGCAACACCCTCCAGTTTCTGAACTTTTCCCTGATAAATGACGGCGTTGAAAGCAAGGTAAAATTCAAGTGAAAGCGAAATCAATCCGAGTATGGAGAGGTGTCCGTTCAGCCGCAAATAGCCGGTGAGGGTCGTTTGTTCCACTCCTTCCACAATTTCCATTTTATAATAAAAACCGCCCATGGCCGACACGCCGCCCGAGGCAACACCTACATTGAGCGACATGGCTGCGCCAAATTCAAAAGCCGCTTCAATCGACTGGATTCCTTTTAACGTGGTTACCATCATAAAATATCCGCCGCCGCCAAAGCAGGAGATGGTGAGCATAAACGGATTTTCGCGCCGGCAGAAATTAAACCCGATAGTGAGCGGAGCGCCGGTAAACGGCAATGTTACGCTCGCGCCCAGGCTAATGTTGGAAATCATACAAATGCCCACTTCTACGTTGGGAATACTGATATTGAACCCCGCCGTAATTCCGCTTGGTTTGATGTCGATGTACGGGCCGTCGTCCGAAAACCCTCCCGTAGGAATAATACTTTGCAGGTTGTTGACAAAACTTAGTACACCTTTAAATGCTATCGGATCGTCTTTGTCGATGTCAACTTTTACATCGGTTTTTTGCGATGAACCGGTTCTGAATTCCAAATAATTAAATTTGACAGCGAGCAACGGGACAATGTCAACCTCGAATTTTTCGAAACGCGCCACACCGTTCATGGAAGCTGATTTACCGGCATCGAACGGTTTTTCAAATTTCGTCGTGATGGTTAATGCAGTTGAAGGATCGTTCACATTTACATTCAGCAGGCTGGGAATGATTTGCATTTCCTTTCCGCCTAACTGGGGCTGCCATTTGTATTCGGCATAAAACGCCTCTTCCGTCAGGTACGATTTTAAATTGGGAATACGCGGAATGGAATCGTTGAGCGCAGCAAGCAACTCGGTGACTTTGTTTTTGATTTGCTGTTTCAGTTGGTCGATTTGATTGTCGACCGCCTGTTTCGCTTCTTCCTTCAGGTTTTCAAGATACCGGATTTCGTTTTTCAAATTTTCAATTTCTTCTCGGATATTTTTCACCGCGTTTATCATATCGTCGAAACTTCCGCCCAAGTCAAACGGACTTCCGCCGCTGCCAAACAAAAGTGAAAAGATATCGATAACCCCGAAAATTTTGGCCACCGGCAAATCTTCAAAGGCCTTAAAAAATTCGTCGGGAATAAACATCAAATCTTTCATGTCATCCAGGTTTCCGCTTACCGGCCCCTGCAATTTGCTTAATCCCGAAACCGACATATTGGGTGTCAGGAATCCTCCGGCTTTATCCGAACCACCTGAAAAATCGACCACATTCGAGCTGGTAACTCTGGCAAAAACCCCGCCTTTGTTGTCGTCGTCTTCCAACGTGATGGTGGCGGGATCGTTTACCCCGGTCAGTTCATTGATCTGTTTTACGAAAACTTTGGCTTCTTTTATTTTGGGATGAAATTTCAGCTCTCCTTCTCCGTTTACCGGGTAAATTTGAGCGTCGAATTTGATCATCTCGGTTTCAAAGTCGGTATCGCCGTCCACAAGATATTCGGCGAAGGCAACTTCCTGTCCGTTAAATCCAGCTTCGTTATATTTTTTATTAAATCCGTCCGATTGTTTTCCCCGGTAAACTTCAATCACTTTTTCCATCAGCGATTTGTCGCGTGCAATCCGGTTTTCCATAAATGC
>CAYWBV010000314.1:0-5127 GCA_964455785.1 uncultured Maribellus sp.
AGCCGGTTTTCGGCCTGATCGAATACAATAGAAGCCGAACTTTCAAAGACCTCCTCGGTAACTTCCATCGCATCGAGCCCGAATTTCAGAAAGATATCTTCGCCCACTTTGGTTTCGCGATTGTGAAATGCGGGCAGGCAATGTAAAAATTTTACGCCCGGGTTGCCGGTTTTTTCCATAACCTTCCGGTTTATCTGGTAGGGTTTTAAAAGTTGAATCCGTTCGGCCCACACTTCGGCGGGTTCGCCCATCGAAACCCAAACGTCGGTATAAAGAAAGTCGCAGTCTTTTACGGCTTCTTCCACACTTTCAGTAACCGTAATTTTGGCGCCTGTTTCACTGGCGATTTCCCTGCACTGGTGCTGCAAATCGTTGGTCGGCTGGCACTGTTTTGGCGCGGCGGCACGGAAATCCATACCCATTTTGGCAGCTCCCACCATTAGCGAGTTGCCCATGTTGTTGCGGGCGTCGCCGAGATAGCCAAATTTAATTTGCGAAAGCGGCTTGTTGGAATGTTCGGTCATGGTTAAAATGTCGGCCAGAATTTGCGTGGGATGGAACTCGTCGGTGAGGCCGTTCCACACTGGAACACTGGCATACCTGGCCAGTTCTTCCACAATGTTTTGGCTGTAGCCGCGGTATTCAATGGCATCGTACATCCGACCCAAAACGCGGGCGGTATCTTTCATCGATTCTTTTTGACCGATTTGTGAACCCGAAGGTCCAAGGTAGGTGACGTTGGCTCCCTGATCGTATGCGGCAACCTCAAAGGCGCATCGTGTTCGGGTAGATGCCTTTTCAAAAATAAGAGCTATGTTTTTTTTCTGTAGGAATTGTTCCTCAGTGCCACTAAATTTGGCATATTTTAATTTTGCCGAGAGATCGAGTAAATACTGAATTTCTGCAGGGGCAAAATCAAGAAGTTTTAAAAAACTCCGGTTTCTGAGATTGATAGTCATGATGATTTATTTTGATGGTTCATTATTTTCTGTCAGCGTCAAACTTCCCAAAATTGAATCGGGGTCTGACTTCCGTTTCTATACTTATTCATACTCCATTGTAATTTTTGAGCCATAGGATTTGTCTTCCAGTTTTTTTGCCTCGGTAATTACACTTTTTTTACCTCCGTTTTTAATAAAATTGAGACAGGCCCTGATTTTAGGCTCCATTGTACCTTCTGCAAAGGTACCCATTTCAAGGTATTTCAGGGTGTCGGCATAGTCGAGAAATTCCAGTTTTTCCTGGGAAGGTTTTCCAAAATCCTTGTAAATAAACGATACATCGGTGAGGATGTAAAGTTCGTCGGCCTGGATGTTGGTGGCCAGCAAACTGGAAGCCATGTCTTTGTCAATCACCGCGTCGAGTGTGCGAACATTCTTTTCAGCGTCGTAATACACCGGGATTCCACCGCCTCCGCCTGCAATTACAATATTACCGTTTTTTACAAGCAGGTCGATGGTCTCCTTGTTGATAATATTCAGCGGAACTGGGGAGGGGACCACCCTGCGAAAACCTCCTTTGGTTTTGGCGGATGGTTTAAATATCCATTTTTTTTGCTGGCTGAGCCTTTCAGCTTCTTCTTGACCGTATAATTTTCCAATCCGTTTCGAGGGGTTTTGAAACGCCGGGTCATTCTCATCCACTTCTACGAGGGTAACCATGGTGATGATATTTTTCCGGATACCATGTTTGTTCAGCACATTCCGCATCATCCGTTCAATCATGTAACCGATTCCGCCCTGAGAATCAGCTACACAAATGTCTAACGGCATGGGGGCGATGTTGTAGAGCTGTTCCCCGGCGTCGTTTCGCATCAGGATGTTTCCCACCTGCGGGCCGTTTCCGTGGGTAATAACCAGTTCGTATCCGTCGCGCAGCAAAAAAATAAGGTTTTCGAGGGTTTCTGTTGCATTTTTTTCCTGTTGTTCAATAGTGCCCGCCTCGTTTTCCCGTAAAAGGGCGTTTCCGCCCAAAGCTACAACCGCAAGTTTTTTCATTTTTTTACGTTAATGCTTTCGACAAACATAAAAAAACGATGGATATTACATGTTGTGGTTTTGTCATATTTAGGGGTTGCCATGAAGTTATAAAACAGTGTTTTAGATTTTGGTTACAATTTATAAAAACCAGAATAGAACGGGAGATAATTTTATCGGAAAACTTATTAAATACTAACAATCTGCGGTTGACAGGATTCTTTTTTAAGGCTTTATTTTGACGTGGCACCGTCGTTTTTTTACTTAAATTTGCAGTTCAATTAAAAGTATTTCAAATGGCAGTTAAACAAAAAAAGCCAGATGTTTCCACCAGGAAAAAAACAAAAAGCAGGGGGTCCGTTTTCAGTAACGAAAAATTCAGGTTTATCCTTGGTGTTTTGGTATTACTGGTTTCGGTTTATTTATTGATTGCCTTTATTTCGTTTCTTTTTTACGGCGCAGCCGATCAAAGCAAACTCGATTTGAAATGGTCGGAACTGGTTTTTAAATCGGATGTGAAAGTTGAAAACAAAGCCGGAAAAACAGGGGCGTGGTTGTCAGAGGTGATTATCAACCGGGGTTTTGGTCTCGGGTCCTTCTTTTTCATCTATCTGATGATTATAACCGGCTTTAAAATTCTGGGGCGTAACCTTGTAAAGTACCGAAAGAATTTTGTTTACAGTATTGTTTTGTTGCTGTGGTTATCGGTTACACTGGGGTTGATTTTTACTAAAACCGATGGGGGCATGTCCATATATCCCGGAGGAAAATATGGATTTGTGATGGGCAACTGGTTGAGTTCGCTGATTGGGGTTGCCGGGGTTGTATTAGTGCTGTTTGTTGCTGCGTTGATTTTGATCGTTATTCGTTTTGATGGCGCTTTTCGGTTGCTGAAGGATATTTTCAGAAAAAGAGAACGACCGGAACAGGAAGATGTGCCGGAAAGAAGAAAACCAAAAGAAGTTCCTGCTGAAGAATCGATATCGAAAGTAATAGACGACGACGATACTGTAAAAGCAATTTTTGATCCGGAGGAAGATGATTTCGAAATACATATTCCGAAACAACAGCCTGTCGAGCAACCGGTAAACGGTAATGAAGAAATGGAAGAAGCTGTCGAAGATGAGGAAGACATTCTTGAATTGAGCATAAAACCCAAGCCGGAAGAAGAGGAGTTTGACGAACTTCAATATGAAGGATTGGAAGAGTACGATCCGACGCTTGATTTGTCGGGATACCAGTTTCCTAACCTTGAATTGCTGGAAGAACATAATCTCGATAACGCTGAGGTAAGTAACGATGAACTTATCTCGAATAAAAATAAAATTGTAGAGACCCTGCGTCATTATAAAATAGAGATCACAAAAATCAGGGCAACCATTGGTCCGACCATCACTTTGTACGAAATTATTCCGGCTCCCGGTATCAGGATAGCCAAAATCAAAAATCTTGAAGATGATATAGCGTTGAGTTTGTCGGCACTGGGAATCAGGATTATTGCGCCCATCCCCGGGCGAGGCACCATCGGTATCGAAGTGCCGAACCAAAACCCGGAAGTGGTCTCCATGCGTTCAATCCTCGGGTCGAAAAAATTCCAGGAAAGCACCGCCGAATTACCCATTGCACTGGGAAAAACCATTTCGAACGAAACCTACATGTTTGATTTGGTAAAAATGCCGCACATTCTCGTAGCGGGCGCAACCGGACAAGGTAAATCAGTGGGAGTTAATGTGATTATCACTTCGCTGTTGTACAAAAAACACCCGTCGCAGTTGAAGTTTGTATTTATCGATCCTAAAAAAGTAGAACTCAACCTTTATTCGATACTTGAAAAACATTACCTGGCAAAGTTACCCAACGAAGAAGAACCGGTAATTACCGATATTCAAAAAGTAAAATATACGCTGAATTCTATCAATATAGAGATGGATCAACGATACGATTTGCTGAAAAAGGCGCACGCCCGTAATGTAAAAGAGTACAATAAAAAATTTACAAGCCGGATGTTAAACCCGGAAAAGGGGCACCGGTATATGCCTTATATTGTAGTTATTATCGATGAATTTGCCGATTTGATTATGACTGCGGGAAAGGAAATTGAATTGCCGATTGCGAGGATAGCCCAGTTGGCGCGTGCCGTTGGTATCCACATGATTATTGCCACACAACGCCCGTCAACCAACATTATTACAGGTGTTATCAAAGCCAACTTCCCTGCAAGGATTGCATTTAAAGTGGCCTCGATGATTGACTCACGGACCATTCTCGACACACCGGGCGCTAACCAGTTGATTGGAAAAGGCGATATGCTGATTGCCTCGGGAAGTAATATTACCCGCGTTCAGTGCGCATTTGTTGATACGCCGGAGGTGGAACGGATTTGTTCCTTTATCTCGGAACAACGAGGTTATCCTACCGCCTTTTATTTGCCCGAATATGTTGGCGATGATGAAGGTGGCGGCCCGGGCGACGTTGACTTAAACAACAAAGACGAATTATTTGATGATGCCGCCCGAATCGTGGTTGGAAACCAGATGGGATCTACCTCGATGATACAGCGAAAATTCTCCATCGGATACAATCGCGCCGGACGAATTATGGACCAACTGGAGAAAGCGGGTATTGTTGGCGCCAGCGAAGGCAGTAAAGCACGACAGGTTTTAATACAGGACGAATATACATTGGAACAATTATTGAACAGTTTTAACTAAAAATTTGTAATGAGAAAAATCTTTTTAACAGGCGTGGCTTTATTGTCGGCACTTTTGTTGTCGGCACAACAGGACGTAAAAGCTAAAGGTATTTTAGATCAGGTTAGCGAGAAAACCAGTTCCTTAAAAACTATTTCTGCCGATTTCGCTTTTACCATGCAAAACAAGGAAATGGATATCAATGAAAAAAATATTGGGTCGATCAAAATAAAAGGACAAAAATATTGTGTTGATTTATCGGATGCCGGCATAAAAGTTTTTTCGGACGGAAAAACCGTTTGGAATTATATGAAAGACGGAAATCAGGTAACCATTTCTGATATTGACGATCAAAACAACGAACTGATGAGCCCGTCATCGCTTTTTAGTATTTATGAAAAGGATTTTACATCGAAATTTATTGCTGAGAAAAAGCTTGGAAACAAGGTAATCTATCAAAT
>CAYWBV010000315.1:0-5125 GCA_964455785.1 uncultured Maribellus sp.
CGGGAAAAGAGACCATCGGGATGCAGCCCGACATTTACGAATATGTTTGCAGCCATGCCGCCGGCTGGGACTGCGCTGTGTCGATGGTTGTCAGGCTCGAATCTTTGGAACAGCACCCCCGGACGGCAGACAACCTCGAAGTTTTCAGACGATGGGAAGACGCCCGGCTAAGTAATTTTTTCAGCGAAGAGCAAAAGGAGGCGATGAAAGACCCGTTCCGGGAACACATCCTGCTCGTTGATGAAAACGGTAAATTTGAACTCCGGCAGTATGAACAAATTGAAGACGCCGCCCGTGGAAATAAGGATATCCGTGCGTTTGTTTTTAACCGTTCAGGGAAAAACTATGTGGTTTACAGCCACAATTCGGGCGAAGGCCAGTTGGTGCTGGCAACTGACGCGCGCAACGTACATTTGTTTAGGGAATTGGGAAAAAAAATTCCTGTTCAGGAAAAAAACGGGTCAATTGTTATTCCCGCCGGAGATCGCCACTACCTGGAACTGGACCTCGACAAGGAGAAGATAATAGCCGTCTTCAGAGAAGCGGAATTGGTAAATCCGGATAATCAATAAAGGAATTTGTTGACAAACAGAATAAAATTAAACAGAAGATGAAAAAAATAATCACCGCACTGTTTGTATCGGCATTTGTTTTTCTGATATGCCATTCGCCTGTCAGTGCATCGTCGCCACTTAGAACACATCCTCAAAACTGGCGATATTTTACCGACGACACCGGGAAGACGATCGTTTTTGCAAGCTCACATACATGGATGCGCAAAGAGGTGGGCAGACAGTGGGTCCCCAATGATTGGAACCTTGAAAAGTTCAATAAGTATCTTGACTTTTTGGAGTACTGGAACCACAATTACATCCGGCTTTGGATGTGGGAACATTCGGGTGATGTTGATATTTGGCAGACAGATTCCACCGGAAAATACGATCTTGTGCAACTGAATCCGGCGTATTTTCAGCTTGTCCGTTCTTTTGTTGAAGCGGGATCGTCGAGAGGGATCTATTGCGGAGTAATGCTCTTTCAGGGCTGGAGCGGCTGTAATATTGGTTCGAAACCCGATTGGGTGAACCACCCAATGAACAAAGCCAACAATGTTAACGGAATTGACGGAGATCCGGAAGAAATCGGGTACGGAATAAAAGTGCACTCGCTGGATAATCCTGATATTGTGAAGTTCCAGGAAATGTATATCGATAAAATGGTGGAGACCCTTAATGGTTTTGATAACATCATTTGGGAAGTAGGCAACGAAATCGCACACAGTGGCCTTCCGTGGAAAGACCATGTAGTTGATTATATCCGGGAAAAAGAACGGGATATGCCCAAGCAGCATCTTATACTGGAAAGCCTGGCCTATGGCGGAAGTAACGATGCAGAATGGAGAACCGCCGCCGACTCATATTGTCCGGGCGCGTTGGTACAATGGAAAAGTCACGACGAAATTTTTGTAACCAAACCGCCAGAACCGGATGTTCGTTTAAAAAAGCCGGTTATCCTCGATAGCGACCACATCGGAAATATGTTTTCAGATTTCACACCGATTGAACAGCGAAACTGGATATGGAAGTCCTTCACACGCGGAAATCATGTAGTACACATGGATGCATACGATACCGGGTGGTACGATCAGAAGCCAACCCCCAACCATCCGGTGAAAGGCGTGGCAACCTTCCCGCATTTCGATCCACAACGGAAAAGTATGGGCGATATTCTTCGTTATGCTGCTAAAATGGATATGGTGAAACTGTTGCCGTGCTCCGATTCCACATTCTGTTCAACCGGTTTTTGCCTTGCCGGTCCCGGTGAGTATATCATCTACCAGCCCGATGCGGCCGGAAATATCGCGATTTCGGTGCCGCGGGGCAAGTATCGGGTTGAATCGTTTGATACGGTTGACAGTTCCACAGCGGAGGAAACTATCCGGTGGAAAGGCAGAATGAAAATCTTCGCCAAACCTGCGCATGTTGGCGAGGATTGGGTACTTCTGATTCAGAAAAACTAAAACTTTCTATAAAACGAATTGGATTAGATACTGAGAAAATTTGAAATATGGGATTCATGAAAAAGTATTTAAAAATTGGAAATAGTATTCTGATAGTAATGCTTTTGGCGTTTAATATCTCCTGCAACAAGAAACAAAAGTTACCGGTTTTTTCTTTCGAACATCATTTTATAAACGATTCGCTTCCTACAGGATGGGTAAACGGAGTACAAACCCTTGCGGATTACGATAACGACGGGGATTTGGACATGACTGTAGGTTCAAAACCCAACGGACTTTATCTTTTCGTAAAAAACGATACTTTGTGGACGACGGTTCAGATTGGAGAGGTTCCCTTCACCAGCCTTGGCGCTGCTGCAACAGATGTTGACAACGACGGGCATACCGATATTGTCAGCGCAGGAGTATGGTACAGGAACGAAGGGAATTATCGTTTTTCCATGTATCTGTATGATCCTTCTTTCAAAATTGAAAATGGAGAAAAAAATAACCTTGAACTCCATGATTTGATTGCCGTTGATATCGACGGCGACGGTAAAACAGATATTCTGACGCAGGGACAGGATATCGGTTTTTTTTGGTATAGTATTAATTCTGTACCCGGCGAGTTGTGGAAACGAACGGTGGTTGATCCGGACCATACCTCTTACCGCCCCAAAATTCACGGAGGTTTTTCCCCTGGCGGAGTTGGAGACCTTGACGGAGACGGAGACCAGGATATCTTTAATGCCTTTGCCTGGTTTGAAAACAGAGACGGGGGACTAACATGGGTGAAAAATTCTTTTAATTTTCCTGAACTTTTTACGGGTACTCTCCCTTACGGAAAATCGACCCGGAGTATAATTGCCGACTGCGATGGCGACGGCGACAACGATATTGCTTTTACTGAGTGCGACGATGTGCATGCAAAAGCAGGGATTATCGAAAATCTTCGTGGTGACGGAAGCGAATGGAAATTGAACCTTCTCCCGTTAAAGGCCGATGGATTAAGATGTTCCCTTCACTCACTGAGTATTGGTGATTTTAATATGGATGGATACATGGACATAATTACGGTCGACCAGGAAGATATGATGGCACAGGACACCACATTACACTCCCCTCGCTGGTATATTTTCACCGATATCGGAAATGGTTGGGAAGAACAGGTACTATTTGATAATGGACTTGGAGGACATGATATTATACCAGGCGACGTTGATGGAGATGGTGACCTCGATTTGGTAAGCAAGGTTTGGAATCCGTGGAAAAAAAATGCCAACAAAGGATTATCGCATGCTGATTTTATTGAAAATTTAGCCATTAAATAAATCATGGTAAAAAACTTAGTTATTCAACTTTTTTTAAGTATTGTAATGTCGGTCCCGGCGATCGGTCAACCGCCACGAATCCTTATTACCACCGACATTGGAGGTGACCCCGACGATAAACAGTCCCTTATTCGGCTGATGGTTTACACGAACGAATTTGATATTGAAGGATTTATTAGTTCAGCTGCTGGGGTTCCCGGCGAACTTGGAAGAGATATTATTTATCCGGAAGAAATTGAAAAAATTATTTACGGATACGGGCAGGTGTTTCCAAACCTGATTAAACACGATAAAAATTACCCTGCTCAGGAGAAGTTATTGTCTGTTGTAAAAAGCGGAAATCCCCAAAGAGGATGGAACCACGTGGGCGAAGGAAAAGACACGGAAGGCTCGGAATGGATCATCCGAATGGCTGATAAAAAAGACAAACGACAGCTGAATATTTGCATTTTCGGCGGCCAGACTGATTTGGCCCAGGCACTCTGGAAAGTAAAGAATAGTCGTACAAAAAGAGAGTACCAGAAATTTATTTCCGGAATAAGGGTGTATGATATTATGGATCAGGATCATATTTTCGGAAAAATTATAAACGAACATCCTGCACTTTTTTACATTTTGTCCAAAGCACCTGAAGAACAGGAAGGAAATGATGGATGGGATGGAATATACAGGGGAATGTTTTTAGGTGGGGATGAAAGCCTTACATCCCTGCAATGGTTGAAAGAACACGTAATAGAAGAACATGGCGCACTGGGGGCACTGTATCCAACAAAAACGTGGACTGCTCCAAATCCACATGGAGCACTTAAGGAAGGGGATACACCCTCCTGGTTTTTTTTCCTGAAAAATGGATTGAATTGTGCCGAACATCCCGAATATGGAGGATGGGGTGGCCGGTACAAAAAAAATGATGCCGGCTACTACAGTGATGTAACGATTCCGGGCGAAAAAAATGCAAATGTGACCATTCACCGTTGGCGGGATGATTTTCAGCGTGATTTTGCTGCCCGAATGGACTGGTGTGTGAAAGATTACAGTAGTGCCAATCATGCCCCTTGGGTTTCAGTTAATGGATTTTCGAAAAAAGAAGCGTTGAGCATCCGTTTAAAGCCGGGGAAAACGATCTGGTTTGATGCCTCAGAAACCAAAGATCCGGATGGGAACCAACTCCGTTTCGAATGGATGCTATATCCTGAAGCTGGCAATTTTGAGGGGCAGGTTCAACTGAAATCAAACGGCCCCAAAGCATCGTTGATTATGCCCGGATTAAACTCAGGAGGCACCATTCATATTATCCTGAAAGTTACTGACAATGGAATACCGGCATTGACCCGCTATAAAAGAATAATTTTGACTAATAAAAGGTAGTAAAACTTACACGACAATTTTTTGACACCCACAAGCATAAGAACTGATTGGCATAAGAGTAGCACCATGTTTATTTTAGATTTGTAAATCAGTTTTGGAATACCGCGAAGAATTAAAAACCGGTAGAAAAGGAAAAATATCCGGTACGTTTTAAGCGGGTCGCATGTATCCTTCAGTATCCCTTCTGCTAACTTCATCTTGTTGGAGCTCCTGCCAGGTTCTTACTTTGTCCGCCTGGCAGCGCAGCCGGACAGGCCTGTTGATATTTGAAACACAATAAGGAATGAAGTGAATTGATTGGGCAATTTCAAATACAAATCGGTATTACGATTTCAGTCAAAAAATTCTAACTTCGTCAGTATTATGTAAAAATTGACTAAGTACATGACAAAAATTTGAATATATCAATATCATCTTGAAAATAAGCATT
>CAYWBV010000316.1:0-5124 GCA_964455785.1 uncultured Maribellus sp.
CAGGAACATTGCTGCAACCGATATTTCAATACAATACCCGGGAGTTGAACTGGTTTCGGTTTCGAAAGTGCAAAATCCAAATTATCTGTTTATTGATCTGAAACTATCGGAGAATGTGCTGCCGGGGAGTTTTGAAATTCAGTTTAAAAAAGGCAATAAAACCATCGAAACCTACCGTTATGAGTTGAAAGCACGCGAAAAAGATTCGGCCAGCCGCAGTGGGTTTAACAGTTCGGATGTGATTTATTTGATTACCCCGGACCGGTTTGTCAACGGAAACCCGCAAAACGACTGGGTGGAGGGAACAAAAGAAAAACCCAATCGTAACGATCGCGACGGGCGCCACGGTGGCGATATCCGCGGAATTATCAACTCGCTCGATTACCTTCAGAAGATGGGTTTTACAGCAGTTTGGCTCAATCCGGTTCTCGAAAACAACATGACACGGGTTTCATATCACGGCTATTCCACTACCGATTTTTACAAAGTTGATCCCCGTTACGGTACCAACGAAGAATACCGCGAACTAAACGACGAATTAGATAAACGCGGAATGAAACTGATTATGGATATGATTTTTAATCATTGCGGTTCGGAACACTGGTGGATGGACGATATGCCCATGCCCGACTGGATCAACAATTACCCGGATTATAAGATCACCAGCCACCGGCGCACGGTGAACCAGGACCCGCACGCCTCGGAAGCTGATCGGTCTGTTATGGCAAATGGTTGGTTTGTGCCAACCATGCCCGACCTCAACCAGCGTAATCCATTTATGGCAAGATACCTCATTCAGAACAGCATCTGGTGGATTGAATACGTTGGATTGGAGGGAATCAGACAGGACACCTGGCCCTACCCCGACAAAAATATGATGGCGGATTGGACAAAAAGAGTGCTCGACGAGTACCCCGATTTTAACATTGTTGGCGAGGAATGGAGCCTCAATCCGGCTATTGTTTCCTACTGGCAGAAAGGAAAAGTGAATTCCGACGGATATCAGTGTTTTCTTCCGTCACTGATGGATTTTCCGCTTCAAAGTGCGGTTGCTTCGGCACTAAAAAACGAAGAAACCTGGGGCACAGGGCTGGTTCAGTTGTACGAAACCTTGGCCAACGATTTTCAATATGCCGATGCGGACAACCTGGTCGTTTTCCCCGACAATCACGATATGTCGAGGTTTTATGTGCAGGTAGGCGAAGATGTGAATTTGCTTAAAATGGGAGTAGCCTATTTTTTAACCACCCGCGGAATCCCGCAAATTTATTACGGAACCGAGATTTTAATGAAACACCCGGGCGACCATCACGGAGATATTCGCGCTGAATTCCCGGGAGGCTGGGCCGACCATAAAATAAATGCGGTTACCGGCGCCGGGCTAACAACAGAACAAAAGGAAATGCAGGAGTTTGTTTCAACGATTCAAAACTGGCGGAAGAATAAACCAGTGATCCACTCCGGAAAAATGAAACACTTTGTGCCGGAAGACGGAACTTATACTTATTTCAGGTACAACGACGCAGAAACAGTGATGATCGTCCTGAATAAAAATGAAAGTGAAAAAGTGCTTTCGACCGATCGGTTCTCTGAAATAATAAATGGCTTTTCTTCGGGGAAAGAAATAATTACTTCGTCCAAAATTTTAAACCTTTCAGAAATAAAAATTCCGGCAAGATCGGCAATGATTATTGAATTGAAATAGAATCACAAACTGGAGCTTTTTTGTTTTTGAAACAGAACAGCGGGAATATTTAAATTCTCTTAAGAATTAGAAAATTCTAAAAAAATACAGATTTTTCTAAACCTTTTTTTTTGAACGGTGTTTATAGATAAAAGTAGATTTAAAAAAATACTTACTCATAAGATGGTTTGGTTTTTGGTTTAGTTTAGGTTTAGGTTGATTGAGAAAAGGCTGGTTAATGAACCGGCCTTTCTTTTATATTTCAAACTATATTACTATCGTTTCATTATCCCGTAGCACACAATTTTCAGGATGATGTCAACACTGCGCTCCAGGTTTACTTTACCGTAGTTGCCTGCTGTCAGCGGCATTTCCAGTCCTTTGATGGCTGTAGTAATCCCGATGGCAGCGAGGTTAAAATCGTAAATTTCAAATTCGTTTTTCCGCACGCCTTCAATCAAAATCCGTTTTATCATCCTGATTTCGTCCTGTTCGTAACGTTGTTTGATTTCATCGATAAAATCGACCGCGGTTACATCGCTTTCAATCGCATGGTAGAAATTGGCGAGACCGCGGAAAGCGGAAAGTTTGGTCAGGATGTAATCGCGAAGTTTATCCACAGGGTCGGTGTTGCGGTTGATCACTATTTCCAGTTCATGGGCAAGAATTTCGACCTCTTTCATAATAACCGCCTGGAAAAGATCTTCTTTGCTTTTGAAATAGTAATAAAGCGAACTTTTCCCTTTTCTCACGGCATTGGCAATATCGTCGAGGGTAGTTTTTTTATAGCCGTATTTGCTGAAAATTTCACGGGCAATTTTGAGGATATTCTCTCTGTTTAGATCTTTTTTTGTCCCGTTTTCGTGGTTGATTTGCATTTTTTATCTGTTTATCTGCTTAAAACAAGGAAACAAATATAACTAAATATTTTTCCCGTTATTCAGTTTTGACTTTTTAAACGTAAAAGACGACAGCCTTTGTGTTTATCGGTGTTGTATTTAAATGGCTGATAATTTATGGTTTATAATTCGAAACCGTATCCGTTATCTTTTTTTGTCAACAAAAAATCGAGCTGTTTTCTTTCCAGGTTGGTACGCCATATTTTTACCGTCACTTCGTCGCCCAGTTGGTAGGTTTTATGCTTGTGGCGACCGACCAGGGCGTAATTTCGTTCGTCGAAAATATAAAAATCGTCATCCAACTCGCGAATGGGTACCATTCCTTCGATTTTGTTTTCCAGCTCCACATAAATTCCCCAATCGGTAATTCCGGAAATTACCCCGGGATAAATTTTCCCGATATGATCCTGCATAAATTCAACCTGTTTGTATTTTACCGAAGCTCTTTCTGCGTTGGCTGCCCTCGCTTCCATGTCGGACGAATGTTTGCAAAGGTTTTCAAATTTTTGTTCGTTAACCGATCGCCCACCGTCCAGATATTTTTCCAACAGCCGGTGTACCATCATATCCGGATAACGACGGATTGGCGATGTAAAATGCGTGTAATATTCAAAAGATAGCCCGTAATGCCCGATGTTTCGTGTTGAATAAGCAGCTTTTGCCATTGCCCGGATGGCCAGTGTTTCCACCACATTTTGTTCCTTTTTCCCTTTTACATTGTTTAGCAGGTTATTCAGCGAGCTGGAAATGGCGTTTGGTGTTGAAAGCTGGATTCCGTATCCGAAGCGGTGAATAAACGTGTTGAACGAAACCAATTTGTCGGGGTCGGGTTTGTCGTGGATGCGGTAAACCGACGTTTTGGCTGGTTTACCGGGTTTCGGTTTTCCGAGGAACTCAGCGACCTGTTTATTGGCCAGCAACATAAATTCTTCAATCAGTTTATTGGAATCTTTAGCCTCTTTAAAATATACAGAAAGCGGTTTCCCTTTTTCATCGATGTTGAATTTTATTTCGATTCGATCGAATGCAATGGAGCCTTTTTTGAACCGGTTGTCGCGTAGTTTTTGGGCCAGTTCGTTTAGTTTTAATACTTCTTCTGCCAGTTCTCCGGTTCCGGTTTCTATAATTTCCTGTGCTTCCTCGTAAGTAAACCGCCGGTTGGAATGGATTACCGTTTTCCCGAACCACTCTTTTAAAACGTCAGCTTCTTCATTTAATTCGAAAACCGCCGAAAAACAAAGTTTGTCTTCGTTGGGCCGCAGCGAACAAACTCCGTTCGACAGCCGTTCGGGAAGCATGGGAACCACACGGTCGACAAGATAAACCGAAGTGGCCCGGTTTTGTGCTTCTTCTTCAATGATGGAATTAAGTGTAACATAATGGGTAACATCGGCAATGTGGACTCCCACCTCCCAGTTCCCATTTTCGAGTTTCTGCAACGAAAGTGCGTCGTCAAAATCCTTGGCGTCTTCGGGGTCGATAGTAAAGGTGGTTACATTCCTGAAATCGCGTCGGTTTTTATATTCTTCTTCAGAAATTTCAAGTGAAATTTTTTCGGCCGCTTTATCCACATTCTCCGGAAATTTATGGGGTAGTTCAAATTCTGCAAGGATGGCGTGCATTTCGGCATCGTTGTTGCCTGCATCGCCCAAAACTTCGATAACCGAACCAAACGGGCTGCGCGCATTGGCGGGCCACTCGTTAATCTGGACAATGGCTTTTTGTCCGTTTTTTGCCCCGTTCAGTTTTTCGAGAGGAATAAAAATATCGAAGCCAACTTTTCCTGCGGGGACTAAAAAGGCAAAATTTCGCGAGGTTTGTATTGTTCCCACAAAAATCGATTTGGCCCGTTCGATGATCTCGATGACTTCGCCCTCCAAATCGTGTTTTTTCCGGCTGGCATATAAATGGAGCCTTACTTTGTCGCCTTCCATGGCGTGTTTCAGGTTGCGCGCTGAAACCAGCACCGGTCGATCGACTTCTTCGCTGTTAACGTATGCAAAACCCTGCGGCTGAAGATCCACAATTCCGCAGACCGTGCCGGTTTTGGCTTTCAGTTTATATTTCCCTCTCGAAATTTCGTCTAAATATTCATCCTCTTTCAACTCCAGTAAAACAACATTTACCAGTTTGCGCGCTTCGTGGTCCTTTACTCCCAGTAATGTCGATACCTGTTTGTAATTTACGGTTTTCGACGGTTCTTCATATAACACGGAAAGAATGGCGTTTTTTAATGTTTTTTTATTGAAGGTTCCTGTTTTCACCGATTTTATATGTCTCTTTTTTCTTTTTTTCACGATTTTGATTTTTTGTGCAGACAAGTTACTTTTTTTGATTGAATTTCATTGGTGTCCTGTAAAATTATTTCAATCATTTAAAAAAAGCTGCATGGCAGCGAAATATTAGTTATATCAATTTTGATGTTTTACCTGACAATAATGATTTCAAAAAGAAACACCCGATACTCATTTTGTCTTTCCTGAAACTATGGCAAATATCATTATGCAACAAGCAGATTCTTTTTCCCGGCTCCCGGATAGG
>CAYWBV010000317.1:0-5109 GCA_964455785.1 uncultured Maribellus sp.
AATATTGCCGGTTGTCGGCTGATTTTTGCAAACAACAGGTTGTTTAAAACTTCCATCCAACTCCTGTTTCGGGCGAATTGGATTATTATATCTTAGCATAATTTTGAAACGAAAAAATTTTAAAAAAATGAACCGGATAATCTTTTTTGCAATTGTAATGGTTTTGGCGTTTACAGCATGTAAAACAACAAAACAAGCGGCCCAGTCGCCGTACACCACCGACCCGACAACCCAGCCCAAAGTATTTTCTGTACCAACCGGCAACGAAACGGTAACCAGCGAACCAGCCACAAAAGCGGTTTCAGAAAGCCCGGTTTCAGTTCGGAAAGAACAGATTTCGTTTACGCAGCAGGAAGACAAATCGCAAAACGAATCCAACAGTTTTTTTGTTATTATCGGTTCGTTCAGCCAGTTGGACAATGCTAAAAACTATCGCGAAACATTGTTGGGTGAAGGTTTTACACCGATCATCCTTCACAGCGAAACCGGTTATTACCGTGTTTGTGTCAACTCGTACAAAATTGAACAGGAAGCTCGCAGCAGAATTGCTCAGGTTAGGCAGGCTTTCCCGAAGTATTCGGATATTTGGCTGTTGGTCAAAGAGTAATTTTTTGGGAGAATATAGTACCAGATTAGCAACGCCGTTTGATCAACGGCGTTTTTTTTGTTTGCCAACGATGGGTCTCAACCCAATCCTGTTTTTTTAAGAACGCCTCCGGATACAATATTCAAATAAGAATTTCAAATGTTTCTGACACCTGGACACAACAGAAGAATTACGTTTTCCGACCTATTTGGAAATGAGAAAACTTATTTTTGATTGGATTCTTGACGAAAAGTATTTATTCATGAAAAATGGTTTCGACATAAAAGTTCTGTGAATCATTGTCCAATTTTAATTGTTGAATCATTATCTCTTTCCCTTCAATTAGTTTTTTGATGCAGGGAAGAAAAGCATAATTGAAATCAAGCCCCAAAATAATTGCTTTCAATGATTTTTGAATATTACACATTTTTTGATTATTTATGGATAATAACCGCCACTCCTGTTCCGAATTCCAGTCTGGTCTCTTTGAAAAAAATAAAAGTCGTCTTAACTCTTCAAGTGACATTTCACCTTCAACAGTAATTTTTGCAACAGGTTTTTCATAACACACTTTATCAAAAGATAGAGCTCCTTTATTTTCTTCCATAAAAGTAACAGGGCAAATTTTTAATGAAACCCCTCTGTAATTATCTCCATAATGTGCCCACATTGTTGGCAGATCAAATCCTTTTGTTTCTTTTGAGTCTCCGGAAAAACAAGTAATAGTATTGGTATTAATATCTCTTTTTTGCAAAAATCGTAATCCTTTATACGCATTTTTAGCTTTAACATCTACTACAGGAAAGATTTTCATTCTTTCACGAGGATCATTTACATTTTTTAATGTATTCATTTTTAGCTGGAAGGTACCAAGTATTAAAACTAATTTTTCGATGCTGGTGTAGTGGTAAACTGCTTTAGGATACTTCATATAAAAATTTTATATAAAGTTAAGTGATATATGCAAATGTTCATCAATACATGTTTGTAATAAAAATGCCAGCTCCTCTCAAAATCAGTTCTATCTTTTCTGGGTGCGGCGATTTTTAATCGCCGTTTTTAAAATGCGGTTTCAAACCGCATCACCCAAAAAAAAGCCGGCCCCTCCCGGAACCGGCTTTCTATCTCACATCATTTTTTTCTTTTCTTACTCCCTCTCCTTTGGAGAGGGCCGGGGAGAGGCTTCCTATTCTTTATACGCCTCAATTAAAATCTCAAGGATTTTTTTACCGGCAGCAGCAACGCTTGTTCCAGGGCCAAAAATGGCAACTGCTCCGGCGTCATATAAGAACTGGTAATCCTGTGCCGGGATAACGCCACCGCAAATTACCATAATATCGTCGCGGCCCAGTTTTTTCAGTTCCTCGATAATAGCCGGAACCAGCGTTTTATGTCCGGCTGCCAGCGAAGAAACGCCCACCACATGCACGTCGTTTTCAACGGCTTGTTTGGCCGATTCCTCCGGTGTCTGGAACAGCGGTCCCATGTCCACGTCGAAACCGATGTCAGCATAACCGGTTGCAACTACTTTTGCTCCGCGATCGTGACCGTCCTGACCCATTTTGGCAATCATTATCCTGGGCTGACGACCTTCCATTTCAGCAAATTTTTTAGCCAGTTCCTGAGCTTCCTTAAACTCGTCCCTTCCTTGTATTTCCGATTTGTACACGCCTTCAATTGTTCTGATTACTGCTTTATAACGTCCTGCCACTTTTTCGCAGGCATCCGAAATTTCACCCAAAGATGCACGTTTTTTTGCTGCATCGATAGCCAGCGCCAGTAAATTTCCTTTCCCCGATGCGGCTGCATTTGTAATTGCATCCAGCGCTTCGCGAACTTCTGCTTCGTTGCGTCCGGCGCGTAATTTTTTCAACCTTTCAATTTGCGACAAACGAACTGCAGTGTTGTCAATTTCAAGAATATCAATCGGGTCTTCTTTTTCCAATCGGTATTTATTCAAGCCGACAATGGTTTGTGTTCCGCTGTCGATTCTTCCCTGGGCACGGGCAGCAGCTTCTTCGATACGCATTTTCGGAACGCCGGTTTCGATGGCTTTTGCCATACCTCCGAGTTTTTCAACTTCCTCGATTAACGCCCAGGCTTTTTGCGCCAGTTCGTGTGTTAATGTTTCAACATAATACGAGCCTGCCCACGGGTCAACCGAACGGCAGATTTCAGTTTCCTGCTGAAGATAAATCTGGGTATTTCGTGCAATACGGGCCGAGAAATCGGTTGGCAACGCAATTGCTTCGTCGAGTGCGTTGGTGTGTAAACTTTGGGTGTGCCCCAGCGCTGCGGCCATCGCTTCAATTGCCGTACGTCCAACGTTGTTGAACGGATCCTGCTCGGTCAACGACCAGCCCGACGTTTGCGAGTGGGTGCGCAGCGCCATCGATTTTGGATTTTTCGGGTTGAACTGTTTTACCAGTTTGGCCCAAATCATACGGGCGGCGCGCATTTTGGCGATTTCCATAAAATGGTTCATTCCAATTGCCCAGAAAAATGACAAACGCGGTGCGAAAGCATCAATGTCCATTCCGGCGTTGATTCCGGCGCGGAGATATTCCAAACCGTCGGCCAGTGTGTACGCCATTTCAATATCGGCAGTGGCACCGGCTTCCTGCATGTGGTAGCCCGAAATGGAGATTGAATTAAACTTCGGCATGTTCTTCGAAGTGAATTCAAAAATATCGGCGATGATTTTCATCGAAAAATCAGGCGGGTAAATGTACGTGTTACGCACCATAAATTCTTTCAGAATATCATTTTGGATGGTTCCCGAAAGTTGTTCCAACGTTGCACCCTGTTCCAGTCCGGTTACGATATAAAATGCAAGAACCGGCAAAACAGCTCCGTTCATGGTCATCGATACCGACATTTTATCGAGGGGAATCTGGTCGAACAAGATTTTCATGTCGAGAATGGAATCGATGGCCACACCGGCTTTTCCAACGTCGCCAATAACACGCGGGTGGTCAGAGTCGTAACCACGGTGTGTGGCAAGGTCGAAAGCAACCGACAAACCTTTTTGTCCGGCGGCCAGGTTACGGCGGTAAAACGCGTTCGATTCCTCGGCGGTTGAAAAACCTGCATACTGGCGGATGGTCCAGGGTTGCATCACGTACATTGAAGAATACGGCCCGCGAAGGAACGGCGCCACGCCAGCGGCATAATTCAGTTGCTCCATCCCTTCCAAATCTTCTTTGGTATAAACCGGTTTCACCGGAATCTGTTCCGGTGTTAACCAATCTTTTTTAATGTTGTTTTTTGCAGTCCAGTCCGAAGCATTTTCCTGCTGGTTTGCTGCTTTGATATTTATTTCTTTGAAATTCGGTTTCATCTTTTTTTATTTTAAAGAATCAAGTATCAGGTATCAAGAATCAAGACTTGACCTGAGTTTGAATATCATTCTTTGGATTTCTTTTAATTCTGAAATTATATTTTCGACTTGATTAACATCTGCATAACCTAAATCGTTACTTAAATATAATTGAGTCTCAAGTTCAAACGCAGAACCATTTGCAATATCTAAAAAACGTATAAATTCTTTGTTTGAATTTCGTCCGGCACCTTCAGCAATATTTGAAGGGATGGAAATGGCAGCTCTTTGCATCTGGCTTGTCAATCCATATTGTTGATTGCCTGGAAATGATTCCGTCAATTGGTAAACATGTTTTACCAAATCTCTTGAACGTTGCCATATTTTCAATTCCAAATAATTATGCATTTTTTTCTTGCTACTTGTGTCTTGCTACTTGTGTCTAAATATTAAATTCCGAGCTTATTTTGATACCCTTTCAACTCTTCCAGAATATTACTTTTCACATGAATGAAGTTGGTAATTCCTTTGCTTTCCAGTTCTGGTTTACAGGCCGGGTTTCCGGCAACTACCAAAATTTCATTGTTGAGCAGTTCAGCAACTTTTGGTGCAATTTCAGCATATTCATCATCCGAGCTGCAAACAACCACAATTTCAGCACCTTTTGCTTTTGCTTCGGCAACGCCTTCTTCAGCAGTTGCAAATCCGTTATTGTCGATTACTTCGAACCCGGCAACGGCAAAAAAGTTGCAGCTAAACTGGGCGCGTGCTTTGCGGAAAGCAAGGTTTCCGATGGTAAGCATAAAAGCCAGCGGACGTTTGTTCTCTTTCGAATACACGTCGGTTTTGTAACGCAACGCTTCAAAAGCCTGCGCTCCTCGGTACGGTTTTAACGTTTCAACTTCAGCACCTTCTTCAGTAAAATTCATGGGTTGGAAAACCGAGGCATCCAGTTCTTTGTCTAATTTTTCAGTAAAATTCGGGAACTGGTTGGTACCGAGTAGGTTTTCGCGGCGCAATGCGATGTTTTGATCACGTTTTGCAGCCATTGTTTTTATTTCTTTCTGAATGAATCCTTCGCGGAAAGCAGCTATAAAACCACCTTTTTCCTGAATTTCAAGGAACAGTTTCCATGCTTGCTCAGCAAGTGAATCGGTCAGTGTTTCAATGTAATAGGAACCTGCTGAAGGATCGGCAATTTTAT
>CAYWBV010000318.1:0-5050 GCA_964455785.1 uncultured Maribellus sp.
TCTTCGAAACAGTAAAGTTGGCCTTCGAAACAGTAAAGTTGGCCTTCGAAACAGTGAAGTTGGTCTTCGAAACAGTAAAGTTGGCCTTCGAAACAGTAAAGTTGGCCTTCGAAACAGTAAAGTTGGTCTTCGAAACAGTGAAGTTGGTCTTCGAAACGCCAAAGCTTGCGGCTTGAAGCTTGTGGTCCCTAACGGCTGCCGGTTTCCCGTGGGAAAGGCCGAATGTGAAAACAGAAATAAAAGGAGAGAAAAAACAATAGAAAAGTGGAATAACTTCGGGGGATTACATAGTTAGCTGCAAAACATGGCGCATCACACATAGACATTAACAACATGAAAAAAATTGAATTTCTCATTTTGACTTTTATTATTTCGTTGAACTTGACAGCTCAAATCAACAAAGGTTTCTATCTGGTTGAAGGAGGTATTAGTCTTGGACGAAATTCGGCATTTATTGGAACTACTGGAATTTCATTCGGTTCAACGGAAAATTACATCAAAAATTATAGTGACGGAGTTACTCACAGTTCTTTGGCGTGGAATAATCTTGGTTATTCTATTGCGCCAAGAGTTGGTTATGTTGCTTTCAATAATTTTGTTGTTGGAGCGGACTTTCAATATCACAAGACTGTTTCCAGACTAGAAGATTATGACCACAATACAAATCGATACAGATCAACTTTGTATGGAGTCTTTGCCCGACAGTATTTTGGAAATCGGAAGTTTTTGCCATTAATAGAAGCTGGACTTGGATTTGGATTATCTAAAAGTAATGACGACGCGACTTCTTCTGGAGGCGCACAATATCAGGATATTGAACGCAGGAATCTGTTTTATCTTTCGGGTGCAGCAGGAGTTTCTTATTCGATAAATTCCAAATTCAGAATCAATCTTCTGGCAAAGAGTCAACAAACAATTGAGAGACCGATTAACACAGAGAATTCTCAATATGGCAATTCTAAAATTATAGATTTTGATACGACGATGGTATTATCTTTTAGCTATTTTTTTAAAACACAATTTCATAAGGATAGTAAAAAAACTGATTAAAATTGACGCAAAATATGACAGGAAAATGGAGTTCTGCTGCTAACTTCAGCTACCCGTCAAGTGCGGCAGCGGTGGTTTTCGGCGGGCATCTTTCCGTTCGTCTCGCTTTAGGCGAGATGGCAGGAAATCGCCCGCAATCCGTCTCTGCGTGTAGCTTTCAAACTTAGGCGTCATATTGAATTGCTAATAAATGAAACTGATATTAACAATATTAACTTTAATTCTTTATTTAAGTTCTTTTTGCCAGAAAATGGATGATAAGTCTTTGACTGTCGGCAACAAGATTTTTGAATTAAACCAAAATGAACCTGGAGAATTACAATTTTTGACCATCAAAGATTTAAAGAACAATGAATTAAATAAAGTAGAATTGGAAAAAGAGTACGACCCTTATAAGTTTATGACAAGAAACGTCGGGGAAAATCCAATGGCAATTATTGGCGGTCGTTATAAGTTTTTTATACTCAATTGCAGTTCCAATCAAATTATCGGACCATTCAAGCCAACGCAAAGAGGTTTAGCGCAAGACGCACAAAGTGGTGTCCTTTATGCGTATAAGCTAATTGAAAATGGCAAATACCTTTTAGTAAATGCACTTGACTATGGACTTTTCTGCTATGACATAGAAAATTTGAATGCCATAGAAACGGTTCAGTTTTTCAAATCTGATTCAATTTATTTTAAGGGTAAATACAACTTTCTTGACTTGAATAAAGGGAACCAATACAACATGATTTCTGCTTCGTGCGGCAACTACAGGACAGAAATAGAATCCGGGATTATATTTAAAAATATCAGACTTCAACAAGACAAAAAACAAAACGTAAAAAACCAAATCAAACAAGAAAGGTATTTAGTTTTTAACAAGATAAATGAAGATTCTTTAAATTCTGAATTAATTGTTGATATGGAAACCGGGACATTGTTAAACCAAGAAAATCATTGATAAAATTTTGAAAGAATAAAAATACGAACGCCTGGCAAAGTACATATTTCAGAGCGGGGTTGGTGGGGTTAGCAACTGCTGATTCTCGCATTGTCGCTCAGTACTGCCGGACATTGACGTTCTCCGAAATCCGAAATGACAACTTGCAAGTGACCGTTGCCGAAGAACCACAGCAATTAAATGAGCTATCATGATTTGATTTTGTATTTTTGGGAGAGATATTGACTATGGATGTGAAGATTCAAAATATCGAAATATATCATAAACTTGTTGATTCAATAGGAATTACAATTGAAAACGCCAGACAAAGAGCAATTCAGGCAGTAAATAATGAATTACTGAAAGCCAATTGGGATATTGGCAAATTTATTGTTGAATATGAACAACATGGAAATGAGAAAGCCGAATATGGGAGTTCGTTACTGACAAACCTTTCAAAGGACTTAAAATCAAAATTTGGCAAAGGATTCAGCAAGAGCAATATATATTTAATGAGGCAATTCTATTTAAAGTATCAGATTTTCCAGTCAGTGACTGGAAAATTGACATGGACACATTATGCTGAATTACTTGCTGTTTCAGATGACCACGCAAGAGGGTTTTATGAAAAGCAAGCGGTCAATGAAAACTGGAGTGTACGGGAATTAAAACGGCAAATAAGTTCGTCATTATTTGAAAGATTGGCATTAAGCCAGGATAAAAGTGGAATCCTGAAACTTTCAGAAAATGGACTAATTGTAGCAGAACCTAAAGACATTATGAAAGACCCTTATGTGCTTGAATTTCTTCAGATTCCAGAAGAATACCGAATGACCGAAAGTAAATTGGAACAGAAAATTATAGACAATCTTCAAACATTTCTGCTTGAATTAGGTAAAGGATTTTCTTTTGTAGGCCGACAATATCGGATAACGTTGGACAATGACCATTACTATGTTGATTTGGTTTTTTATCACAGAATCCTCAAGTGCTTTGTATTAATTGATTTGAAAACAAAACACGTTAAACATCAGGATATTGGACAAATGAACATGTATTTGAATTATTTCAAGTCTGAGGAAAATACCGAAGGAGACAACCCTCCTATCGGGATAGTTTTAGGAGCTGATAAAAATGACATCTTAGTGGAGTATGCAATTGGAGGAATTTCCAATAAGATTTTTGTTTCAAAGTATCAGCTTTACTTACCTGATAAAAAAGTATTGGAACAAAAAGTAAAAGAATTGATAACAGAATAAAACCCAGCGGCTAACAATCAAGCGTCCTGATGGCAAACAATGCCTAATCAGAACGGTGTGTTGACAGCCTGTGGCGGTTGAATAACCGACATTGAAATGATGAGTAAAACAAAAATATCCATACGTTTTTTTAACGACCGCGAAGTGCGGGCCGTTTGGGACGGGCAAAACGCCAAATGGTGGTTTAGTGTATTGGATATTGTAGCTGTGCTTACCGACCAGGACGACTATACCAAAACCCGCAACTATTGGAAATATCTTAAAGGCAAATTGAAAAAAGAAAATAGCGAGTTGGTTAGTGCCACTACCCAACTGAAACTTTTAGCGAGTGACGGTAAACGATATTTAACTGATATGTTGGATTACACCGGAATTATTGCATTAGGCAAAGAATTTCCGGGCAAAAAGGCAAACCGGTTTATGGAGTGGTTTACCTACAGCGATGAAAGTATAGACGGAAAAAGTAAAACAAAAGCGTATGCCTTGTTTGAAAGTTCTTTTATCAACAGTTTAGAGGTTGGAACAACCAAAGGGTTACAACAAATACACGCTTATTTGTTTGGCGGATTGTATGACTTTGCAGGCCAAATCAGACAGAAAAATATTTCAAAAGGAGGTTTTCAGTTTGCCGTATCACGTTTTTTAGGCGATACATTAAAACAAATAGAAACAATGCCCGAAACTACATTTGATGAAATTGTCGAAAAATATGTGGAAATGAACATTGCACACCCTTTTATGGAAGGTAACGGCAGAAGCGCCCGAATATGGTTGGATTTGATACTAAAAAAAAGCCTCAAAAAATGCGTTGACTGGAGTAAAATAAGCAAACGGGACTATATGAACGCAATGATGCTTAGTCCGACAAAAATTGATACTCTAAAGACTCTTTTGAATAAAGCGCTCACTACAAAAATAAACGACCGCGAAATGTTTATGAGAGGGATTGACTACTCCTATTACTATGAAGACAATGATTAAAAAAAAGTAAAACAACATAATAGAAACAACAAACCGTTAATAAACAGGCCTCTCCGCAGTTGGCACGGCCCAATCCTGTCTTAGGCGGGTTCCACAGGAAAGCAGCCCGCAATCGACCCAATCTTAAACAATTTCCGTTATTCATGGTACAGTAACCGTTAACAATCCAACAGGTTGTTTGTTATTCGTAAAGGTTAACTGTTATTGCAAACAGACGGTAACAAAGTATTGACGATCAAAAAAAAATTTCCGATGAGAAAAATCATTTCATTTATGCACCTTTCGCTCGACGGTTTTGTATCAGGGCCGAACGGAGAACTCAACTGGGTTAAAGTTGACGACGAAATTTTTGATTATGTGGGGAAGCGGATAAGCGAAGGCGACACTGCATTATACGGGCGGGTAACGTACCAGATGATGGAAAATTACTGGCCAACAGCAGGAGACAAACCGGACGCGACCAAACACGACATTGAACATTCGAAGTGGTATAAAAAGGTTCACAAAGTTGTTTTATCAAAAACAATAAAAGACGCGGGCCTGACTAACACAAAAGTGATTGGCGACAACCTTTCGGAGCAAATCAATGAAATAAAACAACAGGCAGGTCCGGATATTTTGCTTTTTGGCAGCCCCTCAGCAACAAATTCGCTGATTCAGCTCGACTTGATTGACGGCTACTGGCTGTTTGTGAATCCAATTATTCTTGGACGAGGCATCCCATTGTTTGCCGGCATCAAAGACAAAATAAAACTAAAACTTTTGCCAACTACCCGGCAATTTGCCTGCGGGGTAACTGAACTGAATTACACCGTGGACAGACAATAACAACGAA
>CAYWBV010000319.1:0-5018 GCA_964455785.1 uncultured Maribellus sp.
CCACTACCCCGTCGATGATACTGACATTGATTATTTTCCTGGTAATCGGTTTCCGTTACGATTTTACCGGCGCGGTTGTGGATGTGGAGAATGTTCAGAATGCCATTTCCGGGACGTTCAACACCAGCCCGTTGCTTTTTCTTGTCCCGGTATTGTTGATCACCATTATTATTTTAAAAGTACCGCCGCTACCCGCCCTGTTTGCCGGTACCTTGTTGGGCGCCATTTTTGCCGTTATTTTCCAGCCCCATATTATTTCCGAAGTTTCAGGAATTGACGGAAATTATACAAAGGCCTCCTACATTTCGGTCATGCAGGCGATGTTTGGCGATGTTTCGCTGACGACGTCGGATGAGAAGGTGACTGAACTGCTCTCCACAACAGGAATGCGCGGAATGCTCGATACGATTTGGCTGATTTTGTCGGCGATGGTTTTTGGCGGAATTATGGAATCGGCAGGACTACTCAAAAGGATTACCCGCCCCATCATAAAATACGCAAAATCCACTGGCGGTTTAGTGGCATCGACCGTGGTTACCTGCGCCTTTTTTAATACCACCGCTTCCGATCAGTACCTGGCCATTGTAGTGCCGGGAAGGATGTTCCGGAAAGCGTATGAAGACAAAGGGCTAAAACCTGAAGTACTCAGCCGCACGCTGGAAGACAGCGGCACAATGACATCGGTTTTAATTCCCTGGAATACCTGCGGGGCAACCCAGTCGCGGGTTTTAGGTGTGGATACCTGGGCTTACGCACCCTATGCTTTTTTCAATATTATCAGCCCGCTGATGTCGATTGTGTTTGCCTATTTCAACATCAAAATCAGGCGCTTTCAGAAAAAGGAAACGACAAACCGAACCGGCGAATAATCCGACCGAAAATTGATACATATCAACGGCTTAAACCAACAACTGCTTTCAATGTCAAAAAAGCTCAACTAAAATTATCGGCAATGAAAACCAAACCAACTATTTTGATTTTTATCCTGACCGTATGGTTATCCGGAAGTATTTTATCCGTTCAGGCACAAAACGACGAAACGACAAAATCGTGGCCGCAGTGGCGCGGGCCGCTGGGTACCGGCGCAGCCATAAAAGGAAATCCGCCCATAGTATTTGATGAAACCCAAAACCTGAAATGGAAAACACCCATTCCGGGGAAAGGGCACGCAACTCCAATTGTTTGGGGCGACAAAATTATCGTACAAACCGCGGTGGCCACAGAGGAAAAGGCTGTCGTTGCCCATCCCGGACCACAAAGTGAAGGAGAACGCCGGATGTCGGGCTCACAAACCGACAGAGTCCACGAATATAAAGTTATACTTGTTGACCGTAAAAACGGAAAAATAGAATGGGAAACAACGGTAGCGCGCGAAATGCCGCTGGAAAGCACTCACGATCTGGGAAGCTGGGCATCGAACTCGCCCTGCACCGACGGCGAACGGATATATGCCTATTTTGGCTCGCGCGGAATACATTGTCTCGATTTTAACGGGAACATCCTTTGGCAAAAAGATTTCGGGCAGATGCAAAAGCACATGAATTTTGGCGAGGGAAGTTCTCCTTATTTGTATCAGGAGAGGCTGTTTATCCAGTGGGACCACGAGGGCGAATCGTTTCTGGTGGCATTGAATAAAAAAACCGGGAAAGAGGAATGGCGGGCAGCCCGCGACGAAGGCACATCGTGGTCGTCGCCTTTTGTCGTAGAGGTTAACGGAAAAAAGCAGGTGATTACAAGCGCTACCAACCAGGTGAGAAGTTATGATTATGAAACAGGCGAAGTCATCTGGAGTACAACGGGCTTAACCCGCAATGTGATTCCAAACCCTGTTTTCGAAAATGGAATTCTTTATGTGATGAGCGGATTCAGGGGAAGCGCACTGCAGGCCATCGATTTGGCAAAGGCAAAAGGCGACATTACCGGCAGCGACGCCATTCTCTGGACCTACAACCAGGATACCCCCTACACGCCCAATCCGCTGCTGATGGACGGAAAACTTTACTTCCTCCGCGTCAACAACGGCTTCCTCACGTGCCTCGATGCCAAAACAGGCAAAGTACTCTATTCGAAACAGAAACTGGAAGGAATCAGCACGCTGTATTCTTCGCCTTCGGGTGTTGACGGCCGTTTTTATGTGGTGGCCGACAACATTTGCCTCGTGATAAAAGCAGGAGAAACGTTTGAAGTACTGGCCTCCAACCAGCTCGCCGACAACTTTCACGCCTCGCCGGTGATTGCGGGCGACGAGCTGATTCTGCGCGGATTTCATTCGCTGTATTGTTTCGGGGAATAAGTTAAAATTCTTTCTCCGATTTTTAATTTGTTATTTCGAAATAGCCCAAATAATACTGGCCTGCATCGGGGCAAACCGTGATTTGTATTAATCCCATCCGGGTGGAGAATGTTTGTATTCGATCCCATATTTTAAAGAAATTGCGTCGTACTCTTCCGGCGATTTCGCTTTCCATGTTTCACCCTCGGGTACACCAATCTCTCTGAAATAGTCTTCAAAACCAGCCGGTGAGTAAGTGAATATCATAATTAACGGCAGGGCACCACTGTTTTTCAGACCATGCCACGCGCCTTTTGGCACAAAAGCGATACTTCCCGTTTCAACCTCCGTTTTTTCACTTCCCAGTATAAACTCACCTTTTCCTTCCTGGATGTAAACGATTTCATCTTCATTTTTGTGCCGGTGAACGGGGATAAAATCGTCGGGTGCAATCACCTCTTTACAAAACGACATCCCAGATACACCATGTTGGGTTTTGTTTACCATGAGCGTTACAGGAGCCTGTCTTCCCATGATGTTGTAGGTTTCCAGCTTTGACCCCGCTGTTACAAATCCCTTTTCATTTGGCAATTCCGGATTACCGGCGTGAAGCAAATTGGGTATAAGGCCGAGCATCGGAATTAAACCAGCCTGCCGGATAAATTTTCTTCGTGTATTAACCATTTCATTTTATTTTATATATAAATACAAAATGGCAACAAAAGGTTCGGCACACAGTCATTCATCTTCAAATTTAATCTGTTAACGATGTTTTGAAAACCATAAAACACAGCCCTGCCCTGACAACAAAATTTATACTTCCTGTTCAAACCGCAGAAAGTGCAGCAAATTTTAAAATACAATATAGAGAATGGTACGAAAATAACTGATTGTCTGTCCGGTCAACGGGGAACGCCCGGCGGGGCCGTGTACTTTGTACAAGGGTTGCCCGTCCGTTCGGAGAACTCGTGTACTTTGTACAAACCCTGTCCGGCCATTCGGAGAGCCTTTGTATTTTGTACGAATGTTGCCGGAGCGTTCCGTGGGGCCGTGTACTTTGTACAAAGTTCGCCCGACCTTTCGGAGAACTCGCGTACGTTGTACAAACGTTGCCCGGTTATTCGGAGAGCCTTTGTATTTTGTACGAATGTTGCCGGAGTATTCCGAGAGGTCGTGTCCGTCAGACGAACGTTGCCGGAGTATTCCGTGGAGTTTTGTCCGTCAGACGAAGAATGTCAGAATGTTCGGTGAAGCCATGTCTGGGAGACGAACGTAGCCGGAGCGTTCCGGGAGGTCGTGTCCGTCAGACGAACGTTGCCGGAGTATTCCGTGGAGTTTTGTCCGTCAGACGAAGAATGTCAGAATGTTCGGTGAAGCCATGTCTGGGAGACGAACGTAGCCGGAGCGTTCCGGGAGGTCGTGTCTGTGAGACGAACGTTGCCCAAGTATTCCGTGAGGTCGTGTCTGAGCGACGAACGTTGCCGGAGTATTCCGTGAGGCCGTGTCCGTCAGACGAAGATTATTTCCGAAATTCAGCATTACATTTCCGGCACCTGAACGTCACCGGTTTAACTCCTTTTCCGAACGGGACCAACGAAACCACGGCAACAAAAAAAGCCGGAATCATTTTCAACCAGTTGCCTATACTTCGTTTTACCCTGACGTCTTCGGAACCACACTTCGGGCAGGTAATAACCACTCCGTCAGGGTCCCACTCGCCGGTCTCTTTCAGAATCTCCTCCACCCGGGGCAAATCGGTTTCAGAGACCTGGAGTTTTGTCGTCATCGACGGGATATGGCTTAAAACCTGCGAAGTGAGTTCCCCGGTAAGGAAACATTCGATTCCCTCAGTTTCCAGCCGGCTTTTTAATACCGCCAGCTCCGACGCGTAATGTGATTCTTTGATTGTAATCAACTGCATTTCCGGTAAAGTTTAGATTCTACTTTGATTTGTTTTTTTCTGAATTAAAAGTACAACATTTTTATCGTAAACCCGCTCCGGAAGGTATATTTTCACGCAAAGACGCCAAGTCGCAAAGATTTTATTTATTCAGAACTCCCGCTTTGCGTCTTGACGTCTTTGCGCGGAAGGATTAAAAACCCTTTACGCAAATGTGTTCAATAGTCGAACTCGATAAACTTCCCGAACTTTTTGTACTTCTCATAAAGAGCCTTGTATTTTTCCACATTTTCAGGAATAGGAAAATATTCGGTCTCGATACCGCCGCCCATTTTTTTCTGAGCCTCGGCCGTTGTGGAATAAACACCGGCGACCACAGCGGCGGCCATCGCCGAACCCAGCGCGCAAGCCTGTTCGGAGCGGGCCACTTTGATGGGCATATTCAGAACGTCGGCCACAATCTGCATTACCAGCGGCGACTTTTTGGCCACGCCGCCCAGGGCAATCACGCCGTCGATACGAACGCCTTCAGAGATAAACCGGTCGTTGATGGCTTTTGAACCAAACGCCGTGGCTTCTACCAGCGCGCGGAAAATACGCGGGGCATCGGAACCGAGGTTTAACCCGGCGATGGCGCCCTTTAGCGCCTGGTTGGCGTCAGGTGTACGGCGACCGTTCATCCAGTCCAACGCCACAATCCCGCTTTCGTCAATCGGAATTTTGGCTGCTTCTTCGCTCAGCCGGGCAATAATTTTATCTGAAGTTTCCTCCATCAGTTTCTGTTTCGTGGATTCGTCCACCAGTTGGGTTTCAGCAAGAATATTTTGTAACGGCCATTCCAGCACC
>CAYWBV010000320.1:0-4971 GCA_964455785.1 uncultured Maribellus sp.
ACCTGGAAATGTTAGGGATTGTAAAAAAGTGAGGGTAACCTATCTAAACCTTCAAGGTTTGAGAAATTCACTCTCGCCCCGTTTATAAACATAGAGAGCGGGTGACTTTAAGTCGCCCGCTCTCTAAAACCCGCTCACTAAAACTCAACAGAATTACATCTCCACATCGGGATCCTTTGCCCCCGAAAACATTTGCAGCACTCCGCTGGCATGGCGGTAATAATGTCCGCGCAGGTCTTTGGAGTATTCATTCAGAATCTGGTTCCCGACACCGTTTAAATCGCCGCATTTGTACAAGGCACGCCCCAGGATAAGTTCCCTCAGCGAATTGTTCCGGGTGCTCACGTCGTTTTTATCGGGCGGCGTTTGTTTTTTTGCGGTTTGTATGTCGGGCATCGAATGGCCGCGCATTCCCTCCATCTGCAGCAGTTTAAACAGCGGTTCGGCCGCTTTTGCGCTGGCAATGGTTTCAAACGCAATGGCCACCGCCCTGAAATGCGAAAAGTGGCTTTCCGGCGTCAGTTTTTCGGCCAGCCGGATGATGGTCGGCAGGGCTTCCGCCTTTTTTGTGCGTCCGGCAGCAATAATCAAACTGTCGAGATAGCTGATGCTCATCCCAAACTGTCCCATACCGCGGAAGTTCCATCCTTCGTCCCAGCCACTGAACCCGTCGATGGCTTTTATCAGTTCCTGCCAGCCGGTCGGGTCGCCCAACATGCCCAGTATTCTTGCATATACCAGTTTGTGTTCTTCATTCTGGCTGAAATGAAACTGGTCGGTCAGCGCTTCTATTCCCTTTTTCTGATCCCAGAGTAAAATCTCCAGCCCTTTTAAATCGTGAACGACGGTTTTTGCCGCTTCCTGAATTTTTTCGAAGGAAGGAGGATAGTTGTCAACATCGGTAACCACATGTTCAGGCAAACTACCGATTTCTACCAGTTCCTTTTGAAGCGATTTAATATCGACGTACCTGATTTTCTGGTTGTTTTTTACAGCAACGGCAGCGGCCCGTCCCACAGCATACCCCTGGTTCTGCAAACAGGGTTGCATCCGGATGACAGGCATGGCGTCGCGGTGGGCGCTTGCGCCGAGGCCCGTTACCACAATCCCCTCCAATCCTTTGGGCAACAAAGCGCGGAAAGGGACATAAGCCGTTACATCAACCCCGCTGTGTTCCGGCGGTTTTAACGAGAAGAACGGGTCTTCGGTAAAACCGTGGGTATCGAACGAACTAAAATGGACTGAAATGGTATCGGGATAGGTGCGCCCGTTATAAACATCGAGGACCGAAACCGTATAATCGCCAATCATACGGCGGCGCTCACGGGTTTGCGGTATTTTCCCGATGTCGTATTGTTCCTTGAATTTATCTTTGGCGACCACAAATGCCCGCCAGACATCGAGCATATCGGAATCGTTGATAAACGTCCAGTCGGAGTTGTTGTAAAAGTCGTTCGGATTTTTAAAAGGCAGCCCCGCTCCCTGCACCGCCACCGAAAGCCCGTCGGTATAACTGTATGCGGCGCCCGCGGCAACGGCAATGTCGGCGCTGCCGGTCGAGTCGATGACGGTATGGGCAAGCACCAGGCCTTTTCCTTCGGGCGTGGCCACTACAATGCCATTTACCTGTCCGTTTTCGGAATAGGCGCCAATTCCCATCACGCCAAACCAGATTTCGCCACCGGCGTTTCGAATCTCTTTTCTGAAATATTCCGTCTTCCAATCGAAAACCCATTCACCCAGCGATTTCTTTTTCCGCGGATGATCGGGTCCCATATTTTTTACGCCCAGGTCAACCACGTTGGTATAACCTTCGCGGTAACCGTGATAATATTTTCCGATCATACCGAGGGTACCCATTCCGCCCAGACCGTGCATATAGTCCAATACGAGGGTTTTCGCCCCTTTTTGAGCAGCGCCCACGCCTGCCGGTGCCCCGGCGGTACCACCGCCCATCACCACCACGTCGTAGGTTCCGAGTACGGGGAGGGTGGTCTCTTCCTGAACGATTTCGCCCCTGTTCATCGAAGGCCGTAAACCTTCCAACAGTTCGCCCACATCTCCCCCGATGACATTCTCCGATTTTATTCCTTTGACTTTTGGACTTCCGGCCAAAGCTACTGCGCTGGCAACAATGGCGGCCTCATTTCCAATCCGCTCGCCAATCCGTATCATTTTCCCGGGCCGGAGTAATGTTTCGGCAGCCTGGTCGCTCAGGTTCGCACTTCCGCTCAACACAAAAACCGTATCCAGTTTCCGGGGCCGGAACACCTTCAGGTTTATCCGTTCCAAATCGACATCGGCATTGTTCCACCGTTTCTGCCCCACCATTTTATCGGGTGGGTTTTGAAACAACAGGTCGGCCGATTCTACCTGGCTGGCATCCCAAACCAGGTCGCGGAAAACCTGTTCGGCCCGGGCAAACGACGCCCAGCTTCCGTCTTTCATGTCGATTTGGGTGGTGTATTCAATGGCCGTGTATTGAATGTCGGCTTTGGAAAACGAACTGTCGTCGGCATTTCCGGCCGAGGTCCAGTTGATTTTTATGGGTTCGGAATGTACTTTTGCAGAAAGTCCGGGAGTGTTTTTCACTTCGTTGCCTGCCACGGTAAACTGGAATGTTTGTTTTCCGGCAGGATAAACGCCAAAAGTGGCACCGGCCATTCGGGCTACCATTGCCCGGGGTGTTGCATCGATGATGGTTTTGGCAACAACCGCCTGCCGTCCCGAACGGTTGGCAATCACCACTCCCGCCGGCGTTCCGTTTTCCGCGTGCAAAATATCGGTCACATAACAGGAATACAAAAAGTCGATATTGTTATCGATTAAAGCGTTGTCGAGCGTACGTTTTACGTGAAGAGGAGTGGGCAACCCTTCTCCGAAAATTTTCTGGCCCAGTTCGGTAGCGGTCACACTTTTATCGTCGGACCACAACCGGTAGGTGCCACAAACATCTTCGCCGAGATAGGGCTCCTGCGCAGCAAGGAAAACCTTCGATCCGGCCCGCGAAGCTTCCACCGCGGCGGCAACTGCGGCAATCGAACCTCCAATCACTACCACATCCACCTGGTAGGCCACCGGTATATTTCTGCCGGATTGAAAACCATATTTTTTTATCTCCTTGTTTTCGGAACTGTTCAATGCGAAAGCACCCGATGTGAGCAAAAAAGCGGAACCGGCTGCTGAAGTTTTTATAAAATCACGACGTTTCATTTTCATTTTTTTTTTGGCAAAGACGTTAAGAACGTTTGTTTGCTGTTTGAAGTTGTTCAATGTGGTTTGAAAGTTCGAACCATCGAACCTTCAAACTTTCGAACAACTTCAAACCTTCAAACCAACCAATTCACGGTGAGTCGGAACGGCTTTGCAATGGTTATTCTTTTCAATTACAATCTACTCAAAACACAATCCGGGTCCCCGGACAACCGGCTCCGGTCAACTTACGTCAAACTGCCAAAGCTTCTTTTGTTTGATATTTTCTGACGTAGATAAAAAATCCAAGCAGCGAGGCCGTGGCAAAGAATGCCCCAAGCGAATAGGAAATTTCTTTGGAGAGGTTGAACCCTTCCGGGGCAAAAAGTAAATAGGTAGTTGTTACCGCGGTCATAAACACAGCCGGGATGAGTGTGATCCAGTAAAATTTCTTTTCCCACACCAGATAAACGGTAATTGTCCAAAGTACAATCATGGCCAGGGTTTGATTCGACCAGGCGAAGTAGCGCCAAATAATATCGAAATTAACCTGGGTGAGTAAAAATCCGACAAAGAAAAGCGGGATGCTAATAAATAGACGGTTTTTAATCGGGCCCTGTTTATAATTCAAAAAGTCGGCAACAATTAAACGGGCGCTCCTGAACGCCGTGTCGCCCGATGTAATGGGGGCGGCAACTACGCCTAACAACGCCAGCGCCCCGCCAAACTTCCCGAGCAACGAATTGGAAATTTCATTGACAATAAAGGCGGCATTCCCGTTGTTTGCATTCATTACTTCGTTCAGTTCGCGCACCCCGCCGTAAAAACTCATTCCTATCGCGGCCCAGATGAGCGCAACAACACCTTCGGTAATCATCGCTCCGTAAAAAACCCTGCGTCCAAATTTTTCGTTGGTTACACAGCGTGCCATTAATGGCGACTGAGTGGCATGAAAACCGGAAATGGCTCCGCAGGCAATGGTAATAAAAAGCATGGGAAAAATGGGAAACTTTTCGGCACTATCATGATAATTATGAATGTTGGCCAGATTAAGTTCAGGAATATGATACCCTTTTACAAATAAAGCAATAATCAGCCCTACGGCCATAAACAGCAAAGCAAATCCAAAAACAGGATAAACACGGCCAATGATTTTATCGATGGGCAGCATGGTAGCGAGGACGTAATAAACAAATACGACCCAGACCCAAAAGGTCATCGAAAAAACGTCGGGTGTAAGTCCGGCAAGGATTTTTGCAGGGCCCATAATAAAAACAGCGCCAACCAACACCATCAGGACGACGGTAAACCCACGCATAAACTGTTTGGTTCCGTTTCCCATATAAATCCCGACAATTTCGGTTATACTCAGTCCCTTGTGTTTTATGGAGAGCATTCCTGAAAAATAGTCGTGAACCGCCCCGGCAAAAACAGACCCCAGAACAATCCAAAGAAAAGCCACCGGCCCCCACATCGCCCCGGCTACAGCGCCAAAAATGGGCCCCAACCCGGCAATATTCAAAAACTGGATCAAAAATACCCTCCACCAAGGCATAGGTACATAGTCCACTCCATCTTTCATTGCATAGGCAGGAGTCTGTCTCTTATAGTCCACGTCGGCAAGCTTTTCAACCACCCGGGAATAAAAAACATATCCCAAAACCAACACCACAATACCGACAAAAAAGGTTATCATAAGTAATCGATTTAAATAGTTCTCATTTACGGGTTAAAGGTTAAAATTTGTTTGCGATTTTCCAAAACAGTTTTTAATTCATC
>CAYWBV010000321.1:0-4949 GCA_964455785.1 uncultured Maribellus sp.
GATTTCGGAACCGGTTGAAGGTTTCAGTTCGTAAAACGAACCACCCTCACTTCCGGCCGGGGCAAAAATCAGGTTGTACATCAGTTTTCCTTCCGTATTTGGATATTCTTCCGGACGGCGTATCCCTTCGTAACAGAATGCAGCTTCGCTGCCCGGGGTTACCTCCGTTCCAATGTATTCGCCCCAACCTCTGTTTTGAAGAATAAATGCCGCCTCGCCATCTAAAAACAGACCGCCGGTCAGCATTTCCCTGATTTCTTCCTCTTCGAGCGCTGCAGCAATTTTCCCGGAAACCAGTTTAACATTTCCATTTACCGATGTATAGGGTATTCCAAAACGACCGGCCACACGCACCCATTCATTTTGAGGTACGCCCGGATTTCCTCCGTTATATGAATTTACAACATGCCCAAAAGGACGGTGAATGATTTCGCAGCCGGCAACCGGACACTCTTTCACTGCTTCTTTCAGGGCTGAAAAACGTTTCATTTCATCGCGAAACATTTCCAAATAACCCTTTTCTTCTGTCGGACTGTCGAGATATTGAGTTGCATAAAACAACGAGTCGTCAAAACCATAAGCAAAGGCGGCTGTCATCAGGCTCCTGATTTTGGCTGCCGACATAAAAAAGCGGGTGTGCGGATAGGTATCTGACTCATGAAAACATTCAAATTCAGCGGGCAGGTGCTGACGGCTGTACAGGGCATGAAAAATATTTTCGGGCAGCGACACGGCATCGTCCGACGAATAACTTGAACCGTATAAACGAACCGCGGGGCGGGTTTTTCCTGCAAATGCCTTTGTAACGGCTTCAGTAAAATCGCCGTCAAAATCGGTCATTCCCGACTGGCATAACGAGATACGCGTTTCAGGAGCAACTGCATCTATTTTGCTGCGGATTACCGTAGCCAGACCGACCAGTGAATCGCGGCTCAGCTCGGCCCAGGCACGGCGCAACCTTATACTTTCGGGGGTTACCTGGCTGAAAATCTCCATCAACTCTTCCCGCGAATAGTACCGGTTCTGCCGTTTGCCAAACTCCGCCAGGTGGTGGGGACAAAAACAACCAAACCTGACTGAAGGGGGTTGCCAACTCAATTCATAATCATCTTCGAACTGCACCATAAACGGACGGGCAATTTTAACCACAGAGGCCACATTGTCGCTAAAAACTTCACTGAACCCAGGATCAAGCGGACAAGGCGATTCATTCGAAACCGTTCCGTTCAAATCGGTAATGTACTGAAACGAACTGCTGAACCCCGAACGCAGTGATGGAGCACACCACCAACCCACTTCGATGTTGGATGGCGCCAATACATTTTTTACATCCAGCACCAGTTCTCCGATTTCACGGTAAACCTGCGGAGAGGGAAAACCACCCAGCCTGACTTCCTCCATGGGTGCCGTAAGCAGAAAACGCCGCAGTCCGTATTTTTTACTCATGTCGATCATCTGGTTCAGCATAAATTCCTTACGATCAGCAAAAAACCGGAACGGCACAATCGGGTCGATCAATAATTTCCGGGAGGTTTCTGAAGTGGTACACCCGTTCAACATAAACAATCCGCCTGCCGATAACAAGGCAGCGCCGGCGGCTGTGGTTCCAATAAAATCTCTTCGTTTCATTTCAATACGTTTATTTTGCTATGGATGAATTTTTACAAACTTTTTAAGAACAGAATATCCTTCTGTCCCGATGTGAATAAAATAAAGCCCTTCCTCAAAAGTAGAGACATCAATGACAACGTTTGTACTCAGGGGAGCGTCAATATTTTTACATAATTTACCAACAGCGTTATAAATCTTTACGCTGGTAATCCTTTCGCCCGGCAAACTGATCCTAATCCTTTTGTCAGCCGGATTGGGAAAGATTTCAGCACAACCGCTATTGATTTCCAATGTTTCTGTGTTGGTAGTCCCAACGGTGATGTATTTTTCTTTCAGCAACGAATCAGAACCAAAGGCATTCTCTGCCACCAGCGAAACATTGTAGACTCCTGGTTTTTCATAAAAAACCACCGGATTTCGTTCCGTGCTGATTGCCGGAGTCCCGCCTTCGAAGTACCAGTGCCAGCTTTGAGGACTGAACTGTGAAAGATCATCGAATTCCACATATTTCCCAGCGGAGATTTCCGTTTTCCCGGCATCGAAAACAACATACGGCGGCATGGTTTTATGGTAGAGTTTTTTAACTTTTTGAGAAGAAAGGGCTCCTGTCCAAATAATTACGTCGGAAATACAACCGTCGTGCCTGAAATCTTCGTTATCGTCTTTGTAAGCACCAATCTGAAACCATCCGGTGGGAGGATAACTGATTTCGCCGCCAAGGGTTGCCGAACCTTTGAGTTCGCCGTTGATATAAATTTTCTGGGTCATTCCGTCGTAAGTTCCTGCAATGTGGTACCATTCACCTGGATTTATGGCCACACCGGAAGCTTTCAGATAATTTATTTTGCTGCCGGTTGTAAGGGCAAACGAAAAACTGTCGTCGAACGTTCCCAGTACCCATCCTTTTTCATAATCTCCGTTGTCCTGGAACAAACCAACAAAACCTCCCCAGAAATCGACAGCATTCAGTTTCACCCAGCAAGATACTGAAACAGACTGTGTGGGCAAACTCAACTTTCCCGCATTTCCCGATGAAAGGGTAATCATTGCGTTGTTATTAAAATTTGCAACTTCTCCATGCTCTGAGTCAAATATAAACGAACCGGAAAAACCGGGCATCCCGTTGAGTCCGCTCCCCATGTATTCGCAGGTATTCCCGTCGAGTTTGTATCTTAAAACCGGATAATTGGGCGGAACCGGTTTTCCGTTCAGGATGGTGAAAGAAACGGTGTCGGACCACGGCGACCAGTGCAGCGACTGATCGCGGTAGCGGAACCGGAAAAATTTTTTTCCTGAGGTGAATAAAGCCGAGTCGAGTTTCATTTGAGTTATATCGATACCTGCATTCATATCTATCGGGATATAATCGGGAGAACCGGTACTGAGAAACAAATTCTCGAAGTCGGTTTTGTAGGGAAACTCCGGTTCCTCGAAATCACCATCTTCGTTCGTCACCTGATATTCGACGCTGTTCAACGGTTCCTGGCCCGAATATTTGCTGCCTTTAAAAACATGTGGAAGAACCACTTCGGAAACGGGATTGGTAATCGCTGGTTTCTCCGGAGCCGGCGCATCCGGTTTCAGATAATATTCGTCAATCAGACGATCTTCAGTAATACCGGGGAAAAGGTTGGTGCCAATGGAATAAGTTTCCACGTGCATTTCCCTTTTTCCGAGGTCAACATCAACAATCTGAAAGATTTGCCTTTCAATGGTTTTCTGGACATCCTGGTATTCAGTATAAGCAGTTTGGCCCCAGTACTGATCGGCACAGGCGCCGCCGTTAATAATCAAATGACAGGGGAAGTCCCTCATGGAGCCCCGCGCATAAAGGTGTGAATGGCCGGCAATGTGCATTGTATACTTTTCGGTTTGTGCCAGCCTCGGGCAATAACTTTCCCTCATCGAACTTATTGCATCATTGGGCATTTGTTCGCAGTAATACGGGTGATGATTGACGGCAAAAAGCCATTCCACAGAAGCGTCGCCACCGGCAGCCGAAACAATCTGTTCAATCCACGACAGTTGATCCGGGTCGTTCCCGAGATTGCTGTTTATCATCACAAAAAGAATATTGGCCACCTGAAACGCGTAGTACTCTTCTCCCCGGAAACCGGTAATTCCTTTGTAGGAAATATTATCGTAACAATAGTGTGCAAAATAGTTGGCCAGTTCCGGATCGCTGCTGTATTCGTGGTTTCCGACCACCGTCATCACGGGAATGTTGCTCATCAGCGGGGACGACTGACCGAAGTGCATTTTTTTATACTGCTCCAGGGTTCCGGCATTCACCTGGTCGCCATCGCAAACCAGCATCCGGAGATGATCCTCAATGAGCGTGTCGGAAGGCGAAGTGGCGTATTTTTCGATGACTTTGTTTTTACAAGCCCTTACAATCCTCTCATACCGGTCGTCGCTGATTACCTGATGATCGCCAATGATGGCAAAACGATAATGTCCTGTTTGGGTCCCTTCGGGCGGTTGTGTCCGGAAACTGTATATACCAGAGACTTCACTACCGGAAACCGTACGGTAATAATACCGCGTATCGGGTGTCAGTCCGGTCAGATTCGCCGTGTGCCACAGGTAATTTATGCCCAGGCTGTCGCATTTCCCGGTGACAATGTTTGTCAGTTGGTTGAAACTTAACCCGAATTCCACCTTTGTTTCCTTTTCAGCATCTGTCCGCCAGCTTATCCAAATGGAGGTATCCGACGGCGACGACAGATAAGGTTTTACCTGGGCAACCGCGCTGTTCGTTGAAAACCATATGCTCAGAAAGAAAAAAAAGAAAGTGATACCTACTGATTTTTGCAAGTTTCCGCGGTGTAAAACCGATTTTTTACAATTCATTTTTTATAATTTGTGATGATTCCCCCAAAAATTGAAGTACTCATTCCTGTTCTCATTTTACTATTCCGAAATAACCAGCCTCATTTGCCAGGGACCCACTTCCGGCAGCACAAACTTCCGGTACGCCCCGTCTTTTCCCGACGAGCGGACAACTGTTTCGCGGCATTCCATATCAAAACATTTTAAAGACTCGCTTTCGGTTCTCAACATCAGAATAACATCCTTTGCCGAATCAAAAGATGAATTGGTAAAAGCCAGTGCAATTTTCCCGTTCTGCGGTTGGCGAACCCAAAGGTTTATTTTATGAAACGATTCGATAAACGCCGGAAGGTTATCTTTTGAAAGCCAGCGAAAAACTGCTTTCATTTGCGAGCTTTTCGAAAGATTTTCCATAAATGTCCAGGGATAATAACCGGCCACACAAATACGCCCGCCCAACTTATTTTCAAAAACTCCTGAAGTACAATCAGAAACCACATTCCCGG
>CAYWBV010000322.1:0-4918 GCA_964455785.1 uncultured Maribellus sp.
AATCGAACCGATGAACCAGCTCTCGGCAGCATTAAACGAAGATTGTATTTTGGCCGTACTTAAGGAAAATGTCCGTATAATACTTTACGAAGTAAAAACTACCCATGAACTTCAGGTGATTAACAAAAAAGAAAAGGATGTTTACAGAACCTCGACAGGCCGGATGATTCTGGCAGGCATGGATGAAAAAGAACAGTTGGATTTTATTCGCAGATTTGGTCTCCCTTCTCCTGACATCTGGGCAGGAATTGAAGATGAAGAGGATTTGATGATGGAACTTGGCAAAATAAGAAAAAAGCAACTGGCCGTTCAGGTTTCAGTAGCCCAAATCATCGGATTGGCGATTCCCGTTTTTAAAGACAAAAAGGTGATTGCAAGCCTCGGAATTTATTTGCCACAAACAAGGTACACGCCTGCTATGCAGGAAAAAATACTAAACAGTTTAAAAGAAACTGGAGAATTGATTAATAAAAAACTGAACGAAAAAAATTAGAACTTTAATATTTAACCACATGAAGATAATTGATTTGAAAGCCCGTACCGTAGCAATACCGCTAAATGCCCAGTTGAGGCACAATACCGGGGTTCATCCCGGATACCTTCTCCGCACAGTCATCGAAATTGTAACCGACGAAGGAGTTGTTGGCCTTGGAGAAGTTGGCGGCGGCGATCAGCGTGCGGCTTTTGCAAAGCTGAAACCACGGATTTTAGGGCTTGACCCGTTTCATCTGGAAATTATAAAGCAAAAAGTACTGCGAAGTATTTACTACATGTCGAATGCGAGGCTTTACGCTGCCATTGAAATTGCCTGTCTAGATATCCAGGGAAAAGTATTAAACCGTCCGATGAGTGATCTCCTCGGAGGGAAGCTAAAAAACGAAGTCCCGTTTATTGCCTATTTATTTTGGCGCTACGACCGCCCGGGCGGCGGACACGACAAATATGCCGAAGATATGGCGGATTTATGTGCTCAGCTACACGAGGAACTGGGTGTCAACTCCATGAAACTAAAAGCCGGGGTGATGAAACCCCGGGAGGAAGTCAGGGTATTGGAGTTGTGCCGGAAAAACCTGGGGGAAGACTTTGGACTCCGCATCGATCCAAACGGAGTTTGGTCAGTTACTACTGCAGTACAAATGGGAAAAATTATGGAAGACCTTAATCCGGAATACTTTGAAGATCCTTCCTGGGGTCTGGAAGGAAATGCTGCCGTTCGGAAACAAATCCGCATACCCATTGCGACCAATATGTATCCCAATAAATTTGATGATCTCGGGCCGGCCATCCGGATGGGGGCAGTTGATATTGTTCTCACCGATCTTCACTACTGGGAAGGACCGAAAGGGGTGAAAGATTTGGTAGCGGTTTGCCGTACATTCAATCTCGGAGTAGCCATGCACAGCGGCGCTGAATTTGGAATTGAACTGGCTGCTATGATACACACCGCATCTACAATTCCAACCATGACCTTTGCCGGTGACGCTCACTACCACTATTTGACCGACGACATCATCAAAGGTGGATTGATGAAATATGAAAATGGGTGTATAAAAGTACCCGAAGGTCCGGGATTAGGTGTTGAACTGGACGAGGAAAAAATGGAAAAATATGAACGTTATTACAACGAAAAGGGAGACTATTATGCCCGGTTCCACCAGGATGAATACCGGCCGGACTGGTTCCCCATCGTAGGAAGTATCTAATAAAAATGATTTATCAATCAATTATATCAGGTTTGAATTTCCCGGAGGGCCCCGTCTTTGATTTTGAAGGCAATCTTTGGTTTGTAGAGATCAAAGGCGGGAACCTTTCCAAATGGGACGGGGAAAAACTGACCCGTTTCGATGTGGACGGAACGCCAAACGGGGCGATGATTGACCAACGCGGATGTATTTGGTTTTGCGACAGCGGACGGGGAGAAATCAGAAAGTTTGATCCGGTTCACCATTCCTTTCAAACGGTTTGTAATGAAACAACTGAAGGCAACCGTTTGAAACGTCCCAATGATTTAATCTTTGACAATGCAGGCAATCTGCTTTTCTCCGACCACGCCGACGGTCGTGAAGAACCGCTTTCAACAATTTGCGTATTGCCCGATGGGAAAAACAGGGCAAAAGTAATTTCTTCAAACAAATATTTCACCAATGGATTAGCGCTCGGAAGTGATGCCAAAACTCTGATTTTTTCAGAAACCTACCGCCAAAAACTTTGGATTGGGGAATGGGATTCAACATTACTCGAACTTCGGAATGAACGCCCTTTTGCGAAAGCCGGAGATGGCCCCTGGGGCCCGGACGGAATTACATTTGACGAATTTGAAAATTTGTATGCCGCCATTTTTAATGAAAGTGTTATTAATATTTACGATAAAAAAGGCCAATTAACCGAATCGATAGTATGCCCCGGGAAAAGACCGACCAGTTGTGCGTTTGATCCGTCGGAGAAACTGGGGCTTGTGGTTACTGAAGCTGAACGGGGCGAAATTATTTCCTATCCCGGATTAAAAAAAGGACTACCAATTTATTACAGATAATGATGGAACTAAAAAAATTATTTAACCTGAAAGGGAAGACAGCTTTGGTTACGGGAGGTAGTCAGGGCATCGGAAAGGCTATCTCGCTGGCATTGGCAGAATTTGGTGCAGACCTGATTATCAACTACCGCTCAGGGAAAGAGCTTGCTGAAGAAACCTACCGGGAAGTGGTTAATCTGGGAGTCAACTGTCACCTTATCGCCTGCGATCTTTCCGACGTCAATTCTTCAAAAAAGATTTCAGAATATGTTTCCAAAAACAAGCTGGAAGTGGATATACTTGTATTAAATGCTTCTGTCCAGTTTCGTAAATCGTGGGATCAGGTAACACCGGAGGAATTTGAGATCCAAATCAATACAAATCTTCGGGCGTCACTTTTTCTTATTCAGGAATTTTATCCACAAATGCAAAAAAAACAATGGGGACGTATTGTCACCATCGGGAGTGTACAACAGATAAGGCCTCATCAGCAGATGATCGCTTATGCTGCATCGAAGGTAGCACAGGTGAGTATGGTAAAAAGCCTTGCCCCGCAGTTCGGCCCTTCCGGAGTGACTATCAACAACCTGGCGCCCGGGGCCATTCTCACCGGAAGAAACGAAGAAGTTCTGAAAGATGAAGTGTATAAAAAAGGCGTAGAGGCAAAAATTCCGCTTGGATTTATTGGCGAACCCGTTGACTGCGCGGCGACGGCGTTACTTTTATGTTCCGATGCCGGTCGGTATATTACCGGTCAGGATTTTTTTGTTGACGGAGGCATGGGCCTGAACTTTTAAACAAATAACATATTTTAATTTTAATATTTTGAACCATGAGTGTCGATCAGTATAAAAAAGAAGTGGGAATGATGAACCTGGAGAGATTAATCTCTGAAAGAGAAGGAGTAACTAAAACTTCATTTCCAATTTCTGACAAAGAGCTGCTGAACCGGTTTGAGAAACTTTACACCGGGGCCGTTAATGATGTATTACGGGAATTTTGCCTGTTGGACCAAGCGTTGCCCAGACATATAATCCCTTTGAGAGAATACAGGTCGGTGGCAGGTTTTGCCTTTACGGTAAAAAGTTCTCCAAACGTTAAGATACAGGGAGAGATGGAGTTTCGGGTAAAAATGCTCGACGAAATGCACGAAGATGCTTTTGTAATCTGGGATACAAGCCGTGACGAAAAAGCAACGCTCTGGGGTGGAGTAATGACAGCCACTGCAAAAGGGAAAAAAGTTAAAGCAGCCTGTATCGATGGTGGTATTCGTGACACCCACCAAATACTGGAAGCTGATTTTCCAATATTTTATGAATACAGGATATCGAACGGAAGTCTTGGCCGCTGCTTAATTACTCATTATCAAATTCCGGTTAAAATAGGCGATGTACTCATCAAACCTGGCGATGTCATATTGGGCGATATCGACGGCGTTTTGGTTGTTCCCCGTAATATCGCATTCGATGTCCTCCTTCGTGCAGAAGAAATCAGAGAGAATGAAAAACGAATTTTCGAATGGGTACGCGAGGGGCAATCTGTCCATGATATTACTAAAAAGGGTGGATATTTTTAAATATAGAGAAATCGGTTGCATAGATAGTTTTTAGTTTAGTTACACTTTAAAGTTTCCCGGGAGAATTTTCTCCTGGGGAACTTTAGTTTAGTAGATTTGAATTTTACAAAGTATAAAAAAAATAATACTGAATTCTTAACGATTGACAAACCATTATGGATTAGGATTTTTTAAAAATGGCATAATAGAGAATTGCAAGTTTTTCATACCCTTTCCAATAATTACAAAAAATTAAGACACAACAAATGAGTATTTTGACACATAAGATAACTATTTAGTAAGTGCCTAATTCAAAAAAAGAATATTGGTCGTTTAAAGCCACTATTTCGCCTTCGCTATTGCAATAATAAATCCCAACCGTCACTACCTACCTTAAAAAGGATCGACAATAATTTGTATATGGACATCCGGGAATTGCTGGAGCCCACAAAGAATAAGTAAAACTGACAACCTTGGTTTTATTCGATTTTTTGAGATGTGGATTATTTTGACAATGTCGCGTTAAATCGAGCAGCGCCAGGGCACAAATATTCACTGCCTTTTCTGTTGTAACGAGAGATAGTTCCCTGTTTTTCGGTTAACTCACGGATTAATCTTTCAAAATCGTCAATGACTTGTTGTGGATTGGTAACATTCATTACAAAGGGTTTTTGATTGGTTTTTAATTTCTTGTTTTCTGTATCTGTTTAATTTTTTGTGGAATGAGGCTGTACAAAAAGTACCTCCTTTCTCCTTCGTCTTAGCTTCGTTTCACCTTCGCTTATTCTATATAAGCGACTTATGGTTCATTTTATCCGGACTTTATGTTCAACTTTTTTTGAAAAAAGAGG
>CAYWBV010000323.1:0-2815 GCA_964455785.1 uncultured Maribellus sp.
GAAGAGTTAAAATACTCGGAAGAGATGCTTGCCCTTGAAAACGTGTTACTTTTCGGACGGAAAACATTCGAACACATGGCGGCATTCTGGCCAACCGACATGGCAAAGGAGATGTTCCCCGAGGTCGCCAAAGGAATGAACAAAGCCGAAAAGCTGGTATTTTCGAAAACCACCATCGAAGTAAACTGGGAAAATACACAACGGGTTAGCGGCGACATTGTGGAAAAAATACGATTGCTCAAACAATCGCCCGGGAAAGATCTCACCATTTTGGGAAGCGGAAGTATCGTCACTTTACTCACCGACCATCAACTGATTGATGAATATGAAATAATGATCGACCCCGTGGCCCTTGGCGAAGGAACAACCATATTCAGTGGAGTAAAAAACAAACTTAATCTGGAACTTACAAATACAAGAACCTTTAAAAGCGGTGTGATACTGCTCTGCTATAAATCTCTGCAGTCCAATTTATAAAAAGAAACAACGATGAAATATCCAATTTATCCGTGCCTTTGGTTTGACGGAAAGGCAAAAGAAGCGGCAGAATTCTACTGCTCCGTTTTCGAGAGCACAAAAATTACAGCAGAAAGTCCGATAGTAGTAACATTTGACTCGGCCGGGCAGAAATTTATGTGTTTGAACGGTGGTCCGCACTTCACCATCAACCCGTCAATTTCATTTTTTGTGACTTGTAAAACCCTCCGGGAAATCGACAACACCTGGAAAAAACTTTTGGATGGCGGCTCAGTGTTAATGCCGATCGACAAATACGAATGGAGTGAAAAATACGGCTGGCTGCAGGATAAATTCGGGGTAAGCTGGCAATTGTCGCTTTCAAAAACAGAAGGCGTGGAGCAGAAATTTACCCCTTCGCTGATGTTCACCGGCCCGCAGGCCGGAAAAGCAGAAAAGGCGATTGAGTTTTATACTTCGGTTTTTGAAAACACATCGGTAACGGGAATTTTGAGGTACGCCGACAAGGATCCGGATGTGGAAGGAACGGTGAAACATGCACAATTCAAACTGAACAAACAGGTTTTTATGGCCATGGACAGCTCGTTACCTCATTCGTTCGGTTTTAACGAAGGCATCTCGTTGGTGGTGGAATGCGAAACGCAGGACGAAATCGACTATTACTGGGAAAAACTTTCCGCCGTGCCCGAAGCCGAACAATGCGGCTGGCTAAAAGACCAGTTTGGGGTGTCGTGGCAGATTATTCCCGACATCCTCGAAAAACTGATGAATGATCCCGAAAAATCAGAACGGGTGATACAGGCGTTTATGCAGATGAAAAAGTTCGACATCGAAACGCTTGTCAATGCCTGAACAAAAGGAGGCCCCAAAAGATATTTTCCTACAGCAATGATCAATTTTGATCCTGATGATCGTGAAAATATTTTACGTATCGAAGATTTCTGCGTTTCTGTCCCTGACGTTATCCGGTTTGCAACAGGTCTGGGATTCCACTGCGAGGTTTTAGGATAATCGCGCAACTTTTCCGTGAAGAAGGAGTCGATGTTTTTATGAAAAAAAAAACATATTTCAGATAGTTTAATACTCTATTTCGCACCCGTCGATTCTTTTGAAATAAAAAAAATCCGTTTTACTTTCGGATGTAAGTATTCCCAGGTCATTTGGGTATAGAAAATGACTGTTAACACCCAAAGATCGTTGAAATGACCGTGTTTATTTCTGTAAGCCCGCAAATTTAAAACCGGCTGATTTTGTATTATTCCTTTAAAATTTTTCGCAATCATTTAAAAATAAGTAATATTACGTATAGGTGTATATACTTATTTTATATATTTTTATGCACAACAAGGCACAGCTAATTTTTAAACATGATTTCAACCAGATATAAAATCCTGTTAATTTTGTCATCCGTTGAAGAGTGCAATTTTATTCGTAAGGTTCTGAAACATCAGGAATATTTAATTTTAGAGGCTTTAAGCGCTGAAATAGCGTTGCAAAAAGTTGTTGAAAATGCACCCGATTTAATTATATGCCAGAATAACCTGAATGAGACCAGCGGTTTTCAGGTATATCGGCATTTAAAACCCTTCCTCATAAAAAATTATACCCCATTTTTTATTTATTCTGATGAGTTCGACCAGGAAGATATTTTGATAGGACTGGAAATGGGAATCGATAACTTTATTATTTCACCGGTTGATAAAGATGCTTTGGTTCACAAAATCGAACATCACATCAAAAAGATAAAAGAGTTAAAACAGAACGAAACGGAACGATTTATAGCCCACTTTGATGCCACTCCTGTTGCAAAGTTTGTCATGAAAAATAAAAGGATAGAGTTAGCGAACAAAGCTTTCCGAAGATTAATGCACCTTTCACCGGAAACGGATACCTTTCCGTCGTTTGATGAGATTTTTAATATCTCCGGGAATAAAAAAAATTTAATAGACTTTCGGAAATGTGTCCATGGTTTTCTGCAGCAGTGCAGTCTGGAGAATGTCCCCTGTCTTCTCAAGGATGGAAATTGTTTCGACGTTCATTTGTGTTATAATGACTCGGATACGGAAAAATTATTCGCAGAAGTTTTTCCATCATTTGTTGATGATAAACCTGAATCTTTGGCGACAAAACCGGATGGTTATGGAAATTCATGGAAAAAAAGAAACATTGGAAAGGAATCAGTGACAATTAAACTTACAACGAGGGAAAAACAAATTCTTCATCTTTCTTCACTTGGGTTGCCGATAAAACAAATAGCTGCACAACTTGAAGTATCACAACGTACCATCGAAAAACACCGGGCAAACATTATGCAAAAAACCGACACGAACAGTATTAT
>CAYWBV010000323.1:2915-4906 GCA_964455785.1 uncultured Maribellus sp.
CCATCGAAAAACACCGGGCAAACATTATGCAAAAAACCGACACGAACAGTATTATCGAAGCCATCCACGTATGCAACCAAAACAGTGGGTACAAATTGCTGAATGCAGTGTAATACAGAAACCGGATTGTATTCATTTCAATAAAGTATAATTATCCTGCCTGATTTTGATTAAAGAAATTAAAATCTGACCCAACCAACTTAAATTTTTTTTAGAAAAAATTTTGTTCTCCAGATTTCCCTGTTTATCGCTATCTCAATGGAATTCATACGCAGAATTGCGTATCGGGAAAATAAGGTTTGCGGAAATTACGTATTTTATTTCACCACCGCACCCCCTAATTTTGATTTGTTCGAAGCCGGAAACCGATCCCCTATCGGCGAAGGCAAAATAGAAAGTTCTTGTCTGGAAAGATAAAAACTGTTTTTCAAGATACTATTTATTGAAATAGCCCACCGTTAAATCCATACCGGTAAAAAGCCGGTTGCATAAGTTTTTTTAAACAAAAAAAATAACGGATACGGGTTATGAAAATATTTGGTTTGATAACATATCTATTTCTTTTGGCGCCGTGTTCAGGTACCGAAAACTCAACCGCAACAGATACATTAAGAGTAACTTCGGCAGGTGTTAAAAACCAGCTAGAGGTAAATAACCTGCCTGTTTGTCCGGGCGCGGTAACTGCTGATTCGTTGCACCTGAGCGGAGAAGTAGTTCAGACAGGAAAAAACAACCGTGTGAAAATCCAAACGGCGGCATCCGGAGAAAAAAATAAACAACACATACATATCACCCAAACAGGGAAAAACAACAGTGTAAAAATAAACTCACAATAGGGTTTTGTAATAAATCAATTTTTTAAACTTTTAAATTTTAAAATTATGAAAAAACTAAGTTTTATTTTCGCAATGGTGCTGACCGCAAGTGTGGCGCTCGCACAAAACACATCAAACATTACCCAAACTGGGAATACAAATGATGCAGATGTTACTCAAACCGGCAGTAATCTTTTAAATGGTTCGCAAACAGGAAATCTCAATGAAGCCACTGTTACTCAGATTTCAACTACAGCATCTAACGAAGCCTTGTTTGAACAAGGTGGTGGAATTTATGAACCAAATCCAGGCAACAGTAATGATATCGTAATTTCTCAGAATGGAGCTTCAAATTATGCAAAAAGCCGTGAATACCATAGCGGTAATAACGCGAGTATTACCCAAGTAGGAAATAAAGATATTGCCCAACAATGGATTTGGGGAGGAAATGGAAATACAGCAATTCAAAGCCAGACGGGAGGTAATCAAAACTATTCTGAAATTGCAATAAATGGGTTAAATGGAGTAAATGATGCCAGAACCAATCAAGTGGGAAATAAAAATATCGGTAGTATTGGTCAAGGCTGGAGCGGTTATTCACATGGTCATAATACCGCATCAATCTCTCAAATTGGCGATCAGAATAAAGTTGACCTCTCTGATTATTATGCAATTAATGAATTAGGTGGTTACACAAGTGATTTAGAAGGCTTGGGAGTTCAACAATATGGGAGTGGCAATGTTGGTCGCGTAACTCAAGATGGGTACAGAAATAGTGCCGCTATTTGGCAATTTGGTGATGCAAATACCGGGGTACTTATCCAAAATACATCTGATTACGGAAAAGCTGTTCTCGTCCAAATTGGTTCACATAATGCGGCTTCATTAACTCAGAGTTATGGCTCAGATGCAGATATTTATCAGGAAGGAAATAGTAATACCTTAAAAGGTGCTGAAGGTTGGAATACAATGGCAACCTCGTTGAACGGAAGTACTTTGGAACTTGATCAACTTGGAAATGGAAATACTCTTGGACTTCAGCAAACAAATGGTGCCTCTGCCACAGTTATGCAAGATGGAATGACAAATACATCGGTAATAATTCAAAATTAGGATCAAAAGATACCTGGCCATCAGTTAGGTGATTTCTCGATCAGAATAATGTGATGGTTAAGC
>CAYWBV010000324.1:0-4898 GCA_964455785.1 uncultured Maribellus sp.
AACAGAATCAAAATTTTTGTTTTCCCGGATTTTTAATCGTAACAAACTAAATCGTTTTTCTGTCACCCTGTCAGAGTAGATGTCATTGATGTTAATATATTGAAGTATAATGTTGTAGGTGAATTCTTGTGGTCGGTTGGCTTATTGAAATTGTAATTTTGTCGCGGTTTTTTTCTAAAACGAAGGTGTGGTCTCGTTGGCACAGAATGTGCTATGGCAGGGTGTCGATTTTTGAAAAAAATGTTTAATTGAATAAAACAAAACAACTATGGCAGATTTAAAAGGTAAAATTCTGGCTGGAAAAATCCTGGTTCAACCAAGGAAAGCCGAAGAGAAAACATCAAGTGGAATTATTATTCCCGATTCAGCAAAGGAAAAACCACAGGTTGGTACCGTGGTTTTAGCAGGTGAAGCAAAAAAGGACGAACCTATGGAACTGAAAGTTGGAGATGTTGTTTTTTATGGTAAATACTCCGGTACCGAATTGAACATTGATGGTGAGGACTACTTATTAATGTCGCAAAACGATGTTTTGTACATCGCGTAATTTTAAAAATCAAAAAAAGTAAATACAATGGCTAAAGAGATTAAATTTGAAATTGAAGCGCGGGATTTGCTAAAAATCGGCGTTGACAAATTGGCAAATACGGTAAAAGTAACGTTGGGGCCCAAAGGCCGCAATGTGGTTCTGGAGAAAAAATTTGGTGCGCCGCAGATTACCAAAGACGGTGTTACCGTGGCTAAAGAAATTGAACTGGCCGATCCATATGAAAACTTGGGCGCCCAAATGGTAAAAGAAGTAGCTTCGAAAACCGGTGACGACGCAGGTGACGGAACAACCACTGCTACTGTGTTGGCACAGTCGATTGTTGCAGTGGGTTTAAAAAACGTGGCTGCCGGCGCAAATCCGATGGATTTGAAACGCGGTATCGACAAAGCTGTTGCCAAAGTGGTTGAAAGTATTGCCGAACAGGCACAGACCATTGGCGACGATTATGCCAAAATTGAATCGGTTGCCAAAATTTCAGCAAACAACGACGACGCCATCGGCAAATTGATTGCTGAGGCAATGCAGAAGGTTCACAAAGAGGGTGTTATCACTATCGAAGAATCGAAAGGTACTGATACATATGTCGATGTAGTTGAAGGTATGCAGTTCGATCGCGGTTATCTTTCAGCATATTTTGTAACCGACGCTGAAAAAATGGCAGCGGAACTGGAAAATCCGTTTGTATTGATTCACGACAAAAAAATCAGCACAATAAAAGATATTCTTCCGGTTTTGGAAGGTACTGCTCAAACCGGCCGTCCGCTGATGATAATTGCAGAAGATGTTGATGGCGAAGCTTTAGCTGCTTTGGTTGTTAACCGTTTGCGCGGTTCGTTAAAAGTTTGCGCGGTTAAAGCTCCGGGATTTGGCGATCGTCGTAAAGAAATGCTGGAAGACATCGCTGTTTTGACTGGCGGTACCGTTATTAGCGACGAAAAAGGTTTGGTTCTGGAAAAAACTACCCTTGATATGTTGGGCCAGGCCGAAAAGATTACCGTTGACAAGGAAAATACGACGATTGTAAATGGCGCCGGTGAAAGTGAAAAGATTTCGGGACGGGTCAATATGATCAAAAAACAGATGGAAACCACAACTTCGGATTACGACAAGGAAAAACTCCAGGAACGTTTGGCCAAACTGGCTGGCGGTGTGGCTGTTATTTATGTTGGCGCAGCTTCGGAAGTGGAAATGAAAGAAAAGAAAGACCGTGTTGACGATGCGTTGAGCGCAACCCGTGCAGCCGTTGAAGAAGGAATTGTCCCGGGCGGTGGCGTGGCATACATCCGCGCAGTCGAAGCTCTTGATACCATCAAAGGGGAAAACGAAGACGAACAAACAGGGATTGAAATTATCAAACGCGCCATCGAAGAACCGCTTCGTCAGATTGTTGGTAATGCCGGAAAAGAAGGCGCTGTGGTTGTTCAGAAAATTAAAGAAGGTAAAGGCGATTTTGGTTACAACGCCCGCATCGACCAATACCAGAACCTTTATGAAGGCGGTGTTATCGACCCGGCCAAAGTTACCCGTATCGCACTCGAAAATGCAGCTTCCATCGCCGGTATGTTCCTGACTACTGAAGCAGTGGTGGTTGAAAAGAAAGAAGACAACCCGCCAATGCCAATGGGAAACCCAGGTATGGGCGGAATGGGCGGAATGATGTAAAAAATCTATCCGATATAAAAAACAGAAGCCTTTTCGGAAACGAAAAGGCTTTCGTTTTTTATTTTAGTGGCAGACTGAGCCCTCCTTCCAGTTAATAGATAGCTTACCCTGCTTTCATTTAAAAACTAAACCCAAGAACAATTTCAGCTAAACTGTTTTGAATGGAAAAGCCGTAGCTATTGCCGGAATTGCCGTCTGTTTCTGAATGATCGTAGAATATCCCGGGAGTCAATTCACCTCCCAGCCTCAATGTTTTATTGAAATGGTAGGCGAAGCCAACAACCCCTTTTAATGAAAAATTATAGTTGTGAATAGTGTGGTTTATGGTTGCTTTTCCAGTATTAACAGAGGCTCCCAATTCTGTTCCATAGTAAAACTCCAGTTGGTCGTTCAAGTTTTTAGGAAATTCTACCCCAACCCCAAATCCGGCATTGAAAGTATTTGTGTCATAATTGGAGCCGTCGTGGTCTTTTTTGTTCGCACCAATAAAGGAGTAGTTGATTCTGAAAAGGCGTTTTTCATTTCCGAATTTATACCTGAGTTTAAAGTCCTCGATAAAGGAAGAAGAGGATATTTCTATAATTTTTCTCTTTTCCTGACTATATAAACTGGATGTAGCTGTCAATAGTAAAATAGTAATAATCAATGTGTTGATTCGATTGAGTAATTGTGTTTTCATGTTTCTGATTATTTAATTATTAATTGTTGTTTATAAGTATTTTCATCAGTAATTATATGAATATAGTAAGTTCCTGCTTCTAGATCTTTTATTTCTATTCGAAGTTTATTGCTTTTTAATTTTACATCTTTTCTGATAACACCTTGATTATCCAGGATATGAATCGTAAATGACGAAAAATTTTTTTCTTCGGTAAAATTGCTTTTATTTATAACTCTATCATTTGATAGAGTTTTGTCTATTTCTAAATTATTGGAAAATAACGGTTCAAAAGATAGTTCAACGTAAGTATCTGCAGGATTTGGAAATAAAGTCATTAAATAATAACCACAACTAATACATTCTAATTCAAGTTTTGGATATTTCCAATTACTCCACCCACATTGATTTCTTGCTCTAATGGTAAAATAAATTGGGTCTCCTACGTAATATCCGAAAGGTGGAGCGGTAATTTGAACATTTTCCATATCTATTTCAGAAAAAGGGTCGTTTGGGTGTTGTACTATAGTCCAATCCAGTGCGTCCCATTCATATTCAACAATTTCGGCGTTGGAGTTTTCAAACAACGCTTTCCCATCATTTGGAAAATCTAAACATATACTATTACCTCCGGGATAGTATGGTCCTACATTGTAGTATATTATTTTATCTGGAGTAGGTACCCCAAGCCAGATATCTTTCCTAATAGTTGTTGATTGTACAGTGCATTCGTTAATTGAAAGTTCAGCGTTAATATAGCCCGAACCATCACTACCATTTTTTGTAAAATAGCATGGATTTGATCCCTCGGGGCTAATACAATCTATGTTAGAACTATGTGTCCAATTAATATTCACATTTGAAGGCAGTCCGCTAATAAAATAACTTTCGGAACCTAAATTACAAATTTTGTTTGGCCCTGTAATATTATAGGATGGCCATGACCGATAAACAAATAACGAATCTGAAACTGTTGATTCCTTTCCTGAGCATTCCGTATTAATCCCTCGAACTTTTATATTTCCGGATGTGCAAGCATCTGGGGTAACCGTAATTTCAGGGATGTTTGTGGAGAATTCTGTAACACCGTCACTTATATTTTCTTGATATTTCCATCCAGTTGGTATAATCCAGTTATATTGGCTAATATTAACTTCATCAAAATATTTTACAGTGTCCACAATAAAATTTACTGAAGATGTTGAATTATATTTCACGTCCGTAGTTCCTGATAGATTTTTTGGTGTTTTTCCAGATAATGAATAAATATTGATAAAAGCTGCAAAATCCCAAGCAGTTGCTATTCCATTTTCTCCATAATATTTAATTCCGGTTATTTCAATTTTTCCTTTTTGTCCATTATCGTTCCATATAATTCCAGCTGAATTGTCATTGCTTCCTCCTCCACTTACTATGGTACCATTAGTTATCTACCATGCGTTATTCATTGAAGGATAGGTAGTAACATATTGTTTTATAGTACTGTTATAATATTCAAATTTGATTTGGTAATACATAATTTCATCAGGGCAGACTTCGTAATCTCCAGAGTCAAAGAATACTTGCTGGCCAAAAATGTTTGAATAAGAAATTAAGGTTAGTAATGAAACTAATAATAAAATTTTCCTTTTCATGATTTTGATTTTTACACAAAGTTTATTTTTTGTATTTTTTTTTTGATGAGATTTATCATGATGTCATTTTTAAAGTATGTTATAAAACAGAAGCGCTTTAAATTCTTTTTTTTGTGATGATTCGTGCAGGGAACCAGTTTTTATTATTTTTGGTCAGATACCTTTTAATAATACATTTCCATACGATTTATAAAATAAACAAGTATTTCCTTGGCACAGTCTTTCTAATTCCCAAAATCCTGACGATTGTCAGACTCTGCTTTTTAACATCTTTTTTTTGTTTTTAAAATACTGATTTACAGTTCGGTTATCCAATGATGAATGTTGAATGAAATGTACTTTTTCAATAGTAAGTTATCTACCTTTGAGATATTATTCCTAAAATTTTAAAAGA
>CAYWBV010000325.1:0-4890 GCA_964455785.1 uncultured Maribellus sp.
GACGATTGCCCGATGATAAACGGAGGATCAGCCTGCTGCGTTTTTTCAGTAAGCCGGTTATTGATCATTCCGTTGTACAGGTTTTCCTTGATCATCTCGCGGTACTGGCCCAATGTTTTCGATCTTACCAGCGGATGTTTGTAATAAACATACGCCAGCGGGTACCGGGCTTCGGCATCGGTGGTAATACTCACCAGTGTCTCCTTATGATCCGGAATATCGAAATACTTTTTCTCGCGTGGATTTTTTGCCGCCGGTATTTCCGAAAACTTCTCCTTTACTTTCTGCACCATTTTTTCCTGATCGAAATCGCCAACCACAACTACTGCCTGTAAATCGGGGCGATACCAGTCATTGCGGAAACGGCGCAAAATTTCGGGCGGACAGTTGTCAACGATTTCCATTTTACCGATGGGCAACCGTTCGGCATATTTCGAGTTGTGCAAAAATACCGGCAACCACTTCTGCATCATTCGGTCGTCGGCGCCACGGCCACCGCGCCACTCCTCATGAATGATGCCGCGTTCCTTTTCAATTTCTTCGTCTGAATCGGTCACCTGGCAGGCCCAGTCGTACAAAACCTGCAGCCCTTTTTCCATATATTCGGCCGAATCGAGCGGCACACGCAACATATAAACTGTTTCGTCGAAACTGGTGTATGCGTTAATTTCGGGGCCAAATTCCATCCCGATGGATTCAAAATAGTTGATCAACTCGTGTTTCGGAAAATTTTTGGTTCCGTTAAACGACATGTGTTCAGCAAAATGGGCCAATCCCAGTTGATCGTCGTCTTCGTCAACCGAACCGGCTTTAACCACCAGGAAAAGTTCGGCGCGGTTTTTCGGATTCTCGTTGGAACGGACATAATAGGTCATTCCGTTTTCCAAAACGCCTTTGGAAACTTTTGGGTCTTCGGGAATTGTTGCATTCAGGTCAACCCCGGTTTGAGCGGATACCCAAATCGCACTCAGAAAAAAAAACAAAACAGTTATTAATCTCATTTCCTTTTTTTATTTTACAATCATATGTATTCTACTTAAAGCGAACATTACAACCATTCAAACGACAATCGGTTGAACTGCCCACGCAAACGCATCGTTGTCGTTTGACGGGACGGTGGGATAAAAGCTTTTGATCGCCGGGGGTGCATTGCCGGTTAAAAACGAAAATCCTGTAAATTCAAGCAAATCCAAATCGTTGTAGTCATTTCCAATCCCGAACGTATCTTTTTTGTCGATACCCAGCCAGTCGCAAATCTGTTTTACGCCATTTCCTTTTGAAACCGTCCGGTGAAAAATTTCCACCCAGATGTATCCCTGCGTAATAGGAGAAGAGGTTCGGATGACGCGGACTTTATCGTCAATACGTTCGATTTGGGTTTTTAACAGCCCGAACCGTTCCGTATCTTCCGGGATAATCAGCAGAAACTGGCATACTTCGCTGTCGGGAATTTCATTTTCGTTTAAATCCAGTGCAAAGGCTTTATTAAACTGAAAATAACGTTCAAACTCCTCGCAATGGTTCTCTCCCCTGAAATACCAGTGGTTGTGGTTTTCGGGCGCCGGGAAAAAGGCATGGAAGTTCAGCTTCTCCCGGATAAAAAAACGAGCCAGGTTTTGTGCAGCCTCCTTTCCGATATTCTGGTTAAACAGGTGTTGTTTCCTTTTCCAGTCGAACACTCCGGCCCCCGAAGAGTAAATGATATAATCGAACGGAATATCGTCGGGGATGACCTCCCTCACTTTTCGAAGGTTCCTTCCCGTGGCAACCACCCTTGTAATATTTCTGTCGCCAAGTTGTTTCAGCGCCAGCAAATTGGGTTCACTGATGGAACGGTCGTTCTTCAGAAAGGTGCCGTCCAGATCGGTTGCAACCAGTTTAATGTTGTTCATACCCATTTCCATTGCGCTAAAATTAACATTTTTCGCAACTCCACCTACTGACCAGACAACAGCTTTTGAACACCACACTGGAAACACAGTTTCCAACCGTGTCGAAACGGGAATGTGGTTAAAAACCGCATCTCCCATACAAATCAAACGGAAAAAAATAGGCATTCTGCAAAAAAACAACGGTACATTATTTTTTTTTGTAAGTTTGGTAAAAACAAGTTCAAATGAATACTATCAAAATAAAAAGAAAAATTATATCGTCGAACCTGCGGATTTCAGAATTAAAAGATTTTATTGGGAAGTATGTTGAAATTACGGTTCAGGAGAGCGTTCCCGAAAAAAAATCGCCGTCGGAGAAACCAGCTGCCGGAATCTTATCGGATTTTAAGAACAGGAAAAGACAGCCTCTGGAAAAACTGGCATGGGAAACAGCTTTGCGCGAAAAACATGGAAATAGTTGATGCAAATATTGTTCTTCGGTACCTGCTTGATGACCACGAAGTTTTTTCGGAGAACGCGGGAATAATTTTGGAAAACAAAACCGTGTATTTTCCATTTGAAGTATGCGCTGAGGTTGTTTATGTTCTTGAAAAGGTTTATGATATACCCCGTGAAAAAATCAGAGACGCACTCCTATTGTTTATTCACTATCCGAACGTTACCACTACCGATAAAACCATTTTAAAGGAAGTGCTGAAAATTTATCATTCCGAGAATGTAGATTTCGTCGATTCCATATTGGTTGGGTGGAATCATGTTCGGGGCGCATTCATTCATTCGTTCGACAAAAAAGTAAACCGGCTTTGCAAATAAATTCTGTTCAGATTATTCAATGCGGTTAAAAACCGACTTGCTGGTTGCAGTCCGGGCAGGCGCATCTCCCGAAATTTTATGTTTGTCTTTTTTATCCCGTCATTGGTCGAAATAATGATAAGTTTGAAATATGTCTGGTTACATTTGGGTAATATTTTATCTTTGTCACTTATTTTAAAATCAAGCAGAAATACAACATGAAGATTGCTTTAATCGGCTACGGGAAAATGGGAAAGGAAATCGAGAAGATTGCTGTTTCCCGCGGCCACGAGGTAACTTTGATTATCGACATCACCAACCCGGATGATTTAACCGCTGAAAACCTGCGCAAATGCGATGTAGCCATCGAGTTTACCATACCTGCCTCGGCAGTAAAAAACTATTTTACCTGTTTTGAAGCCGGTATTCCGGTGGTGAGCGGGACCACCGGCTGGCTCGACAAAAAAGCGGAAGTGATAAAAAAATGCGAAGAAACCGGCGGGACCTTTTTTTACGGCAGCAACTTTTCGGTAGGTGTCAATTTATTTTTTGAACTCAACAAAAAACTGGCTGTTTTAATGGCCGGCTACCCGGAATACAACGTGGAAATGACTGAGGTACACCACATCCACAAACTCGATGCGCCCAGCGGAACAGCCATCTCGCTTGCCGAAGACCTCCTCGGAATTATACCTGGGAAAACCAGGTGGGTGAACGACAAAACTCCTGCGGAAAACGAACTGAATATTCATTCGGAACGGCGTGACGAAGTTCCCGGAATCCATACCATCCGTTACGAATCGGAAGTCGATTTTATCGAAATCACCCACAGCGCCAAAAGCCGGAAAGGATTGGCATTCGGGGCTGTACTCGCCGCCGAATATTGCCGCGACCACAAAGGAATCCTCACCATGAAAGATTTACTGAACATTTAAACAATGAAAAATTAAAAATATTCAAAACCGATGAAAAATATACTGACAAACAAATGGTTTAAGTTTGCTGTTGTGGGTGGTTTGTACCTGCTTTGGGTCATCTGGCTGGGCAACTACTGGTGGTTGATTGGGCTGGGTGTTATTTTCGATATCTACATTACCGAAAAAGTACACTGGGCTTTCTGGAAGAAAAAAAATCCACCCGATGGCAAACAAACCAAAGTGGTGGAATGGATCGACGCTATTATTTTTGCGGTTATCGCTGCCTCGTTTATCCGTATGTTTTTTATCGAAGCCTACACCATCCCCACTTCGTCGATGGAAAAATCGTTGCTGGTGGGCGACTACCTGTTTGTAAGCAAAACCGCATACGGGCCCAAAACGCCCAATACACCGCTTTCGTTTCCGTTTGTACACAACACCATGCCACTGATGAAAAACAAAAAATCGTATGTGGAATGGATAAAAAAACCGTATCACCGGATGGCCGGGTTCGGAAAAATTAAAAACGACGATGTGGTGGTTTTCCATTTCCCGGAAGGCGACACGGTGGCGCTGAACCTGCAAAATCAAAGTTATTACCAGCTCGTGCGGTCGTACACCCGCGAAAGGGTGTGGAGCGACCCGCGAAACTTCGGCGAAATTGTGGCCCGCCCGGTTGACAAACGCGAAAACTACATCAAACGCTGTGTAGCCATCCCCGGCGATGAAATAAAAATGGAACGCGGACAGCTTTTTGTGAACGGAAAGGCACAACAAAAATTCGAGGGAATGCAGTACGACTACGTGGTACGTACCAACGGCTCTTCCATTAATCCCAAAGCACTCGACCGTTTAAACATTGCCAACGACGACCGCGGAATTCAGTCGAGCGAACAGTACATTTTCCCACTGACAGAAGAAAATGCCGTCAAATTAAAAGAATTTGCCAATGTTACGGCTGTTGAAAAAATAACCGAAGAACCCGGCAACTGGGAACGGGCTATTTTTCCTTCCGACGAACGTTTTCCGTGGAATGTCGATAACTTTGGCCCGATTGTAATTCCGCAAAAAGGGCAAACTGTTCAACTCACGGTGGATAACCTGCCGCTTTATACCCGAATTATCGATGTGTATGAAAACAACGACCTGGAGGTAAAAGGCAACCAGATTATTATCAACGGCGCCGAGGCTACCAGCTATACGTTCAAAATGGACTATTACTGGATGATGGGCGACAACCGCCACAACTCGGCCGACTCGCGTTACTGGGGTTTTGTTCCCGAAGACCA
>CAYWBV010000326.1:0-4886 GCA_964455785.1 uncultured Maribellus sp.
TATGGGTAAATATCCTATTGCATAAGCCTTTGAATTATGTCCGGCACCAATTATTATTAGAAAGTAAGACGAAAAACCAAATGCAATTGCACCAATTAAACTCTGAAATTTGTTTATTCCCAATAACAATAAAAGAACATAAAATCCTAAAGTATATAAAATCAACATAGCAGCAGGATGTAGCAATTTAATAAACCCAAAATGAAAGAATCGAAGAAAATTTTCGGGAAATTCAACCGAGATAAGATATCCCGGCATTCCACTAAACATGTTATTGGTCCAAATACTTTCTTCTCCTGTAGTTTTCCGAAAATCAACCAATTCCTTTGACATGGCCTGGAATTGTTTAATATCCGGTTGTTCAATTATTTTGCCTTCAATTTGTGGAAAAAAATATACTAGTGAAAGCCCAATAACAAATAAAAGGATAAGACCGTGTTTTCCTGCTGATTTAAGATTAATTTTTTTTTGCATTGCTTTCTTGTGAAATTAGAATTACTATTTTTGACATCGAACAAAAATAAGGATTTATAAGGAAAAGCAATATGATATGATTTCAAAATTGCGATAAGCCCAAAAGTAAATTCTTAGAATACAAAATGATAGAATCAGCGAATCTTAAAGGGACTGCTGCAAAAGGACTTTTATGGAGTGCCATTGACAGGCTTGGAGCACAGGGAGTACAATTTATTTTTGGAATATTAATAACCCGTATTCTTTTACCTGAAGATTACGGCTTAGTTGGAATGATACTGATTTTTATGGCCGTTGGGCAAACGCTTATCGATAGTGGTTTTGGTTCGGCATTAATTTGGAAAAAAGATTCTACGCGATTGGATTATTCCACGGTTTTCTACTTTAATATTTTTATCAGTTTATTTCTATATATAATTGTTTATTTTTTGGCCCCTCTTATTTCCGATTTTTACAATGAACCCAGACTTATTAATCTGATCCGTGTCTTATGCCTGAATTTTATTATTCTTTCGTTTAGTTTGATCCAACAAGTTCTCCTGCAAAAGAGAGTAGATTTTAAAGCCCTTTCTTTTATAAATATTATTGGCAGTTTTTTTTCTGGAATATTATCGCTTTACCTTGCTGTTAAAGGATTTGGAGTTTGGACCATCGTTGTTCAAATGCTTTCAAAAAGTTTTATAACGACGTTTTTCCTGTGGGTTTTTAATAAATGGAGGCCTCAACTTGAATTTAGCTGGACTTCACTTAAAGAATTATTTGGATTTGGCTCAAAGCTTACAGTTGCAGGGTTGATAAATACGATTTTCCAATATTTATATTTTAACATAATCGGTAAAATTTTTCCGTTAACATCACTTGGATATTATACCCGGGCCGTGCAAATTCAAGAGTTTCCTGTAAAAACAATTTCCAATATTTTCCAAAGGGTTACTTTCCCCGTATTTGCTACTTTACAAGATGAACCTGAGAGATTAAAAAAAGCAGTTCGGAAAACGTTACGGACAATGTTTTTTTTTACATTCCCGATTCTCTTGGGTTTAATTGCGATTGCTGATGAACTGATAGAAGTGGTTTTAACTGAGAAATGGGTACCCGCTTCCGGTTATTTTAAATTACTATGTTTGGTCGGTCTGTTTTATATATTTGGAGCTATTAACGGAGAAATTTTAAAAACCAAGGGAAAGTCGAATTGGGTTTTGAAACTCGAAATAATTACAAAGATTATTCTGGTTATCAATATATTTGTTACTTATCGATGGGATATTTCTGCTATAATTATTGGTCAACTGGTTACTGTTTTTATTTCATATTTGATGGGTTCTTTCTACGTTTGGAAACTTATTCATTATTCGTTGTGGCAGCAATTTAAAGATATTTTCATTTACTTACTGATCTCTGTTTTGATGTTTGCCGCTGTTACTATTATTTCGCTTTTTATTTCAGATTCCCTTATTAGACTATTGGTAATGACAATTTTCGGAGTTTTATTCTATTTTTTTCTGGCATGGGTTTTAAAACTGGATGAAATAAATGAGTTGAAAAATCTGGTCACAGGCAAACTCATAAAGAAATAGTCCAAACAAAATTTAAAACTATAGCTTTTTATTTTTTAGGTGTGCAATAAAGTACTGGTCCCAACGAATCAAAGTGATAATTGGGAGTAATTTTTTTAATATATGCTTTTAATTTTTTTGAATGCGATAAATCATGATAAACACAAATAGACATTTTCGGATGAAACTGCTTTATTACCTTTTCTGCGCCTTTAAGGGCGAGTAGTTCTGCTCCTTCAATATCCATCTTTATGAAATCCAGATGAGTTAATGAATTTTCAATACAAAATTGATCAAGACTTATCGTTTCATATTGATTGTTATTGGATATATACTTGGGTACGATTTCAATTTTTCCTTCATTCAGCTTTGAAGTTTCAACTAAGTGTGATGACTTGTCGGGATCAAAACAAATAACTTTTTTAGCGCCATGATAAACTGCCAATGCAGCAAAATCACCAGGAGAAGCTCCAAGGTCAATAACAATATCATTGGGACTTACCCTGCAATTGTTGTAAAAGTAAGTAACTCCATGTGCTATTATTGCATTCATATTCACCAGGTAAAGAAAATTATCGGAAAAGAAATTGATGCTTTTCCATTTTATTTTCACGTTTTTATAGAGCTCCTTAATTTCGGCTTTAGAATACGAAATTCCCTGTAGGTGCGGATAAACGACATTAAAAAAAAGATCGTGATTGAATCCGTTGCAGGTTAAAAGTAGTTGGTCAAAATCAAAATAATTATGCTTCTTGAATTGGTTTACATATTCGTTAATTTCCAAAACATCACTTTCCTTTGTTTTCGGAATATGGTTTTTAAATATCTTTTTATGAATCAACTGTATAAAAAGGCCAACTGCGATTACCGGATGGTTAAAATAAAATTTTACAGGTCTCATTTTTTATTACCGTTTAGTGAACCTATTAATTAAAAGGATATTTTTATCAGCTATTTTAAAATTTGTACATATCAATGACTTTAATGGAGCCCTAATTGTTTAAATACCGTAGAGAACCGATTTATCCAGGTGTGTTCAGATTCAGCTCTTTTTCGTGCTGCCATTTTCATCTTTTTTCTTGTATTCATTTGTGAATCATGAAGATAAAACTTTGCTTTTGCTATTAACTCTTCATCCGATTTGTATAGTATTATTTCTTTTCCGTCTTCAAAATACGACGCTATTTCATCAGTATAATTAGTTATTTGAAGACCTCCGCTCATAGGAATCTCAAACGTTCTCAAATGCATTTTAAAAACAGGGTTTTTTAATAAATAGGTATTTCTTATGTCTGTAATACTTAAGGATAAAGCAAATGCCCCATAATGTTGATTCATTTCAGCAAATGATAAAGATGGGAGCAAAGTAATATTTGTTAAAGGAGAGAGGCAGTTTTTTTGTTTTTTTGATTGGCATTTTAATTTTAATTCTGATAAAAGTATCTTCCGGCCAATCTGAAAAGTTGAATAATGTGAAATGTCTTTTATTATTTCTTTTTTCGTTCTGTTTGTCATTGTCTGAATCTGGTCCGATTTTCTGAAAGAATCCGAATAAACAGAAACATGAATATTATTTTCAGATAAGAACTTGATTTTATTAATTCTTCCTCCGTAAGGTGTACCAATAAATCCTACTGTTTTTACTTCAGGAGAGTTGGCTGGTGTAAAAAAGTACGGATTGGCTGCATACGGTAAAAAAATTGAGTTTGCACCCCACTGGTTGAATAAGTATTGGGTTTCAAAAGAGGTTAACCAAACCAAATCAAAAGCAGGTGCAAGCTTTCTATGCATAAACGGAGCATGCAGGTTGTCACAACAAATAAGTAATGTCGGTAAACCCGTATTTTTTATTTCAGAAACAATAGCGGGAGACAATAAATTGTCTCCAATTCCGGTAAAAAACAAATCGAATTTATGTATGTTTTGTTTTGCGTACTTAACAAGTTCGTGTTGCGCCTCATCTATATTTGGGTAATGTAATGGATTAAATACTTCAATATAAATATTGTTTCTGGCAAGTTCGTCAAAGAAATGGATTCGTTGCCATTGGTGCATATTGATTTCTTTTTCAGGGAAATAGTATAATATTCGAATAGCTTTACTCATATCATATCGGATTCTAACAAAATAAATAATTATGCCCCATTTTTATATATTAAATTGCTAATTTCTGCTGTTTATCTCGCGGATCAACTAGTTCCAAAGGTGATCTGATCTAAATCTTTGCTCAATCGGAATAAATGGCGCTAATACAAAATGCTATTTTTGCAAAATTGTTTTCGCTGCTATATTCTTCTTCAATTACTTTTTTGTTTTTTATAATAATTTCATCACTTAACGGTGAAAAGACTTCCAGATTTTTGGGACTTAAATCTTTTTGGATGGAATAAACAGTTGCACCAATTCTTTTTAAAAATGCCCAGGTGGTTGTATTTTCATTGATATAAATTTTGCAACCATTAGCTAAGAGTTCGATTATATTTCCTATGCCTTGTTGTCGGTTATAATTCAGAATTGCAATATTACAAGAGCGAATCAATAATAGATATTCATCTTTAGGAAGGAAACTGGAAATTGGAAAAAAATTGTTTCTTATTTCTTTTGGACAATTCTTTATGACCTGGCTCCTGTAAATACGGCTTCCATAAGATAAGGGTGTTATAATTTTTCGATCTTCAAGATTAAATCTGGTGAGTAAATAGAGTACGTCGAGATGATTGTTTGTAGGCCAAGAATTGTTTCCTAAAAGGATGTTCCTATTGTTTCTTATTTCGGGAATCGATATTTCTTTAGGTTCTATAACCGCATATGTAAAAGGAAGATATGTGTTGTCTGGTTTAAAATATGGCTTCAGTA
>CAYWBV010000327.1:0-1924 GCA_964455785.1 uncultured Maribellus sp.
TCTTTATTTTTTAATGATAATCCTTTCCCGGTCTGAACTCCAGGCCGAAAAATAACCCAGCGCGCCGTTCGAAAAATTGGAAGGCGGGTTTGAAGGGGCGGCAGAACCGGGATTAACCGAAATCACCTCTTCCAGCGATGTAAAATAAAGGTAGGCGCCTTTATCAACCGATATTAATTCATACGTCACCGTATCACCCAATTCAAAGGTTCTGCTCCGCACCCGCAGTTGGATAAATTCGCCGTCCATGTTCTCGTCGTCGAAAAAAATAAAATCGTCCGATTCTTCATCCGACTCCCCGTTCACAAAAATTTTTAAACGGTAATAATTTTGTATTTCCGCCGGGTCGTGAAAATAAAGATTCACGTGATAGCCCTTGCTCAATATCGAAATCTCATCATTGTAAACCGCCGCCAGCGAATCGATTCTCACCCGTTCGGGCAATACCGATTCGGCTTCGTACACGCCACCCTCCGCTTCAACTGTAATTTTATAGGTTGCACCGGTTTCAAAAACAACATCTTCCAATAGGTAAGTCCCGTCTTCCTCTTCGGTCAGTCGATAATGGTTTCCCGAACTGCCTTCAAGGGAAATTACAGCATCAGATATTTTCTGCACCGGTTCGGTTGAAAAATAGCTGCCCGTTTTCGACAATTTTACTTCGGTATGGCGCAGCGAATTCGATAAATTGGCTTCAATCACTAATTTCGGGTCGGTTTCGTTCAGGTCAACGTCGATTATCTTTTCACAACCCAAAAGAAACAGGATAATAAAAAACAATATGTAGTTGTATTTCGCCACTGGTTCTTTTCTAAAATTTAAAACGGTAGCTCACCGACGGAACAATTTTAAACAACGAAACCTGTACCGCTTCGGTTTCGCCCGGGTTGGTCTCACTCTCCCTGAAATCGATATAATACGCATTTTCGCGGGCATAAGCATTATAAACAGAAAAGTTCCAGCTCGATTCAAATTTTTCGGTCTTTTTCCGTTGCCAGGTAAGCCCCACATCCAGGCGGTGATAATTGGGCATCCGGTATCCGTTCCGTTCGGTGTAATACCCCACAACCCGCCCGTCGATTTCGTATTTCCCGCTGGGAAAAGTAACCGCATTTCCGGTGTAAAATACCCAGGTAGCCGAGAGTTTCAGTTTTTTGCCGATGTCGTACATCCCGACGATGGAAATATCGTGCGTGCGATCTTGTCGTGCCGGAAAAGGATTTCCCTGGTTAATTTCGTCGAACTGCCGCATGGTTTTTGCCCAGGTGTAACTCACCCATCCGTTTAGCCTGCCGTAATTTCTTTTCACCAATAACTCGGCACCATAAGCCCAGCCTCTGCCAAAAACAAGTTCGGCTTCCACCGTAGAATTAAAAACCAATTCGGCGCCGTCTTTATAATCAATCTGGTTTTTCAAATCCTTATAATAGATTTCGAGAGACGATTCAAATTCATTCTCCTTAAAATTCCGGAAATACCCCAGCGAAACCTGGTCGGAAACCTGCGGTTTTACATTGTCGCTGCTGGGTAGCCACAAATCGGTTGGAGTGGTTGTGGTGGTATTCGACAGCAGATGCAAAAACTGGTAAATACGATTGTACGATGTTTTTAACGAACTTTTTGAGTCGATCATATAACTGATCCCGAGGCGCGGTTCGAGTCCGCATTGTGTTTTTACAAATTCGAAACTCTCCTTCCTGATGGTGTTGGTCAATTCGCCGTTTTTTTCAAATTCATAAAACTCGCCCGGGCCTATGTTGCTGAAAAGCGCCAGCCTCAACCCGTAGTAGAATTTTATCTTTTCTGAAATATTCTGGCTGTTCGAAACATAGGCCGCCCACTCGATGGCCTTTCGTTCCGATATTTCAGTCGGATTATAAATCGACCCCTGCGGAACAGAAAACTTTCCGGGAAGGATGTTGTG
>CAYWBV010000327.1:2024-4884 GCA_964455785.1 uncultured Maribellus sp.
ATATTTAAAATTGTCGCGGCCAAAATAGCCCGAAAGGAAAATCCGGTTATTGTCATTCAGTTTATAGTTGGCTTTCAGGTTCAGATCATAAAAATAGAGACTGGAGTTTTTTAAATCTTCATCTTTCGAAAACACGAGAAACATATCGGCGTAGGTTCGCCGGCCACTCACAATAAACGAACTTTTATCTTCGGCAATGGGCCCTTCCACGGTAAGGCTCGACGAAATCAGCCCCACATTCCCGTTCCATTCATACTCTTTCAGGTTACCATCCTTCATTTTTATATCGAAAACAGAGGCGGCGCGCCCGCCATATTCCGCAGGAATCGAACCTTTCATCAGGCTGGCTTCCTTGATGGCTTCGGAATTAAAAACCGAAAAAAAACCCAACAAATGCGAAGAACTGTATACCGGGGCCTCATCCAGTAAAATCAAATTCTGGTCAATTCCCCCGCCGCGCACGTAAAAACCTGAATTTCCCTCGCCGGCCGACTTTACCCCGGGTGTGAGCTGAACGGTTTTCAGGATGTCGCGTTCGCCGAATATCACCGGAATGTTCTCGATTTGTTTTGGCACCATTTTAATGCTCCCCATCTCCACCGACGAAATATTCCGGTCGGCCCGTTCGCCGGTAACCACAATACTCCCAATCTCCAGACTTTGCTCGTTCATCTCGAAATCTAATTTTTGATGACCATCGAGTTTTATCCTGAGGATTTGCGGCTCGTAACCCACGTACCTGACCAGCAATGTATAATTGTTTTTTTCGAGGGTGATGGAATAAAAACCGTAACTGTTGGTTATTGTTCCTGTATTTGGAAGTCCTTCCACCGAGATGGTTGCGCCAATCAGATCTTCGCCGCTTGCAGCATCCCTGATGCTCCCGCTGAGAATATATTTTTCCTGCGAACGCGAAACGATACAGGAAAACGCCAGTAAGACAACAATAATTACTTCCCGGAACATGTATAATTTTTACAGATTCCAAAAGTAAAAATATTAATGATGATACCTTGTCCAGAGGTAAATTGATTTTTGCTGACAACACCACTGTTGCAGACCTTTCTCCCAACCTGCCGAAGTTCTGTGAATACCCTCTCACGAAAAAGCAACACTGAGATACAACTACTCCGGAATAAAATCAGTTAATTTTCAAAAGATTTCGACCTGACAATTGTTCCCCCGTTTTACGCGATCAGGTCAGCCACCTTTTCGGCCCAGTAGGTAAGGATTAAGTCGGCGCCTGCGCGTTTAAAGGCAAACATGGTTTCCATCACCAGGCGGTCTTCGTCAACCCATCCGTTTTGAGCCGCCGCTTTTAACATCGAATATTCGCCGCTGACATTATATACAGCAATGGGAATATTAAACCGGGCTTTGGCTTTGGCCACAATATCGAGATAGGCCAATCCGGGTTTTACCATCACCATATCGGCGCCCTCGGCAATGTCCTGCTCAATTTCGCGGAGGGCTTCGTTACCATTGCGCACATCCATCTGGTAGGTGCGCCGGTCGCCAAATGCCGGGGCGCTATCGGCCGCCTCGCGAAACGGGCCGTAAAACCCGGAAGCGAACTTGGCGGAATAGGCCAGAATAGGAATTTTGTAATACCCGGATTTATCGAGCGCTTCCCGGATTCTGAGTACCCTCCCGTCCATCATATCGCTGGGTGCAATCACATCGGCTCCGGCCTTTGCCAGCGAAACAGCCTGCGCAGCAAGTGTTTCAAGAGTCAGGTCGTTATCCACATCACCGTCAGTGATGGTTCCGCAATGACCATGAGTGGTATATTCGCAATTGCACACATCGGCAATCAGCACCAGCCCCGGCAGTTCCTTTTTTAAAGCAACTATTGCTTTCTGGACGATTCCGTGTTCATGGGCGCCCACCAGTCCGTGTTCGTCTTTTACTGCCGGTATTCCAAAAAGTAAAACCGCTCTGATGTTTTTCTGCCACAATTGTTTGCATTTTACCACCAGTTCGTCAACCGAAAAACGGTACTGACCGGGCATCGACAAAATTTCCTGTTTCAGGTTTTCACCAAACGTAACAAACAACGGCATCACCAAATCGTTAACCGAAATTTGGGTCTCCGCTGTCAATTCCCGGAAAACCGGATTGTATCTTGCTCTTCTTAACCTTGTGATTGGAAACTGAGGTTTACTCATGTTGTATGTTTTTAATTGTATTTTGAAATGATGTTGCGGGCTTCTTTGATCACCCGTTCAAAAAGTTCGTTTTCCGAAGTGATAATCTTAATTTTCTCCATTTTTTTAAATCCGGGCTGAAAGGCAATTCCCCGGAAAATAATTTTATTCCCGGCGATTTCGGTGTGTGCAGCTACCGGAAACCGGCACCCCCCTCCCATTTGGGCCATAAAACCGCGTTCGGCTTTCACCTGCTGTTCCAGCTTTTTGTTGTTGGTTTGCCGGATCATTTCCAGAACTTCCCCTTGTTTCTTATGAACCTGGACGACCAGCACGCCCTGCCCCGGCGACGGCACCATTTCGTCGAAGGTAAAATAACTTTTGCTGACGATGCTGTAGCCCAGCCGTTTTAATCCGGCAGCGGCAAGAATGGTTGCATCGTATTCGCCGCCAGCCACTTTCCCTATGCGGGTATCTACATTCCCGCGGATGTCTTTAAAAACAAGATCGGGCCGCAACTGTTTCATCTGTTCCTTTCTCGCCGGGCTACTTGTTCCAACCACACTTCCCGGTTTTAAATCGCGCCAGTTGATTTCGTCGCGGGTCACCAGCACGTCGCGGGCGTCTTCGCGTTCGGGAAATGAAGCCAGTATGAGTTCGGGAAACATTTCCGAGGGGACATCTTTCAGACTGTGAACCGCCAGGTCGGCCTC
>CAYWBV010000328.1:0-4866 GCA_964455785.1 uncultured Maribellus sp.
GAAATGGTGTCGGCGAAGTTTTGGTCCCGGCCAACTCGAAAAGCGTGACCATCACTGCCGTCTATTTTTCCGACTACCGGAACCAGGTGATCATCTCCAAAACCATTCAACTGTAACTATTCCGGGCCCTGAAACAACTCCGGAAGCTGAGCGGAGTGCATCCTCCTTTTAAAAACCTGCCTGGCAGACCGGGTCAAACTCCGCCGCGTTCTGACAAATTACACCAGTCGCCGGGTCAAACTGGGTCCGGTTCTGTTCAGTTACATCAGTCGCTGAGTCAAACCAGTTCCGGTTCTGTTCAGTTACTCCAGTCGCCGGGTCAAACCAGTTCCGGTTCTGTTCAGTTACTCCAGTCGCTGAGTCAAACCAGTTCTGGTTCTGTTCAGTTACTCCAGTCGCCGGGTCAAACCAGTTCTGGTTCTGTTCAGTTACACCTATTTTTCCTTCCTCAAAAATATGGTTTTGATCCGTCCATCAGCAGGGAGACGTCTCGCCCGAAGCGAGGCGAGACGGAGAATTCAATGAATGTTTAACTTTTGACAACTTCAGCCTGAACCAACGTCCGCCGGGGTAATTATTCAGGAAAAAAAGCCTCCCCGGAAAACAAAAACCGAAGAGTAAAATTTTTTTTTTTTGATGATGATGTTTCAGCCGGTTAAACCATCGAAGAAAATAAATATCCAATTCTCATTTAACTAATATTAAAAACTTTACCATTATGAAAAAATCAGTAGTATTATTGGCCGTATTGTTTATTTCGGTGTTGGTTTCTGCACAAGATGTCGATTTTTCGGGAAACTGGACGCTAAACAGTTCGAAAAGCAAGCTGGGCGACCAATTCAGCATGGCCCCGAAAGAAATTATTGTCGTTCAGAAAGGCAATGATTTGAGCCTGGAAAAACATTCCGAGTTTCAGGACCAGCAATTTACCATCAACGATAAATTCACCCTCGACGGAAAAGAATGTATCAATGACGGGTGGATGGATTCGAAGAAAAAATCGACCGCAGTTTGGTCAGCCGACAAAAAATCGCTAAAAATCAGTTCAAAAATCGCCATGCAGGACGGCGGCGAAATGACCATTTCCGAAACCTATACCCTGAATGGCGGAAATATGGTGATTGAAATGAGCGCCTCTTCGTCGTATGGCGACATGTCGGAAACGCAGGTTTACGATAAAAAGTAACACTTTGAATTTTTCGATATGAAAAAAAGAAGGCAACCGGTTAGGCTGCCTTTTTTATTTTTCTGAAAGCTCTATTGCTTCAATGCTTTACAATATTCGTTAATCCAGGGGTCACCTTTCAGCAAATCGTATTTTTCCAGGAAAATCTCGGTTTTGCGGAGGGTTTTTTCAAAATATTTCGAACTTATCCTGTAATTGAAAAATCCATGTTTCTGTTTGGCGTACCCTTTTACAATACACTCGTTACCCTCCTGTTTCATCACATGTTTAAAACGTACCACATTTTCATACGGAACGGTGGTATCGGCTTTACCGTGCATAATCAAAACGGGTGGCAGCCCGGCTTTAATGTGATGCACCGGCGAAATCTGAAATTCGCGGCCATCCAGTTTTTCCTGTCCGTATCCTTTTTTACCGGTATCGACCACCGGGTTAAACAGCACGAGTGCAAAAGGCCGAGGCGAAATATCAAGGTTGTCGGTTTCCTCGTCCACATCACTGATAATGGCTGTACATGCCGCCAGATGGCCGCCGGCCGACCCGCCTCCCGCCACAATTCTGCTGGTATCAATTCCGAAATCTGCCCCGTTTATTTTTAAAAAGCGCATCGCCGAACGGGCATCTTTTACACTTTCGAAAGGTGTTGTGTTGTGCCGGCTTTTGGTCCGGTAATCGGGGCAAACCACAACAATTCCACGCGTAGCGAGGTACTTTGCCTGCAATTCAAAATGCGAAGGATCCCCGCTCACCCATCCGCCGCCAAAGAAAAGAACAAGTGCCGGAAGTTTAATTCCCGGCGAAATGTCAGGAAGGTACATGACCATCTCCAGCGAATGCCCATCCACTTCCTTGTAAACCTGTTTTTTTTCGTTAAACCGGTATTGTTGTGCCCGGCTGCCCAATACAATCAGAATTAAAAAGAATACAACAACTGTTTTTTTCATTTATAATTGAATGATTAGTACCATCTCCTTTTCTTCGCGGATGACGTCAACCGAAATGGTCTTTCCGGCTTCAAGCGACTGCAGGCGGTTCATATAATCGTAAATATTGCCGACTTTTTTCCCGTCGATGGCAGTGATAATGTCTCCCTTTTTAATGCCTCCCTTTTCTGCAGGTTTTCCTTTGGTAACGGCATCAATCCTCATTCCGCGTTTCTCCAGCCCGGCATAATCGGGCATTACCCCGAGGGTAACTTTAAAACGCCCTCCGCGGCTTCTCTGAAATTTTGGTCCGGCTTCCCGGAAAGTCAGCGAACTGTCGCGGTTGGCGACATCTTCCAAAAGCAAATAAGCGTAATCGGCTACTTTTTTTACCCCGTCGAAGTTGATGAATTCAGCATCGTCAGAAGGTGTGTGATAGTCGGAATGGGCGCCGGTAGAAATAAAAAATACCGGGATATTCTCCAGATAAAAAGAAGCGTGATCTGAAGGTCCAACTCCCTCTTCGGAAAAAGCAAGCTGGAACCCGGGGTTGAGCCTGTTCAGCAATTCCTCGGTTTCAGCCGCGGTTTTGGTTCCACCGATGCTCAGCGCATTCGAAGCGGTGTCCAGCCGGCCTACCATATCAAAATTAAACATTCCCCTCATTTTTTCTGTTTCAGCCGGCGGGTTCCGGGTAAAGGCCTTCGACCCAACCAGCCCCATTTCTTCGGCTCCGAAAGCCGCAAAGATAATGCTTCTTTTAAAGTTTTTCGCAGAAGCCGCTTTTTCCGCCAGTTCAATAACAGCAGCCACACCCGACGCATTATCGTCGGCGCCGTTGTGAACAGCCACTGTGTCCACAGCGCGCGAGCCCGAACCGGGACCGCCCATTCCAAGGTGATCGTAATGCGCACCAACCACCACGTAATCGTTTTTCAGGTTTTTATCTGAACCGCGCAAAACGGCCACCACATTCTGCGATTCCGTATCTACCAACGAAACATCCACACGGGCAGACACTTTGACGTCGGCCAATAATGCCGCAGTCTTGTTTTGGTCCATCATTTTGTTTTCCAGTGAAGCAACCGTTTCCCCGGTTTTTGCCAGAATCCGGTCGGCAACAACGCGGGTTATCTGGATAACGGGGATGGAATACCGGCTGCTGTTTTTATCAAAAAACAACGAGGAAAGCTGATCGTTTTCGCTAAATGCCGGCCCGGCTACCAAAATTAAACCGGCAGCATTTTTATCGGAAGCGGTAAGCGCTTTTGCCCGCTCGGAGGAGAATTCGACAAACGGACTTTGGGCGTTGTCCAGATCAGGATCGCCCTGAAGAGCCATGATCCATTTCCCCGACACATCAACTCCTTCAAAATCGTTCCACTGAAGCGTATCTTTATCGACTTCCAGCCCGTAACCGGCAAAAACCACCGGCGCTTCAACCGCGGTGTTGGCTGAAAAAGCATAAGGCAAAAAATCCTTTTCCACTTCAAACGAATCTTCCTCAACCCAAAAACGGTTCCCATTCCCAATTTTTGCTGACGTAACCAGGCCGAACATCTGGAAACCACTGTCATACATCAACTCCAGCCCGGCATTTTCAAACTTCGAACGAATAAATTCCGCCGCCAGTTTATCTCCCGTTTCCCCCGACTTTCTGCCTTTCAGTGAATCGGAAGCAAGGTAATTTATGTTCTCTTTGATATCGGCAACTGAAATTTCAGAATTGAACTTCTGCCCGCAGGAGGCCATCAAAAATATCAGTACTGCAAAAAATACATTCTTCATTATTTCCTTTTTTTGTTTTTTATGCTTTGTCAACAAAATAATTCCCGAATGGTTTTTTAAATGAAGTGGTAATATTAAGCATTAATCGCCATTAAAAAAAAGGAGTTATGTATATTTACACGCTCTAAAATTAATTTAAGCTGCTTTGATTTCATTTGGCGCCAAATACTGGATTATTCTCCTTCCCGCGTTGCTGATTGCTGCGGCAGGTGTGGTTTTGCTCATGTATTACCGGAACAGGGAAAACACCGAACTGACCAAAAACCAGGTCAGGCTACTGATGGTATTACGTTTTATATCGTTTTTTACGATTGCTTTTTTTCTGCTTTCCCCTTTTCTGAAAAACCTGAAAAAAATTGTACAAAACCCCATTGTTATTGCGGCGTGGGACAATTCGGGATCCATTGTTTCGGAGCAGGATTCAGCACGGGTTGTTTCGGAAATCAACCGGATTAAAAATCAAATCACCGAAGGATTAGGAAGTAATTACACCCTGGTGAACTATACTTTCGGTGAAGAGACCAAACCCCACGGGAACACGGTCTTCAGCGAAAAAAAATCGGACTACAGCGAATTGATAACTTCCATCGGGAACAATCATTTTAATGAAAACATCGGGGCAGTAATTATTGCCGGCGACGGAATTTACAACCAGGGAAAAAACCCGGTCAACCTGGCGGATGAAACCAATTTTCCGGTTTTTACCATCGGATTGGGCGATACTACCGAAATTACCGACGCGCGGGTTGAAAATATAAGGGCAAACCGGACCGCATTTTCGGGAAACCGCTTCCCTGTTGAAATTGATGTTCACATTTCAAAACTGGCCGGAATTCCGCTAAAACTATCGGTTAAAAAGGGAAATGAGGAACAGGCGAGTATTGTTGTAACGCCACCCAACAACGATTATTTTTTCACGCAGCAATTTGTGCTGGAAGCCGGAACTCCGGGGTTAAAACATTTTACGGC
>CAYWBV010000329.1:0-3275 GCA_964455785.1 uncultured Maribellus sp.
ATAATACCAACACTTTTAAGCTGGTGTTTCCAAACCTCGTCCAGCGCATTTTTTAACGCAATTTTGTGGGTGTATTTATGCCGGATGATAAACACATTGGTGTCAATCATTTCATGCAACTGATAGAGGTCGGCGACAAAACCAACAGGCGGCGTATCAATCACAACCACATCATACATTTGTTTCAACTGGTTGATTAGTCCGATCATTTTTTCATCGGTTAGCATTTCCGACGGATTTGGAGGTATTGGTCCTGCCGGTATGAGCTTTAAACTCGGGTGTTTGGTTTTGTAAGTAATCTCCTCGATGGTAGCCTTACCAATAATATAGTTTACCACTCCAACGTCTGATTTCAGATTAAATTCTTCGCTCATTTTCGAGTTTCGTAAATCGAGGTCGAGAATAACTACATTTTTACGCAACAAAGCAAATGACGATGCAATATTGATGGAACTGTAACTTTTCCCTTCTTTCGGAAAGGTTGAGGTAACAGCAATCACCGGGCGCTCTTTCCCCTTGGTCATCAGGTTGAGTTTGTTGCGGATAGCGCGATAGGGTTCGCTGGCCGGTGAATTGGGTTTGTCGAGAACCAGCGTACGGCTTGCAAATTCTCTTTCATTGTGAAATACATAGCCGATAATAGGGAACTTGGTAATCGCTTCAACATCTTCCTGCGACATAATTTTGTTATTAAAAAAGTCGGAGATGAAAATCAATCCTGTTGGGAGCGCCAACCCTAATAACAAAGCAATGGCATAAATCATTTTCGTTTTGGGTTCTACCGGGCCGGTACCGGTCATACGCCCCTCTTCAATCACCTGGCTGTCGGGGATATTGGAAGCTTTGGCAATTTGTGCTTCCGAGAGTTTTTGCAGCAGGAATGTATAAGTTTCATTATTTAACTGGTACTTACGTTCGATATTTACATAACTCCGTTCGGTGGCCGGCAACCGTCGCACCTGCGCTTCGAATGTCCGCACCCGGCGTGTTAAATCATCCAAAGATATATCCGACTGAGAGATAATATTGGTTGTATTCTCAAGCAACGAATTCTTTACACTCTCTATTTGTGCATTTAACCTCATTATTGTTGGGTGTTGCGATCCCTGCCGTATGGAGGTCTGGCTCGATTTCTGGGTAATCAAATCATTGAGTTGCAGTATTAAACTATTCAGTAAAGGATCGTTTATTCCCATTGCTGACGGCGCAATTAACGTTTCCAACTCCTGGCTGCTTTCAATATAATCTTTCAGATAATGATAATATTTATTCTGCGTCTCAAGCGCCACTTTTTCTTTATCCAATTCGTTCATTTGCTCAAGTAACTGCTGCGACTGAATGGAAAGATCAAGAACCTGGTGCTCGCTTTGAAACGACTCCATTTGATTTTCCGAAATGTTCAGCGAATCGGAGATATTCTGTAACTGCGAATTAATAAATTGGATGGTCCGGTTGGCATTCTCATTTTTTTTGCCAAGGTTGTCCAATTGATAAATCTCGGTGAGTTTATTTAAAAAATCGATTCCTTTTTGAGCGTTAAAATCGCGGAGCGCAAGTTGAATTATCGAAGTCTCCTCATCGGGTAAAGTTACCGTTAGTGCTTCCCGGTACTTTTTGATCAGCGAATTTTTTGTATGAAACCGAAACTTGTAATCGTTGGTAACTTTCGAATTAAAATTTTCATTCAATAAAATGGTGAAAGCAAATTCGTCGGCGCTTAAGTGAGTTCCGGCATCAAGATCTTTTGAAAAGGAAAACTCCGGAATCGTCTTAATTATTTCGTCTTCTTTATAACTATATACTTTTGCATCATTATCCTCAGCATGAATTTTCAGTTTTCCATCAGGAAGAATGGTAACAAAAAAATCAGTCTCAATTATTTGCGGATGTTCCTCGTCCCACACCACCTGAAAGGGAACTTCTTTATACCGTTCGTTTACAACCACCCTGCCAATGGCATAATAGCTGATTTCAAAGTCCAGCTCTTCCAGAGTTTTAGTAACAATCGGGGTTGAATTTAACAGCACCATCTGGTTATAAATATTACGCATACTATTCATCACCCCCAATCCCTGGAAAATATTGCCTGCGGCGCTTCCGTCGCCGCCAAGTAACGGAGAACTGACTTTTTCTTCTTCCAGAAGCATGGTTGTACTCACTTCATAAATCGGGGTTGTGTAACGGTTGTAAAGAAATGCGAGTCCCCCTGTCAACAGAACTGATAATATAAACCAATACCAGTTTTTAAGGAGGATGAAGACTATTTTTTTTATATCTATAGTGTCATCATTATTCTGCCTGTTCGCGACAGAAGGGTTTATTTCTGAAGGATTCATTAATTAAACAAATTTAAGATGAGTAACCCGATGGAAATTACCGACGCTGTTATACTGATGGGAGCCGCATATGATAAATTTTTGGCGCCGTAAACTTTGGTTTTATGTTCCACATAAATAATATCGTGGGGAAGAACATAATAATAGGGCGAATAGATCAGTTGCTGATTGGTCAGGTCGAGTTCCCCAATATATTTTCCTTCCGGCACCTCACGAATGAGTTTTACGTGTTGACGGTCTCCGAAGTCGGTGATATCTCCGGCTGCCCCAAGAGCCTCAAAAATAGTTAACTGGTTCTTGACCATTTGTTTCTGTCCGGGACTATGTACCTCACCTAAAACAGTGATTGTACGATTGACCAGTTTTACAAACACCGATGCGCTTTCGAGGTATTTGTCAACTCCTTCCTGAATCACATCACGAACTTCGCCGGTGGTTAGATTTCCTACTTTAATTTCGCCTAACTGAGGATATGCGATTTTCCCTTCCTCGTCAACAAGGAAAGTAATAAGCTCGAAACTGTTTGACGAACTACCATATGATCCCATGGAACCCTGGGTATTCACAAGATTTAAAAATGCGGCATTCAGCGGGTCATCACTAATTACCTGTATAAACAACTGGTCGTTAGGCCTAATTCGGTATTCTTCAGGCAACGGACCATTGTTATAGGTTAGTCCCGGTTCAATTCCATTAAGGTAAATCAACTCTTGCAAAGGAGTACTGCACGACGTGGCCAACACCAATAAAACAATCATTTGTACGACTAATTTTCGAAAAGATATGTTCATGGCAACATATTAAAGTTTGTAAATTCGAATCAAAAATAACAATTTATTTCTGAGCGTTAGGTCAGAAAATAATTAATATAACAATAAAAGGTGATATATTATTTTTGTGTTGAACCGGAAAAATGTATTTTTCGGAGATTTTATTAAA
>CAYWBV010000329.1:3375-4863 GCA_964455785.1 uncultured Maribellus sp.
GGTTTTTCCAATAACGGAATACTGACCATTGCCGCACTTTTTCTTGTGAATGAAGGGATTAAACAATCGGGGCTGATTACGAAACTGGTTCAGGTGTATTTACCAAGGAAAAAGAATCCAATGATGTTCCTTCTTCCCCGGATTATGGTCCCTGTTGCAGTGCTTTCTGCATTTTTAAACAACCTGCCTATCGTTATCAATGTGGCGCCGCTGCTTATCAAGTGGGCCTCTGTCATGAAACTGTCGTATAAAAAATTCCTTATACCGTTATCTTATGCAGCCATTTTTGGGGGTATGTGTACTCTCATTGGCACTACATCCAACCTTGTCGTACACGGATTGATGCTCGACGGTGGTTTTCAGGGTTTTCACCTTTTTGAACTGGGCAAGATTGGTCTGTTTATTTCACTTGTCGGCTTGGTTTACATGTCGGTTTTCGGAAACTGGCTTTTACCCGGTAAAAAAGTAAAAGTTATGAAAGGAAATACCGATGTAAAAGATTATTACTACAACCTCAGACTTACAGAAAACAGCAGTTTAATTGGGCTGACTGTGATGAACAATACCATTTCCGGATTAAACGGATTATTTGTTCAAAGTATTGAAAGAAACAATAAAATTCTGTATCCCGACCGGCATAAACTAAAACTTTACAGGGATGACGATATTTTAGTTGCAGGGAACTCAGACCGTTTAAATTACATCATCGCACACAAAGAAGTCAAACTGAAAGGGATTGAGTTTCTCGACCATATCAGTCCTGCCGAACTAAAACAATACGAGGTGGTATTGTCGCCGCGTTTTGCAGGCCTTGGACTCACGGTTTCGGAATATAACTTTTTTGAACATTTTAATGCTGTTGTGCTTGCCATTCATCGCAACGGAGAGCGGATTACCGCCAATCTTAACAAACTGAAACTAAAGGTCGGCGACAACGTGGTTTTACTCGCAACCGAAAAATTTGTAAACAACTGGGAAAATTCGCATATGTTTTATCTTGTGAATTATGTTCAGGATTTACGTGTGGAAAAAAGTTCGCGAAAAAAATGGATTGCGTTGTTTGTTTTACTCGCAATGGTGATTGGGATAGTGGTCAACGAAATTGTTTCCTACGGATTTGGAATGCGTCTGAACATCTTTCTTTTTGTGGCTGTTGCTGCCTTATTGCTGATTTGGCTCAAAATTCTCCCGCAACGAGACTACACAAAGAATATCAGTTGGGATTTGATTATTTCGGTGGCATCCGCCTTTGCGATAAGCAAAGCCATTCAGAATACAGGAGTTGCCGAAAGTCTGGCTTACGACGCGGTTAATGTGGTTAAGTCCATCGGGCCGACCGGAGTATTAGCCGTCATCTACCTGCTTACATCGGTTTTAACCGAAATAATTACCAACAATGCTGCGGTTGCGTTTGTATTTCCTGTTTCATTGATTGCAGCCCAACTACTTGGTGTGGATGAAAAACCATTTTTCGTGGCCATTGCCATT
>CAYWBV010000330.1:0-4858 GCA_964455785.1 uncultured Maribellus sp.
TTTTTATGATGTTGAAGATTTGATCTCGCTGCTTCCGGCCGGTTCGGTAAAAATGATCCAGCCGTTGAATGCCAAAGGAGAACCAACCGGGCAACTGGAAAAAACAGCGGTGGTAAAGTTTCTGGAACAGGAATAATTTTTAGCGAAATACCAAAACGTCTATTTGTAAAAGGAAGCCTGGACCAGCCGGATTTCTCCGTAACTGACTGAATCCCCGAGTTTGTTTTTAATTTCTCCGGCATTGGTGAATCCTGGGTTTTCTTTGATACACCGGGTAATCAGTTCGTATTTTTCAGTGGTTACAAGCTGAAACACATCCAGTTTTTGCAATTTCACAAAATGAGCTAAATGGCTTTCGATGGTGGTAACCGACAGGTTTCTGATTTTGGCCACTTTCGCAACCAATTTTTCTCTTTTGAACAACTCAAAACTGATTCCTTTGGTGGTCAGCCCGGCAAAAGCAACCTCTTCGTTTGCATTTTCAGGAATATCCATTTCCTTTTCTTTCCGGTAATTCAGGATTAACGACAGCAATTCCTTTCCGAAATGTTCCATTTTTTTTCCGCCCATTCCTTTGACGGCTTTTAATCCGGCGGCGGTAACCGGCAGTTGGTCTGCAATTTCGGCCATCACTTTTTGCGAGAGGATTCGTGGTTCTTCCAAGCCTGTTTCCCTGGCCTTTTGTTTTCGCCACCCGGTGATCCGGAGGTAAAAATCAGGATTTTTAACCTGAACCGCCGCGGCTTTACGGCGTGGTTTCCCTTCCGGTTTTTCGATGGCGGCAACCGCCCGCGCTTCCAGGTAATTTTTGATGGAGAATCCATCAGTTACTGATTTCAGACAGGCTTTTTTAACGGCGAGTTCCATTTCGAACCTGCCCAGAATCTCGGAAATCTTTTTGCGAACCTCGCGGTTGTCGGTTTCGAAACCGGCATTTTCGAGCGGTGTTTCTATTTGTTCCCCGAGTTTCGACAGAAAGTATACCGCCGCTTTTTTCAACCGTTCCTGCAGAGGAGCGTTCTCTTCCAAAGGGTCGTGTTGTTTGGCCAGTTTTTCCATTTGCGAATGAAATTTTTCAGCCACTTCAACCAACTCTTCCCCAACAGGTTTTAGCATACTTTGCAGCACTTCGTTCATATTGCCCATCAGCGAACCGGCATTTTCATTCCAGATTTTCATCAGGTAAGTAATGGTTCGTACCAACGATTTGAAATCGAACAATTCCGTCAGCAGGGTCATCTCATATTCTCTCCTGTTTTTTTGAAGTTCAGCTTCACCGGGCTGGTTTTGTTCCACTTCGCTGGTAAAACCAATGACAGTATCGTCGTTAATCACACTCTGGCTGTTGAGCGGTGTACTTAAAACCAGTCCTTCAAAACTCTTGCAGCGGCTCAGCGCCACGTAAACCTGCCCGTGGGCAAACGACTGCCGTGCGTCGATGATGGCTTTTTCAAAAGTAAGCCCCTGACTTTTGTGAATGGTTATCGCCCAGGCCAGTTTAAGTGGATGCTGGATAAACCGGCCGACCACTTCTTCTTCTATCTCCGAGGTTGCCTCGTTTAGTTTGTATTTTGTGTTCTCCCACACATCGGGTTCAACAGTAATTGATTCGGCATCGTCAGGGCACTGCACTTCAATCTGCTTTTCGAAAATGCTGATCACTTTCCCGATTTTGCCGTTGTAATATCTTTTTTCCGGCGAGGTGTCGTTTTTCAGAAACATCACCTGGGCGCCGGTTTTAATCTCCAGAATCTCATCGGCAGGGTAGGAGTAGTCGGGGAAGTCGCCTTCCACGGTACAGGTAAACCGGTGAAGTTGGGCCGTAAGTTTTTTCAGGTGCGCTTCGTTGATTTGTTTCGCCTGGTAGTTGTGGGTGGTGAGGGTGATATAACCTTCGTCGTCGCCGGGTGTAAAACCAGGTTTGAAACGGCTGTTCAGCAGTTGCAGGTCGGCGGCATTCATCTGGTTGTCGCGCACTTTGTTGAGCAGGTCGATAAATGTCTGGTCGCTCTGGCGGTAGATGTGTTTCAATTCGATACTAATAAAATCGGATTTCCGGAGGGCATGGCTGCTGAAAAAGAAACAGGTATCATAATACTTCCCCAGAATGTCCCAATCTTCGTCTTTCACCACTGGCGCCAGTTGCTGCAGGTCGCCAATCATCAGCAGTTGTACTCCGCCAAACGGCTGGTAGCGGTTTTTGAACCGGCGTAATACCGCGTCGATGGCATCGAGCAAGTCGGCGCGGACCATACTTATTTCATCAATCACCAATAAATCGAGGCTGCGGATGAGGTTGATTTTGTTTTTGCTGAACCGGTGGATGTGGTCGTTTGCCGCAGGCGAACTACCTGCCGGATTCAGGTTTACAGCGCCCTGTGGAATTTGCGGGCCAAACGGCAACTGAAAAAACGAGTGGATGGTTACGCCGCCGGCATTGATGGCTGCCACGCCGGTGGGGGCCACAACGACCATACGTTTGGGCGAATTTTTTTTCAGGCCTTTCAGAAACGTAGTTTTGCCGGTCCCGGCTTTCCCGGTCAGAAACAAATTCCGGTTGGTGTAGTGCAAAAATTGATATGCAAGCTGTAACTGTGGGTTTTTATGGGTTGTCATGGATACTATTCTTTTTTATTCGTTTTCAACCAAGTCAAAAATAGTATTTTGACCGGCAATAAAACAGATTTCCACCAATTAATTCAAAAAACAGGTTGATGTTCATCCGTTTTCAATACTGTCCGGTTAATTTTATGAGATTCCTCGCTTCGCATACCAATGACAGATATATTCAATTCCATGGAGTTTTCTTTTTAAGAAGGTTATCTCTGTTCCGTCCGAAAGAAGAGTTGTGCTTTTTTCAACAAACTATCGCGGACGGTTTTCGTATTGCGTTTCCGACCCTACCATACTGCCGCACCTCCGGCGCTTGTTTGTCATCTCTCCCAAATGCCCGTACCAACCTAACCTACTGTCGTTCTGAACGCAATGAAATGAAGTGAAGAATCTTTTCTTTAAGTTATTTTTTAACCGGACAACAGTGATTCGTTTTATATAACCCTGTTTTTCGTTTTTGACCTTTTTGCATTGCAAAAACCCGTTACGCTGATGTTTAGCTTTTTGCAATGCAAAAACCCGTTACATTGATGTTTTGGCCTTTAATTAAATGATTACGCCTCGCCGCAGCTTGTTTTGACCTTTAATTAAATGATTACGGCTTGCCGCAGCTTGTTTTAACCTTTAATTAAATGATTACGGCCCGCCGCAGCTTGTTTTGGGGTTTAATTAAATGATTAAGCCCCGTTTCACTGATTTTTCGGCTTTAATTCAAGACAAGAAATATATTTCAGGTCATTATTAATTCTCATTTGTTTTTTCAGCCGATTTCCATTTTCTTCGCCGGAAGTTTGCGGGGCGGCAAAAGTTGATTCCAATTGGCCGAAGATGGCCTGGGAATGCGTGTTTCCAGATTTCAACAAAATAAAATGTAAAAAAATATGACATCATTTACTGAACATGAAAAGGCTTTTTATACTGATGGTTACCGGTTTGGAATGGAAGTTTTTAAGGATGACCAAAACCCGAACGCGTTGTTTGCGGCCATGACAGAAATGTATGCCGCCATTGATGTATTAATCGACTCATTGTCTGAATTTGCTGAACAACAGCAAAATCCTGTTCACTGCAAAAAGGGTTGCGACAGGTGTTGTTTTCAACCGGTTTTTGCGCTTTCCTACGAAATGGATTATCTCAATACATTTATTCAGCAAAATTTTGATGAACAAAAACAGAACGAAATCAGGGCGCGGGCCGAACAAAAGCGACAAAAGCTGAACGGGTTAGCCGAAAAGGATTTGCTGAATTCGAAATTTCCCTGCCCTTTGCTCGAAAACGGCGCATGTAGTGTTTACCCGGCGCGGCCAATGGCTTGCCGTATTTATCTTTCGACCAATGTAAATTCATGTCTGAAGTTTTATACTGAACCGGAGGACAAAAAGAACTACCCGGCTTTGCTCGATTTTCCGATGCGCGCAGGGCGGATGATGAACGAAGGATTTAAAGCCGCCCTGAAAGCAAACGGAATCGCAACAAAAGAATTCAGGATAGAGGAGAAATTACTGGCCTTTTAAGCCGGTTATTCTTTCAGCCATTTATCCAGCCAGTTGAAAAATACGCGTTGCCACAGGATTCCGTTTTGAGGCTGCAACACCCAGTGGTTTTCTTCCGGGAAATAGAGCAACTGCGCCGGGACGTCGCGTAAAACTGCGGCATTAAAAGCCGCCATTCCCTGTTCGGCCGGTACCCTGAAATCCTTTTCACCCTGAACAATCAAAATCGGCGTATCCCAGTTTTGAACGTAGTGGTGGGGCGAGAAAGTGTAGGAACGTTGTGCAGTTTCGTTGGTTTTATCCCAGTAGGCGCCGCCGTAGTCCCAGTTCACAAACCACATCTCTTCGGTTGAGGTGTACATGTGTTCGAAATTGAAAATGCCGTCGTGTGCGATAAATGCTTTGAACCTTCCTTCGTGGTTTCCGGCAAGATACATTACTGAAAATCCGCCATAACTGGCACCCACTGCACCCAAACGCGATTTGTCAACAAATGGTTCTTTGGCCACTTCGTCGATTGCCGTGAGCAGGTCCCTGATATTTTGTCCGCCATAGTCTTTTGAAATTTGTTCGTTCCATTCCTGTCCGAAACCGGGAAGACCGCGCCGGTTGGGGGCTACAATAACATATCCGTTGGCCGCCATCATCTGGAAATTCCACCGGTACGACCAGAACTGGCTGACGGTACTTTGCGGCCCTCCGCCGTTGTACAAAAGTGTCGGGTATTTTTTCGACGGGTCGAAGTGGGGCGG
>CAYWBV010000331.1:0-4844 GCA_964455785.1 uncultured Maribellus sp.
TTATCTAATATTTATGCTTAAAAAAGATTCCCCCCAACTTTTCAGATTGATTCTATCAAATCTTTCCACAATTGAATTACAAAAGTAATTAAAATATTTTAAAAATCCTTTTCAGTAAAGTTAATTATTTTTAACAGGGATATATCTCAACCATTCAAAATTTTCCGAATTTCAGGTTTACCATAGTATTAAAGCCTTTCATCACATCATGACTTTCATTGTTAAGATAAATATCCGATGTAAAACGATAGCTGGCCCCAACACTAATGCGAATAAATTTCACCAAATTCATTTCCAGTTCTACTCCGGGTTCGGCAATAACAAAAGCATCGGCATCATCCAGAACATAATCTTCATCATTCCAAATATTATTCATATCAACCTTTGCAACACCGCCTGCAGCAAGCAACACAGGAAATGAAAGATGCACGGGTGATTTGGGTAACAATATGGGTTCAAACATTAACCCGCCATAACCACCTTGTAAACTGAAACCTGAATTTTCATGAAAATTACTTACAAACCCACTTCCTGCCAAACCCCATGCAAAGTTGTGATTAATAACCCACATCAAACGCCCGCCCGAAGTGAACGCATCTTTATTATCAATAAAGCTATAACCTACCGAAAAACCAAAGTAAGCTCCATGCGATTTCTTTTTGTTTCCAAAAATAGTTTTTATTCCATCACTTTTTTTTGTTGAATCTGTTTGCGCATTCACCGAAATTGCAATTACAGAAAATAGTAATGATATCAGAAAAAGTTTTTTCATATAAATTAATTTTTATTTGTTAAACATATAATGAATTGTTACACCAAAATCCCAGACATTAAGTCTGAAAACATTATGAAAACTGAGCTCGGCAAATGGTTTGTATTCCAATCCGAATTTCAGCGGACATTTAAATAAACGGTATTCAAGTCCTACTACACCTTCAATTCCGGCGAGTGGCGCAGAGCGCATGTGATAATCATAAGGCCATTCATCATCTTTCCAGTTATACCAACGCTCAAACCCAATATGACCGCCATAACCCTGGTATAAAAAAATATGATCCGAATAATTTAATAATACAGGCATATACTTTTCTTTCAAAACAGTAAACTGCATTCCGTTTTTTCGGAAACTTAACAAAGCCTGTGCTGCATTGCTTTCATCACTGAACAGCTGCAATGAAATTCCTGCACTCTCGCCTCCTCTTATTCCTATAGCTCCTTTGTAATCCTGGGCATTAATTACAAGTGGGAAAAAAAGTAAAATCAAAAGTTTTTTCATATTTAAAATATTTGTCATTTAATTGTCATTTGTCCGCCGCGGCGGACGTTATTTATTGTCATACATTGTCATTAATAGTCATTAATTGTATATTATATTTTCTGATTAAAATATTTTCTTTGTTCTTGGAATTTGAGATTTGGAGTTTGAGATTTAGATTTATTCATGAATAACCATTCCAGAACCTGTAATATCGGTATTCACCACTGGATTTCCATAATAATGAACCTTCCCGCTTCCCGAAATATGCACATCTAAAAATTTATTTACATTCACGTACATACTTCCCGAACCTGATATGTCGGCAAAGCAAGTATCCTGAACAAGACTTTGTGAATATATATCGCCCGACCCACTGATATCAAAATCGGTTTCATTTGCATTGCCCGCTAATTCTACTTTTCCTGAACCTGATATCTTTGTTTTTATTTTATTGCATGATGTATTGCTCAACAAAATATCACCCGAACCATCCAGAAGAATTGAAAAATAATTTGCACTGATACTATCGCAATCGATTTTCCCGCTTCCTTCCAAAGTAATAGAATTTACATAAGGAGCATGAATATATATTCTCATCGCACTGTGGTTTCTCAGATTCCTGTGATCATGCGTTTTTATGACAAGTTCTTCACCAGAAATTTCTGTCATGATATATGGAATCAGGTTTTCTTCAGCAACTACCTGTGCGTAAAAAACGGAATCGTGAATTAAATAAACATCATATGAACCCTCGGAGCGAACTTCGGTAAACGAAGCAATGTTGCGCGTTTCGGTTACCACATTGTGGTTTCCATCTATTGCATGAAAATTGGTACATGAAGTAAAATACATCAAACAAATAAATGCTGATGAAAATAAAAGTATGGCAGTTGTTTTCATAAAAAATATATTTTAGATTTAGTCCGCCACGGCGGATTTTATTTATGATTTATTTTCTGTCTTCTGTATTAAAAGACAACTAAATTTTTGAAGGGTTGCAGAATTTGAAAAAATATTTTTAAAAAAATTCTCGCAGATGTACGCAAATAATTAAACGCTGATCAACGCAGATATATTCAGCGTTCATTTGCGAATTTTTCAGCGATAATCAGCGAGAAATAAAGAATAAATTATTTTGTAATGATGGTAAAACTTCCGCCGCTTGTATTCAGCAAAATATTTTTTGTTACAGCAGTATCGCTTCCTATTGAGCCTTTTAGTTTATATGTTCCCGAACTATCGTTTAGCGTATCTTTTTGTAATCTGGTTAATGTTTGCGGATAAGATAAATCTGTTTTTTTGTAGGTAACATCAACAGCTGAAGATAATGCCGATGGAATAGTTAATGAAATATCCGTATAACTTGAAACAATGTTTATGCTTTTAAAATCGGATGAAAGCCCTTGCAAAAGCAGGTTTCCAAATGATGTATTCAAGTTTAGTTGCGATTTTAAAATGCCCGCATTAAAATAAGTAAAATCCGTTTCCCCACTTAAATAATATAAAGTGTCAACATAAAATTTATCGCGCTTCGAATCCAATTCCAAGCTTTCGGCATTACCAAAATTAAATTTTGATGAACGACCAACAATACTCAATTTCCCGGCTTTCTTAATTTCAAATTCAGCATATGATGCTTCTATTTTACCTTTCGATATTTCGTTAATCGCAGCATTACCAAACGATACATTGATTTTATTATCGCCTGTTAAATTATTCGCTTTAAAATCGCCGTTCGAAAGTGTAAGCTGAAAAGCATTGCTGTGATTGGTTGTGTACACATTTCCATATTTGTTTTCAATAGACAAACTGATTGACGAAGGAATGGAAACGATATAAGTTATATTCACATAGTTCCCTGAATTGATAAGTGAACTGGCCATATCGCCTAAATCAGAAATGATGCTGTTCTTACTATCGAGAAAAACGGTTTTTGCAATTACATAATAAGGTGTTGAAGTAAAATTGAAATCGATGTTGTTTATTTTTTTTATGGCATCGTCTTCTTTTTTGTTTGCCACTTTCACATTGATTTCAAATTTTACGGAATCCTTGTCCCATGCTACCACCTGCACATCGCCATATTTATTCGAAATCTGTACCGAACAATCTTTAGTAACAGGAAAAGTTTTCACCTGCGATTTTGTTCGTTCGAATGGTTGCGAATGCAACGGAAAATTTATTGCAAGCAAAACGATGATGAATAATATTCCAGATTTATATTTCATATTGTTTCTTTTTTTCATCTTTATTAACGGTTGATTTTAACTGTTCGAGAATGTTCTCTAAAATTTCGAGACGCATGCGGTAGTTGAGTATCATGGCTTCCAGCACTTCGCTGTTATTGATATTATCTTTCAAATCGTTGCGCAGCGATTTATACACGGTATCTAATTTTGCAAATTCCACATTCACCTGCTTGTCGATATCAGGACTGTAGCTTGCATAATGAATCATAATGTTGCGCGTTTGATTTATCTGAATGGTGTAATATTGCGTAGCTTCGAGCAACTCGGCCGGAAGCGTATCATCATGCTGTGGTTTTGCAACAACATTATTTTTTGTTACAGCATAATATTCATTTGATGTTTGTTTTTGCTGAACAGGTGCATCAACCGGTTTCACCATTTTTGTAACAGGATGTAATTTAATGTTGCTGCGCATAGCCATAGCATTAGCAGTAGAGCTGCTTTGTGTGAAATCATTCAGATACCATGCCGTTGCGAAAATAATTACGGCAGCAGCAGCCTGCCATGCAATGCGAATCCATGGAATATTTTTTCTTTTTTCAATTTCAATATTTTCAGAAATTTTATTCCACAGGGCATCGGATGGCTCGTCGGCATCGAACTGCGAACGATTATCACGAATAAATTTTTCCAGTTTATCTTCTTTCATAATTCATTTGCGTTAAAATTTCTTTTACTCTTTGTCGTGCACGCATGTATTGCGATTTTGATGTTGATTCGGTGATATGCAGTATTTGCGCTATTTCCACGTGGTCGTAACCTTCAAGCAGGTAAAGCGAGAAAATTGTTTTGCTTCCATCGGGCAATTGGTTCATTGCTTTTTTCACATTTTCCACACTCATTGCCAATTCGTATTCCGATGGGCGGTCATCATTTTCTTCAGGAATGTTGAGCGTTTCCATGTCATCCAAATAATCCAGCTCTGCCTTTTTCCGTTTCATTTCATTAATGCAATGGTTCACCACTATTTGTTTAAGCCATGCGCCGAATGTCGATTCAAAGCGGAATGTTTTGAGTCGTTGAAAAGCTTCAGTAAAACATTCCTGTAACATATCTTCGGCTTCCTCGCGTGTATTCAACATGCGGAGACAAATATTGAACATGCCTTTTGCATACATCTTGTAAAGTTGATGCTGTGCACTGCGCTCGCCACGCAGGCATTGTTCAATTAAAGCCTTGTTGATATCAACTACGTTTTCAGCCAATTGCATTTACCTTTCATGAATAAAAGACAGAATAAAATAGTAAGGGTTGCAAATTCCCGGATATTTATTTCAAAGATAATGTCTTAACCCCCTAAATAGCTGGACAAAATTAAAAAAATAATTTTGTAACGT
>CAYWBV010000332.1:0-2903 GCA_964455785.1 uncultured Maribellus sp.
GACACCGATCCAGTTGGTTTGATGCCTTTGAAATTTTTCAAAAGCACCCCGCCAGTCATCCTGAAGAGCCATTTTTGGTATTTTAATAACCCGAAAAAATTCCCATTTTTAAGGAATATTTGAGGACAGGATTTTTTATCGGGAAACATCATCAAAAAAATAATCATGAAAAGGATTCCATTTGAAGAGATGAAAGCGACCATTCAATCGGCTTTTGTTCGAGCCGAAATGCCGGCAGATAAGGCAGAAACCTGCGCCCGTATCCATACCGAGTCGAGCAGGGACGGCATTTATTCGCACGGGTTGAACCGCGTCGAACGTTTTGTGAATTATATTCATAAAAACTGGGTCGATGTGTTTGCAGAGCCGTCGGTGGAAACCACCGGGGGAGTTTTCGAAATCTACAACGGGAACCTCGGTCCGGGGGTGTTAAACGCCCTCTTTGCCATGAACCGCGCCACCGAAATCGCGTCGGAAAATACATTCGGAATTGTGGCGCTCAAAAACACCACGCACTGGATGCGCGGCGGAACGTATGGCTGGCTGGCGGCCGACAAAGGTTTTATATCCATTTGCTGGACCAACACCGAATCGTGTATGCCCGCGTGGGGCGCCAAAACCATCGGCATCGGCAACAACCCGTTTGTGATGGCGGTGCCGGGAAAAAACGGACACATGGTGTTAGACATGGCCATGTCGCAATATTCGTACGGGAAGTTGCAGGTAACCAGATTGCGGAACGAGCTGCTCCCATTCCCGGGCGGGTTCGACAGCGAAGGCAATCTGACCGGCGTACCCGGCCCCATCGAAGAAACCATGCGCATTTTGCCCACCGGCTACTGGAAAGGTTCGGGGTTCGCCATTTTACTCGACGTAATTTCTGCCCTGCTTTCGGGCGGCCTCACCACGGCCGGAATCGACAAAGCCGGGAAAGGTAGCTGCGGGAGCTGTAACCAGGTTTTTATCGCCGTCGATCCGTTCAAAATCAATTCTCCTGAATTTGCCGGACAGGTGATGGAAGAAACCATACGCCAGATTAAATCGTCGGAAAAAGCAGAAGGGTTTGGCGAGATTTTTTACCCCGGCGAACGTACCTTACAAACCCGGAACGAGAACATGAAACTGGGAATTCCGGCCGACGACAGTGTGTGGGCTAAGGTAAAAGAGCTTGCCGGAACAGGGCCCGGCGCCCGCCCCTGAAAAACTAAAAACACACGGCAACAATTTGGGTAACTGCTTGTTTATTACTACCTGATGAGCCGGTTACTTTTTAACATTCAAAGGGTCTTTCATACTTCAGAAGAAGAACTGGAGGCCATAAAAGATGCAGTACAAAGGGTGCATCTGGAGAAAAACGACTTTTTTCTGAAAGAAAATGAAATTTGCCGTTCTATTGGTTTTATCGAACAGGGAAGTATGCGTTTGTTTTATGAATCGCCCGACAAAGAAGTTTGCAACGACTTTTTTTTCGAGAACTCGGTGATTGGTTCATTGGCCAGTTTTCTGACACAAACCCCTTCCATTGTTAATATTGCTGCCATCGAAAAATGTGAACTGCTTGTTTTGGGTTACGATGATGTTATCCGGCTGACCGAAAAATATCCGGCGCTGCAACGGCTTTCCCAAATCATTTTACAGGAACAACTGATTCGCGCTGAAAGACGGGAAGCGGCCCTTTTGCGAAATTCTCCCGAGGAACGGTTCAGAAATCTGCTGGAAGAACATCCCAAAATTTTCAAACGTATCCCGCTTCGGTATGTGGCAGGCTATCTTGGCATTACTCCCGAAACACTCAGCCGCTACCGGGCAAAATTCCTGGTCTGATTTTTTCGAAAACAAAATTGTAGTATGAAGAACGTATGCTTTTCCTTTCTTGATTTGGATCAAGTACCGCCTGAATCGCTTCCGCTTACTTTGTTTTGAAAATTTTAAACAAATAGTAAATGAAAAAGAAATTCAGAAACGAAGAGTTGTTGGTTTTGACCGACGTAATCAAAGTGCTTGTAAACAACACCGAAGAAACCGGTTATGCGGTGTTTGAAGAAAATGTTCCGCCATTAGGCGGCCCTCCGCCACACCGGCATCCCGACGAAGAAATTTTTTATGTGGTTCAGGGTGAATTTGAATTTATTCTGAACGACATGGACAATCCGTTTAGCGTGTTGCCCGGAAGTGTGGTGCATGTTCCTTCCAACGCCATCCACACCTTCAAAAATGTAGGCAGCGGACCCGGCAAAATGGTGGTATTGCTCAATCCGGGCGATTTGCTCGACTATTTCAGAGCCATCGGGAAACGGATAAAAAATGACAACGACCGACCCGATTTAACCCAGGTGCCCGATTTTTCCAAACTCGATTTGTCGAAAGTTTTTGAACTCGCTCCGGCTTATCATATCGAATTCTTTCTTCCGGAAGTGGCAAAAATGCCGTAAATTGAGTTGCATTTTTTAGGTTTCGCAAATGATAATAGTCGATCTTGTTAAAAACAACGCAGGCGAAGTTTATGCTAAACTTAGTTACGAACCTCAAAAGAATTATCTTTTGATGAAATGGATTGGGCCATGTTCGGAAGATGAGGTAAAAAAAGCGTCGATGCGAATGTATGAATGGCAAAAAAGGGAGGGATTCAGGGCCCAATGCCGGTTTCATGTGCACGACACCAAAGAAATTGAAGGTGCCTGGGCCGGTTTGGTGGACTGGATTAGCAACTACTTTTTCCCACTCAACTACGAATACGGAATGCGGTACAACATCAGCATTATTTCTCCCGATCTGTTTTCGAAACTTTCGTCGCTCGAACTAAAAAAGAGAAACAACAACAAGGTCGCCACTATCCTTTGCGAGACCATTTCGCAGGCCGAAGCCTGGATTGCCCAAAGTTACAGAGGGTAATGTTTTTCACC
>CAYWBV010000332.1:3003-4838 GCA_964455785.1 uncultured Maribellus sp.
TTGAAAAAGTACTTTCAGCTTCCCATATCTACACCGTTTTTGTTTCGCAAAACAATAACAAAATATACGCCGGCGGGCAAGGTAAAATATTCAGCTCCGACGATACCGGGATAACCTGGGATTCCGTTACAATAAACACTACTTACCCGGTGAAACAGTTTGCTGAAAATAGCTACGGAGATTTATTCGCCATTACCGGAATTTATGATGAGGGTGATGGTGTTTTTTATTCTGAGGACGAAGGAGCAACCTGGCAAACACGAAACAACGGGCTGGGCATACACCTTGGTTGCGATAAAATTGCGGTTGATAAAAACAACCGGCTTTACCTGCTTGTTTCTGACGAAAATACATTGGGTTACGGAGGGCTTTTTATCTCCGAAATCAGCGGTTTGAGCTGGGAAAAAGTATCCATCAGTATAGATTCGGTAGGCAGCGCCGTGAGAATTGGAACAAGCACAAATTTATCGGTGTTACCCAACGATAGCATCTATTTAAGCTTTTATGGCAGCGGCGGAAATTATGCCGTGGAACTGAACATCTGTAAAAGTATCAACGACATCGATAAAAGCAGTTCGTGGAAACTCCTTCATTTAAAGCATAATCAAACCTGGGGAATGGACGACGCGATGAATAATATCCATGTTTCGAAAAAAGGCGACTGGTTCAGTTCAACAAGCGGCTCTGTAAACCATGCCGGCACCTGCTTTCGCAAAAAAGGTGAAACAAACTGGGAAATCCTGGATTACGGACTGGGAACAGATACTTTAAGTGGCAGGAGCGAACAGTTTTTTGCCGAAACCCAGGCCGGTAAGATATTTATGGTTCAATATCTGGATGAACGGATTTACAAAACCGACAAAAGCCTGACAACAAACAGCAGAGAACCTGTAAAAAAGCCCGACCCCATCCACGTTTTTCCAAATCCTGTGAGAAAGGGCGAAAAACTATCCATTCAAATTCCTGAAAATGGTAATGATGTGGAGCTTTCGCTTTATGACCTCACAGGAAAAAAAATTTATTTCGCGCCTGTATTCAATAATTTGACAGAAATTAATGCTCCGTCGAAAGAAGGAATCTATATCTTAACCGTTGAAAAGTATAATTCTAAACGGACAACAAAAATAACTGTCTTCTAAATTTTTCAAAAGCACAAAAAAAGGAGCACAAACTTTTTGTACCCCTTTATTTTTTGAGTTGACCTGCCAAGGCTCGAACTTGGACTCCCCGCCCGTACCGAACGTTGTTACAGATTTTTCCGGCATCGGCCTTCCGGTACGTTCGGGCGGGCCCGCCCGTACCGAACGTTGTTGCGTCGTTATTCTAATTTACTTCTTCGGTACGTTCGGGCGGGTTCTGAACCAAAATCAGACGTGTTGCCAATTACCCCACAGGGCATTCATTAAGTTTAATCCGGATCAATCTTAATTTTCTGTTTTAGAAACCTCCTCCCCGCCGCAGTTTTAAAATATTTCTCTCTTTTTATGGCTTCCTCCCTGTGTTCAAATTCTTCATAATATACTACTTCCCAGGGGATGAAAGGTTTTGTAGATTTTGTTTGGCCATGGTTATGCTGGTTTATTCTTTCTTCCAGGTTTTCACAGTGTCCCTTGTAAAAACGGTTGTAATTGGCGCTATATAATATGTAAGCAAAGTATGGCATTAACAAAATCAAACCCTCGTTGGTAGCAATAATTGGCAAAAGTTCCTAAAAAACAGGAAACAAATATCATTTCAACAAAAAAAGGGGTACAAACTTTTTGTACCCCTTTATTTTTTGAGTTGACCTGCCAAGGCTCGAACTTGGACTCTTCTGAACCAAAATCAGACGTGTT
>CAYWBV010000333.1:0-4835 GCA_964455785.1 uncultured Maribellus sp.
CCAGGGACCCCCTGATTATGAGTCAGGTGCTCTAACCAACTGAGCTATAGGCCCGGAAAAGTTTCGGGTTAAAAATTTAATGGTTAGAATATCAACCTTATCCCGAAATTTCGGAGTGCAAGTTTACAACTTTACCCGAAAATACACAAATAAAATTTCTGAAAATCCTTATTTAATTATTATTCGTTTGGCAAGGTTACCCTATATTATTTGAAATCCGGTTTTTTCAACTAATTTTGCAGCATATCAAATATTCTTCCCGAAGAGTGTTTGGTTATACAGAAGGGTGGAGAGAGCGGGCTCAGAGAAACCCTGGCAACCATCGGTCAGGCGACCGGCAAGGTGCCAATACCCGGCCGGAAACGGAATTATAATTTGAACACGATCATGAAAAAACGACGTTATATATTATTTATTTTCAGTTTAGTACATGGGGCGTATATGTCTATGCAACGGCGGTTTTAGCCGCTTTCAAAAAAATAAATAGTGTATCGTTCTGCTTTTTAAAATCATAAAAAATGTCGAAAATAAAAACGTACGAAGAAATTAACCGGAAACTAAAATCCGGTGAGGCGGTCATTTTAACCGCCGAAGAGGTGGCGAAAATGGCAAAAGAGGCGTCGCCGGAAGAGATTGCCGCGAAGGTAGATGTGGTGACCACCGCCACATTTGGCGCTATGTGTTCGTCGGGTGCAATCGTCAATTTTGGACATCCCAGTCCACCCATCCGTATGGAGAAAATCAGGTTAAACGGGGTGCCCTGTTACGAAGGGCTTGCCGCTGTCGATTCATACATCGGGGCCACCGCCTGCGACCCCGACAATCCAACGTATGGCGGAGCGCATGTTATCCAGGATTTGCTGGAAGGGAAGGATGTTGTTTTGGAAGCCTGGGGAAAAGGTACAGATTGTTACCCGAGGAAACATATCAAAACGACCATCAACATCGACACAATTAACGATTTTATTCTTTTTAATCCGCGAAATGCTTACCAGAACTACAACGTGGCGGTAAACACCACCAAAAAGATGATTCACACGTATATGGGTACTCTGCTGCCCAACATGCGAAATGCAACCTATTCTACTTCCGGCGAACTGAGCCCGTTGCTAAATGATCCGGAACTTCGCACCATCGGAATTGGCACCCGGATATTTTTGGGAGGGACACAAGGGTTTGTAGTCTGGCCGGGGACACAATTCCATACCACCCGGCCGAAAAATGAACTGGGAATTCCGGTGACCAACGCAGCCACCATTGCCGTGATGGGAAACCTCAAGGAGATGTCGCCAGATTATATTCAAGCCGCCAGTTTTGAAAAGTATGGGGTAAGTATGTTTGTGGGGATTGGCATCCCGATTCCAATCCTTGATGCGGATATGGCCAAACGGGTTTCGGTGAACAACAGCCAGATTGAAACTTCGGTACTCGACTATGGAACGGTAGGCATGCCCAAACTCGGACAGGTTACCTACGAAGAGCTTCGTTCAGGTTTTATTAAGGTTGAAGGGAAAAAAATCAGGACGGCGCCGGTTTCCAGCCTGGCAAAAGCGCGAAAAATAGCTGAAGAACTTAAACAGTGGCTGAAAAACGGCGAATTCGAAATTAGCAAGCCAGTGCAAATGTTCCCTAAAAACACCTCATTAAAAAGTTTAAAGGAAACGGAGGCAAGTCATGATTAAAAAAAGGTATATACTAAATTTCCCGCCGGAAAGCGGCGACAAACCGTTAAGTTATCATCTGGTTAAAGATTATGATATCAGGATTAATATTCTGAAAGCCGAAGTTTACCCCGGTAAACGCGGCAGCCTGCTCCTCGAACTCCAGGGAACCAAAGAAAACATTGAAAAAGGGGTCGAGTACCTCACCGGACAAAATATCATCTGCGAATCGCTGGATAAACGGATTCATTTTCAGGAAGAAAAGTGTATCGATTGCGGAAACTGCACAGCCGTTTGTTTTGCCGGGGCGCTCACCATGAACCCAAAAACATGGAAGCTGGAGTTCGACAAAAACAAATGCGTGGTTTGCGAACTTTGTATCCCGGCCTGTCCGCTTCATCTTTTTGAAATCGATTTCAGATGACACCGGATTTAAGCAAATTGTTTCAAAAGACTTACGAAAAGCGCACTTATCGTTCGCAATTTAATACCGAACGATTTTGTTCGTTCGAAGTAAAACATCTCGAAACCGATCTATGGATTGGCATCGACCCACTTTCCTTTAAGGAGGAGATGAAAGAAACGGCTTTGGCGAAGATAAAAGAGTTACGGACAAGGTTCGATAACTATATCAAAACAGAACCGTTTTTTGTGAAAAGCCTGAAACCATATGTACCCGGAGAAAAGGCCCCATCCGAAGCCAGAGAAATGGCAGCAGCGGCAGAAAAGGCGGGAATCGGACCCATGTCGGCAGTGGCCGGTCTGTTTGCCCGAGAAGTAGGTGAAACACTCCTTCAAAACTTTTCGGTAAATGAAATGTTAATTGAGAATGGTGGCGATATTTTTGCATTCCTTACCAATGAATTGGTTCTTTCTGTTTTTGCAGGGCAATCACCCCTTTCAGAGAAAATCGGGTTGGTTATCCTTGCCGGGAAAAATAAAATCGGAATCTGTACCTCGTCCGGAACAGTGGGACCTTCTCTGAGTTTTGGGAAAGCCGACGCAGTTGTTATTATTTGCGAAGATGTTTTACTGGCCGACGCTTTTGCAACTGCATTCGGCAACAAGGTAAAGTCGCCAAACGATGTTGAAAAGGCAATTCATCTTTCTGAAAAATACCCGGAAATACTTTCACTTTTAATCATTTGTGAAGATAATATCGGGATTCGGGGAGATTTTGAAATACGATTGTTAAAATAGATTGCAAAGAAAAATTACTATACTTGAATTCGACCAGTATCAAAACAATTCCCCCTTCTAAAGGGGGCAGGGGGATGAGAAAATGACTTCAATACACTATAACAACCACTATAACAAGAATTTGAAGGAATTTGCCAGAAAACTCCGGAATAATTCAACATTAGCTGAAGTAGTTTTATGGGATAAAGTTTTAAGAAAAAAACAACTTCGGGGTTATTCATTTCTACGGCAAAGACCGTTAGAAAACTATATTGTTGATTTCTTTTGCAAAGATTTAAAACTGATAATCGAACTGGATGGAGAAATACATAAATTTCAAAAGGGGAAGGACAAAAAAAGAGATGAAGAAATTAAAGGATTTGGATATTCAATCATGCGGTTTGATAATGAAGATATTATGAATGGATTGCCAAATGTTGTTAGAACTTTGGAAAACTTTGTAGATGAGTTTGAGATTAAAAGAATAAATATCACCCCTTAATCCCCTTGAAGAAAGATAGGATAGTGCAGGATTTAACCAATTAGAAAAATGAACATAAAAAAAGATATACGAACAGAACTCAAAACCCGCGTACTCGTGATGGACGGGGCGATGGCAACACTTCTTCAGGAATACAAATTATCTGAAGAAGATCATCGTAATGAGTGGCTGAAAAATATTAAACATGAGCAAAAAGGCAACAACGACATTCTCTGTCTGACAAAACCTGAAATTATAAAAGGAATTCATCATAAATACCTGGAAGCCGGAGCCGATATTATACTCACCAATACATTTAACGCCAACCGCATTTCGCAGGCTGACTATGGCGCTCAGGAATTGGTTTACGAGATGAACAAAGCGGCTGCAATACTTGCAAAAGAAGTAGCTGATACGTTCACAAAACAAAATCCCGGGAAACCACGGTTTGTAGCAGGATCAATCGGACCCACCAACAAAACACTTTCACTTTCGCCCGACGTAAACGACCCGGGTTACCGCGCAGTTACGTTCGATGAAATGAAAACAGCCTACCGCGAACAGATTGAAGGACTTCTGGACGGTGGTGTCGATTTGCTTCTGATTGAAACCATTTTCGATACACTGAATGCCAAAGCCGCAATATTCGCCATCGAAGAAGCGCTGGAAGCCCGCAACATAAAACTTCCGCTGATGATTTCCGGAACAATTACCGACGCCAGCGGACGTACGCTTTCCGGGCAAACCCTGGAAGCATTTCTCAACTCGGTATCGCATGTCGATCTGCTGAGTATCGGACTCAATTGTTCGCTTGGCGCATCAGATTTGCGGCCTTATGTAAAAGAACTTTCAGCAAAAGCGCCGTTTTATGTAAGTGCGCATCCCAACGCCGGGTTACCCAACCAGTTTGGCCGGTACGACGAAACCCCCGAAATTATGGCGGGATACCTCAAAGATTATCTCGACAACAGTTTTGTCAACATCATCGGAGGATGTTGCGGAACAACACCCGGTCATATTCACGAGTTTGCCAAGATTGCGGCCAACGCAAAACCTCACACCGTAAAACCAGCCGATTCAAACACACGGTTAAGCGGACTTGAACCGGTGACACTCACCAAAGAAACCAACTTCGTGAATATCGGGGAACGTTGTAACGTGGCCGGGTCGCGTAAATTCGCCCGCCTTATCGGTGAAAAAAAATACGAGCAGGCGCTTTCGATTGCCCGGGCGCAGGTTGAAGAAGGTGCGCAGATTATCGATGTCAATTTTGACGATGCCATGCTCGATGCCGAAAAAGAGATGGTCACATTTTTGAATCTGTTAATGGCGGAACCTGACATTGCCAAACTCCCGGTCATGATCGACTCCTCAAAATGGAAAGTGATTGAAGCAGGATTGAAATGTTTGCAGGGAAAGGCCATTGTAAACTCCATCAGTTTAAAAGAAGGTGAGGAAATTTTTATTCAGCAGGCCAGACAAATTAAACGGTATGGCGCAGCAGTGGTAGTAAT
>CAYWBV010000334.1:0-4828 GCA_964455785.1 uncultured Maribellus sp.
AAACAACGCCCTTAAAAAGGGCATACTAGTAACTTTTCAAAAATAATAAATTATGTCTTACTCTGACGATTTTGAACGATGGAAAGAAACCATTGAAAACGTTCCGACAAAAGATGTTAGGCTGCCAAATCTTCCTATTGATGATTTTGCGGCAAGTACCGAAACTCTGGCCATTGATGCCAGTGAAGACCGTGACGCCCTGGCGGCTGTCGGCCTGGATGTGACGCTGATTGACGAATTGAAGCCACTAAGCGGCGCACTGCGTTATTGCCAGGCCAACTGGATGAGTATCTTTCGGGCGCATGAGGAAGCCCAAAATCAATGGAAAGAACAATCGCCTCTGGCCTTTGAATTCCGTAATGAACTCCTGCATGATTTTTCGTTTGCTTACCGAAATCTTGATGATGTGACAAAGAAAGTGATACGCATCCGCGAAGGCGGGAGTAATGCTGACATGGTACAAGACCTGCTGGATTTGGCTGTTTTGGGCGAAAAATACCCGGAACCGCTGGCCGCTATTCATTTCGATATGGAAAAACTTTCACAGGCACGTGCCCTTTCGCACAGTATGTCGGAATTGCTGGCTGCCTCAAACGGCGCCGCCGGCGAAGGCAACGAATCTAAAGTATTGCGCGACAAGGCCTACACCCTGCTGACCGAAAAAGCCCGGATTATTCGCGAATATGGCCAGTATGTGTTCTGGAAAGACGAAAACAAATTGAAAAGATACTATGCTTAGCAATTTAAAAGCCTCCCCTATCCCCTCCGAAGGAGGGGAACCAGAGGAAAAACATTACAGGGTGTTTACCCTGTATATTTTAAAAAATCCCTGCAGCAGTGCAGAACGTTATCAATTTATAAATTACTGATTTTAAGCTCCTCGTGGAATTTGACTCTCCACGGGGGCTTTTCACCGTCCCCAGCGACTTTTGACCCGCCCCAACACGATTTTTGTTGCCCACACCGCGATTTGACCCTCCACAACGAAAAATTTTAAACCCACAGCAAAAAATGACCCGCCCCTGCGCGGTTTCTTGTGTCCACAACAGAATTTGAGCGGCCCCTGAGCAATTTCTTGTGTCCACAGTGGAAAATGAGCCTCCACAGCCGGATTTTTTGTTCTTTTATTTTTTACCAGTTTTGGGGTGAAAGTTCATACAGCATATTGGTTTTACAGGCCGGAATCTTTTCCAGTACATCTTTCAGCCATTCCAAAGGATTTATTATGAAAACAAGGCGTAGTTTACCGAATACTTACCAATATCCTCCGAAATATCCGTTATGGTTTTAATTTGATTTTTTTACCTGTTTTGTTGCTTTTGGATGCTGCTTCAAGAATTTCCACGACGATAAGGTTATTTTCGAGAGACGATAGATCGGCAGGGCCAACTTTTGTTTCACCCTTTACAGCAGCCGCAAAAAAAGCAAACGGGTCACTGAAGGGGGAAGCCTCGTGAGATACTATTTTGTTTTTTTCGTCCGATCTTTCATCAAACCTGTACCTGATTTTCTGCGAATTATCGATGAGAATATATCCCTGAGAGCCGTAAATGTGCATATCTTTTCTGTTGAAGGGCCAGTTCCACGACGCATTGATAACCGCTTCCATCTGCGGATAAGAGAGCAGGATTGTTGCATCATCGTCCACACGGGGATAAACATCAGGCTTGTATTGTTTAAAATGGGCGAAAACCGATTCCGGCTTTTGTCCTTTTAGAATCCAGGTAACAAGGTTTGCACCGTAGCAGCCAAAGTCGGTTACCGCGCCCCCTCCATTCAGGACAGGATCGGTAAGCCAATCCAAAAATTCACGGTTTACATTTATTTCTTTCGGCCCTTTGTGTCCATCATACACAATTATTTTCCGCAATTCACCTATTTCGTTGTCTGCAATCATGTTCAACCCCTCGTAATGTGAAGGATACCATGTTGTTTCATAATTGGTCAATAACAAAACATTGTTCTTCTTTACCAGCTTTTCCATTTTCCGGGCATGGCTCATACTAACCGCCAGCGGCTTTTCTACCATAATATGAACTCCCCGGGGAGCACATGCTTCAACCACCTTCAGATGTTCGAAAATCGAAGTAAAGGTAACAACCCCGTCCGGATGGGTTTTTTCCAACATTTTATCAAGCGATTGAAAGATCAGATTTTTGTCGATTCCAAATTGTCGGACATACCGGTTTGAAAGGGCAGTATCGCTTTCAGCAATACCAACGATTATCATACCGGGCCGGGTCATGTTTCGTAACAGGGGAATCACGTGTGAATGAGACAACCCGGCAATGCCAATCCTCACGGGTTCCTGTCCGGAGACAGTATGGATGATAAAATAAAAAAGCAGGGCAATGGAAAAAATTTTCATATACGCGTTTATCAAAAGTAACTGTCTAAAATAATTCATTTTAACCAAAAAAACCGCGTTTTTATCCGGTTATTGTAAACTTTATACGTTTGGGGTCATGGACGAAGTCCAAGGTTAAACAAAGTATAAGAGAATAAGTGCAAGCAAGTTTCCGGGTTTCGGTATGTTGATTTTATACCTCGGAAAGGTATAAAAACAGGCCAATTATATTTTACTGTAATTGGCCTGTTTTAGTAATTCTAATCACCGTTGTCGGATTAAAAAGCATTTTCGGGATGAGATTCTCCACTCCATTTCATCTCGATCAGAGTGACAGCAAGCTAGGTAGGGATGGGTATTGTGGAGGGGTGATTTTGCGCCCTTCCAACCCGGAGGGAGACACTACATTAATCAACTTTAACATGTAGATGTCCAATAGCAGGATATCCAAATTCATTAATACGTTCTACCCTTACCACATAGTGGCCTGGTTTGGAAAAAGAATGGATTGTCTCAGCATATTTACCACTATTATGTGTTTGCTGCTCAACACTACCTGAATTGACTGACACTTTACCTGTTCCGTCTCCAAAATCCCAGGTCTCTTCCCCGGCCTTACTTCCAAAGGTACGTACGAGAAAAGTTACTGGATCACCCACTTTAATATTCATTGTGGGATAAAATGCCGGATGAATGGTTGGAATCTGCTTTTCAGGAAATTGTCGATCGAAAACCTGTACGTATGCAAAATCATAGTCCACATTTCCGTCTGAATCTGTAACCTTTAGGATTTCGCTGTATTCTCCTGCAGTTTCATAAATTCTTTCCTGAACTGACCCTGTTTCTTTTGTACCATCAGAAAAAATCCATTCATAGGAAACTATTTCACTTTCCAATCCAATTGACTTTGATCCGTCAAGTTTAATTTTCTGCCCTGTCCAGGCAATTAAACGCGGACGTGCTATTGCTTTTACTTTCAAACCGATTTTTTTAACGTATGCCTCCCAAAGATAAGGGAACGCATCTTCCACTTCCCATTTTCCTGATTCCTGATTTTTATGATGAACTCCAAAATGCAGGTGAACCCATCCACCGGAACCACCCTGTTTTCCCATGTATCCTAATTTTTGACCGAGTTTCACTCTGGTACCGGGATTAATTTTCGGTTCAATGCTGTTAAGATGGCTGTAACGATAATACCATCCTCTGTCATCGATAATCCATATCACATCGGGTCTCACATCTCCCGGCAGGTCTTCATATCCCTTCAATACTTCTTTTTTTGATGAAACGACTAATCCGTCGGTTGCAGCAAAAATTTCATCCATCCCCTCTGCTCCACCAAAATCGTGGGGTGCATGATAACCGGTGTTCGTACTTTTCAGGTTTTCTGCCCATCCCAATCCAGCCAATTCATTTTGAGATTGCGTTCTGCTTGCCATAAAAGTCTGTTTTAAAGGAAATCCAAATGTGCCCGGCTGAATATAGGGAGAATCGCCAGGCCAAAGTCTTAAACGGGCATCTTTGGGAAGTGTTCCGTCATGTCTGTAATAGTTGGAAACAGTAAATTCCTTCACAACCGGGCAATCGATTCGAACTTTGCCAACCTTTACCGGTAACTGATAATTTCCTGAACCGAGGGTAATCTCATCTCCATCTATCTCAACAATTACCATTGCATTTCTTACAGCACCACGTACGCTATCGCAGTTGATTCTTATATCCTTCAAAAAAAGTTTTACAATTTCTCCATTGGTTAAAACAACTTGTTTTGATTCTCCAACATTCAGCTCTGAGATAGTATTAAGCCGCGATAAAGTCTGTGAATAAGAATAGATTGGAAAGAATACTAAAAAGCAAAACATTATTCTCTGAAAATGAATTATAAATTTATTATTCATCATTGTGAATCTTTTGAAAATTAATTTGCTTATTTTTTGAACCAGTTATCGGCAAAGCGGATAAACTGCTGCCAGTCGTAGGGTGTCATGTTGTGTTTTCCTTCGCGGTTATGAAATCCCATGGCGGGGCGGATGACCTGCCGGTTGACCCCGGGCATCTCTTCCGGAAGGTTGGTTTCGAAACCATACAACCGGTAAACCGGCTGCGCTTCCTTTAATGAAAGGTATTGTCCTTTCGGGTCGGCCCATAAATCTTCTGCGGCGCTGGCCACATACACCGCACGTGGGGCAATCAGCCCAATCAGCATGTGCTGATCGACCGGGAGTTTATCTTCATTATTGCCATACTGACGGTAATTGGGACAAAACCAGTACGGGAAAGTGGTAACAATCCGTTCTACGGTTTCCCCAAAGTTTCGTCGTGAAAGCGATGCCCCCGAATTCCCCGATTCGTTGGAAATGGTGATGGCCACCCTCTGGTCCTGGGCCCCGCACCATAACGATGCTTTTCCTCCGCGTGAGTGGCCCACGGTAATCACCTTTGTGGCATCCACCGAACGGTCGGTTTCAAAATAGTCGA
>CAYWBV010000335.1:0-4817 GCA_964455785.1 uncultured Maribellus sp.
GGTATTTTGGGCTGAAGGTAATTTACTTCAATTTTGTAAACATGGTCGAAATACCATTTCAAAATATTAAGGTGATATTCGCCCTGTCCGTGTACCAGTAATTGTCTTAATTCCTTTGAATATTCAATAACGAAGGTTGGGTCCTCATATTTCATTTTATTTAAAACTTCGCCTACTTTTTCATCTTCCGAGTCGTTGGCAGCTTTCATGGCCACTGTATGCCTCGAAGTAGGAAATTTGATAGGTTCGAATTTGGTTTCGGCGTCTTTTACCGTAAGTGTCTGGTTGTATTTTGTATCTTTCAGCTTAACCGTACAACCCAAATCACCGGCAACCAGTTCGTCCGCTTTTTCCCGGTTTTTTCCTGCAGCTACAAATACCTGCGATAAACGTTCCTTGTTTCCGCTTTTGGAATTGATTAAATCCATTCCTTCGGTTACTTTTCCCGACATTACTTTGAAATAGGTAATCTCGCCGACATGTGATTCAACCGATGTTTTAAAGACAAATAAACTGGGAGGATCGGTTTCCACCATTTTTACGGTTTTCCCGCTTTCAATCGCCCTCATGGGTCTTTCGTCGGGTGCCGGCGCAATGTTGCATATAAATTCCATCAGGCGGCCAACCCCGATATTTTTTTTGGCGCAGGTACAGAAAACCGGGTATAAATCGCGTTGCAACATCCCTAATTTCATCCCTTTGCGCATTTCATCCTCGGTCAAACTCCCCTGTTCGAAATAGAGCTCCATTAACGATTCTTCGTTTTCGGCAGCCATTTCAATCAGTTCATTGTGGAGTTTCTCGGCTTTCTCTGTTTCCGAAGCCGGAATCTCAAGTACTTCCGGTTTTCCGCCGTCTTTGCCGTATTTGTACAGTTTCATCTTCAGCACATCGATAATGGAAGAGAAACCCGGGCCGGCATCTAAAGGATATTGTACAACGGTTACTTTATTTCCAAATGTTGTTTTACATTGATCGAGGGCAGCTTCGAAGTTGGAATTGTCGTGATCCAACTGATTAAAAACAAAAACCAAAGGTGTATCTGCTTTTTCTGCATGGCGGCTTGCCCCTTCGGTACCAGCCTCGACACCGTTGGTCGAGTTAATAATCATTAAACCCAGGTCGGTGACATTCAGCGATGAAACCACACCCCCGCACAAATCGTCCATCCCCGGCGTGTCGAGAATGTTGATTTTTTTTCCGTTGTATTCGGTATACAAAAGGGTTGGAAAAACCGAATTGCCATAATCGTGTTCAATATCGTTGTGGTCCGATACGGTGTTTTTTGCAGTTACTTCACCTCTGCGATTGATTACTCCACCCTCGAACAGCATGGCCTCCGCGAGGGTGGTTTTCCCACTGCCGGCATTACCGATTAAGGAAATGTTCCGGATTTGATTCGTTTTATAGACTTTCATCGTATGTTAGATTTTTGAATTATTCATTCTCCCCCAGCCGGATTTTCCGCGAAAAGGTCACCAAAAATAGTAATAATTTATTAACAATCAAGAATGTTAAAAACCGGTGTAAATGTTATACAACTTCATTTTTTAATCTCATAATTTTAAAAAATTGTTTATTAGAGGGTTAGTATCTTATGAAAAATGATCTTGGTTTCTAAATGATTAAAATACAGGAAAATGATCCTCTATTTTAACCAAATAAACACCGAAATCCGGGTTGTAGTACAGATTAAACTATTTGAAATTAATACAGTAAATAAATGGACAGTAATGGATTAAATTATTTTATCTGGAAATAATAAAAAAAAGAGTAAAAAGTATTTTGACGAGTCGAATAATAATTTACATTTGCATTTTGTGACAAAAGTCACATTTTGATGAATAAAATGAAAAAATATTCTTCTGACATAAAAATGAATTGGATGGCATGTATGATGTGTATGTGTTGTAAATTTTTTGATATGCAGAAGGATGGGAGAATATAATTAGGAAATAATTTATAAAACGTCAAAAGGCCCTTCTGCAATTTGCAGAAGGGCCTTTTTATTTTCGGGTATGGTTGAGTTAACTAAAATTGGGAAAGAAAATCCCATTGAACAGCGCGAGAAGTTTCTTGCAGGTTTGCACGAAAACAGGGGAGAAGAGGGAATTTTGCTAAAAACCTGCAACCGTGTGGAGTGGTATTGCGGAAATGGTAAAATTTCCGAAGAAATTACCCGGCATCTTTTTAGGGTTGTTTCAGGGCTGGAGTCCACCATCATCGGGGAGACGGCCATTGTGAACCAGGTAAAACAGGCATACCGCGACGCGGCTGAACGAACGCCGCTGGATAAAAGCCTGCATAAACTTTTTCAGACAGCGTTGTTTGTTGGCAAACGTGTAAGGCGCGAGACCGGAATTTCAAAAGGCGCCATGTCGCACGGGCAGGCTGCCGTAAATATTCTTTTTCAGCATGTTGGGAATATGAAGGATATAAATATCACGGTCATCGGGGTAAATTCATTAAATGAAAAAATTTTAAAATTTCTGGTCAGTAAAGGCGCCGAAACCATTTTTATCGGCAACCGAACCTACGAAAAAGCGAAAGAACTGGCGGCCAGGTACAATGCAAGTGCCTTACGTTTCGAAAGTTTACCCGAAATTCTTGAAAAAACGGATGTGTTGATTTCTGCCACTTCTGCCCCCCATTTTATTGTCAGAAAGGAGAATTTTTTTATAAAAAAGAAAATGTACATCCTCGATTTGGCAGTTCCGCGTGATGTCGATCCGGCCATAAAAGATTTGCCCAATGTAACTCTTTTTGATATCGAAACCATTGAAAGGCATATTCAGCAGAATGTTCAGGTCAGGGCCGAAAAAATACTTCATGCAGAAGAGATTATAAAAAATGAAGTCCGGTTATTTTCAAAAAATCAATGGAAATGAAACGGGATAATAAAAACATAAATGGGGTGGAAAAGAGGAGCAGAAGTATTGCAAAAACCATCTCGTGGCGAACCGTGGGAACCATCGACACAATCATTATTTCGTGGATTATTGTGGGGAATGTCAATTTTGCGTTAACCATCGGCGGGGTTGAATTGTTTACGAAAATGGCGCTCTATTTCCTGCACGAAAGAGCCTGGAACCGGAGCAGTTTTGGAAGGGTGAAAGAAACGCCAATAGAGTATGAAATTTAAAAACTGATGATGAAAAAAAATTTTCTTCCGATTTCAATCGATATTTCCAATCAAAAAATTTTGATTGTGGGCGGGGACCAAAGTGCGCTGAAAAAGCTAAAAATTCTGCAGCGTTTTGGCGCCGAAGTCGAAGTTCTGGCCTTAAAAGTTTGTCGGGAAATTAAAGAAAGCGGGGTCATATTTTACGAAAAAGCCTATCACAAAAACCATTTGAAAGGTTATCTGATGCTTTATTCCTGTACCAACAATCAGGAGCTTGACCAACAGATTTTACTCGATGGAAAGGAAACCGGTGTGCTGGTTAATATCCACGATAAACCTGAATTGTGTCAGTTTATATCTCCGGCAATCTACAGAAACGGAAACCTTTCAGTTGCGGTGAGTTCCAACGGAGAAGATGTTTACGAGTCAATTAAACTTCGAAATATAATCGGCGAATTTTTAACAGAAAATTATTATAAAAATTGAATATGGTATTAAAATCAAATCCGTTAACTGAGAAGCAGTTATCGGCGCTTAACGAATTAATTAAGGAGGTTACCGCCGACCAGATTATTTGGCTGAGCGGCTTTCTGGAAGGGAGGCTGGCCGGGCTGAACGGCGGTATTACAAAAACAGTGGTTCCCGGCGTGACAGCTGTCGCCGAAAGTAAACCCGCGGTACAAACCAGGCTTACCGTTTTGTATGGTACTGAAACCGGCAAATCGAAAGAAGCTGCCGACAAACTGGCTGAAAAGGCTACGTTTAAAAATATTGCGGCCACGGTGATTAATATGTATGATTATGACGTTAAAAACCTGACGAAAGAGGAAAACCTGGCAATAATTGTCAGCACCCATGGCGAAGGCGATCCTCCTGACATGGCCGAGGATTTTTACAAATTTATCACCGGAAAACGTGTCCCGAAATTGGGAAACCTGAGTTATTCGGTACTGGCGCTGGGCGACAAATCGTACAAATATTTTTGTAAAACCGGCGAGGATATCGATGCGGCCTGCAAAAAACTTGGAGCGTTTAATATCACGCCGCTTGTAAAATGCGACGTCGATTATGAAGTGAGCGCCGAAGTCTGGATGAACAACTTTTTGCTGAATTTAACGCCTTCCGTTTCAGTAGTAAAAGATGAGATTGAACCCGTTGTTGTTGAAATTGAGGAATATTCCAAAAAAAATCCGTTTCTGGCAACCGTACTCGAAAAGGTAAAAATTACAGGAAGCGGTTCCGATAAAGAGGTCTATCATCTCGAACTGTCGCTCGAAAATTCAGGACTTTCTTACGAACCGGGCGATTCGCTGGGCATTTTTACAAAAAATCCCGATTCGCTTGTGGAACAAATCATCCAAAAGGCTGGGTTTAATTCTGAACAACGGGTTTTCCTCCAGGAAAATATTAGTGTTGGCGATGATGATGAAGATCAGGACGTTACTCTTCTGAATGCACTTACGTACCACCGGGAAATTACAATCCTCACTTTCGATCTCCTTCAGAAATATTATGAAAAAACAAAAAATAAGGCGCTTAAAAAATTAATGGATGACGACAAATTACTTGACGATTATCTTTTCGGGCACGATTTGCTCGATCTTTTGGAGGATTTTCCGTTTGAATGGAATGCCAACAAACTGATCGAAATATTACGCCCGCTGCCGCCCCGGTTGTATTCCATTTCGTCGAG
>CAYWBV010000336.1:0-4728 GCA_964455785.1 uncultured Maribellus sp.
CGGTCGCCGTCGAAATGGAGGTTGTCTTCCAGCCCGATGCGGATTCCGCCGCCAAATAGAATTCCGGTAACGTTCATTTTTAACTGTTCGGCGCCAATCCCTCCCAGCGACCAGTAGGAGTTTTCGGGCAGTTGCGCCAGAATATTCCCGGCATCGATCAGCCCGGCCTGAGCGTTAAAAATGTTCCCGAGGATGATATTAAAGTAGAAAGGCGGTTGGAGCAGCCCTTTTTTGTGAAGGTATTTGGCGTAATTCACCATACCCGAATCGAACGTCTCCAGCTCGGGTTTAATTCCCTTTTCCAACATCTTTACCGCCAGCTTCTGAATCATTTCGGGGCTGTTTACACTTGCCGACCCGTAAAAATTCAGCGAACTGAGGGTGAGGCTGGCCATGTCGGGTTTGCTTTCCCCTTCCAGTTCGAGGCATTCCGAGCGGCGCTCAAAATCGGGCCAGTTTCGTCCGCTGGTAGAAACGCAGATGATAAGCGAATCGTTGGAATATCCGTCTTCACGGCGTATCCCGTCGATAATTTCCTTGTAAATTTCCTTGTTCCAGGCGGGTTCTCCGGCGCTGTTGCGGGCGTGCAGGTGAACGATGGAGATGCCGAATTTTCGGGCTTCAAGTACTTCGTTAATAATTTCGGAAGGAGTGACCGGAATGTGCGGTGTCATCCCTTTGGTCGGTATCATGCCGTTTGGCGTAAAATTGATGATATACTTCCCCATTGGCCCGGCGCTGTAAAATTGGTTTATATTAGGTTTTATGTTTTAGTCAACTTCCTCAAAATCGACGTATTCTCCTTTGTTCCGGGTGTCGTTTTTGGTGTCCTTTTTATTGTTTTCAATAATAACTTCACCTTCGCGGCGGGTTGAACGTTGCTGCTGCCGTTGCTGGTCATACATTTTCTGCTGCATGTTTTTTATCCCCTTGTCAACCAGCGAAGGCAGAATGTAACGCGAAAAAAGCTTGATGGCATAGTAAATAACAACAATGATAAAAAGGGTTTTTATAAAGTTTATCAAAACCAATATGATCAATAAATCCATCTCCAAAACATTAAAAGTTTATTCCTTATCTTTTTTTTGATTGATAACAGCAGCACAAAATTAACTCATTTCGCGAAGCTGGTTGAAAAGAAAATGATTATTCTTTGAAAAACAAAGGAATGAATAAGAATATTTAATAATCAAAGTACCTTTTTTATCCCGGGAATTTGTTTTACCAACCAGGCTGTCAGAAAACAGGCGCCCACGGCCACCGGCGCCAGCGCTATCAATTTGAAGGGCGGGAATAGTTGCCAACCGGCAAAAAGGGCGCTTATTCCAACAATTACCGGAGTATGAAACACAAAAACGCCGTAAGCGCTTTCCGACAACTGCCGGGCTGTTTTTCCCTGATGGTTCACGTATTTTTTTGAAATCCCAAACAAACCGATAACCAGGGAAACACACATCAGTTGTTCCCATGTGGCGTAGGCGAAACTCTGCCACGTGAAACCGCCCATAAAATGATCGGCTCCGGTTTCGGCCGCCCCTCCTGAAATAAACATCAGCGGGAACGCGATAAAAACTAAAACCTGCGCAAAAAGAAACCATCGTTTCCCGGTTTTAAACGAGACGGACTCCAGCCAGTTGTTCTGATACGCTACTATTCCGAGTGCGAACAGAAAGATGTACTGGACAAAAAACGGAAACTGAAAATTGGTAAACGGCATACTCCAGCCTACAGGGAGCCAGATTCGGATGATAAACTGCAGCAGCCCGGTAAACAGGGCAAACAAAACGATTACAACGGTGCCCGGAAAACGGATACGGAGACGAATCCCGGAGTTCCGCAAAAGAAGAAAAACAAACGTAAAAATCAACAATGCTTCCACAAACCACAGCGGCCCGAAACCTTGTCCCCAGCCATTGAGAATGTATTCATAGAGTGGGGCGTCTTTTTCCCGGATGAACCGATCGATGATAAAAACGGTGAAAGGAGAAATAAAAAAGAAAAAGACCAGTAACGGAAGTCCCAGCCGGATTAACCTTTCTTTGATAAACCTGCCGGTTCCTTTCCGCTTTAACGAGGGTAGAATAAAAAAGGCCGAAATAAAAAAGAACATTCCCATAAAAAACGACTGGTTGGTCGCTACAAACATCGACAGGGGGAGTACTTCGGGGGAACCGGCCTCCGATTCGTTGTAGTACCAGTCGCCGGGTGCGCCGTAAATGATGGCAAAGTGGTGCAGTACTACCAAACCAATCAGAAAGATGCGGAGGTTGTCGATATAATAAAGGCGGGACCCGGAACTCATTTTTTTTGTATTAAAAGTGATACCTTCGCCAGAAGGAAGGTATCACTTTATGTTTTATTATCTGACAGTTTATACTTTCGGCAACTCCCACGGAGCGCGGTAAACCGGTGTCAGATAGCTGTTGGCTTCTTCGTCGCCAATAAATTTGCTATTGCCGGCATCCCAGTACAATCGTTTCCCCGTCCGGTGGGCAATGTTTCCGAGATGGGCCACGCGCGCGGTGTTGGCAGCCACGGTAATGTTGGCATTCAGGTTTTGATTGCGGGTTTTCACCCCTTCAATAAAATTAGCCATGTGAAGTTCAAGGCCTTTCCCGGCGCCCCTGGTGTGGGGAACACGCTCAATCAAATCCTTGTTTTTTTTCTTTTCGGGAATTACTTCCCAACCTCCGCGGTCGACCACCAGGGTGCCGTTGTTTCCCACAAAACCGACGCCATGGTCGCGGCCATAGTATCCGCCGTCGATTCCGGTTCCGTGATCCCACAACATAGTATGCCCGTCGAATTCATACAGGGCCTGCAGGGTATCGGGCGTTTCCGAGGCATCGTCGGGATAGGCATATTTACCGCCCATGGCCATAATTGATTTTGGCGCCGGATCACCCATCCCAAACAATCCGTAGTCGATGATATGTACGCCCCAGTCGGTCATCAGTCCGCCGGCATAGTCGTAAAACCACCTGAAATTGAAATGGAAACGGTTCGGGTTAAACGGGCGTTTTGGAGCGGGACCGAGCCAGAAATCGTAATCCACGCCTGCCGGGGCTTCACTGTCGGGGCGCACCGGCACAGGTTCCATCCATCCCTGGTATGCCCAGGTGCGCACCGTACGGATTTTGCCCAATTTGCCCGACTTTACAAAATCCACGGCATCGCGCCAGTGCGGGTCGCTGCGTTGCCACATGCCCACCTGCACCACTGTTTTATATTTCTGTGCGGCGCGTTCCATAATGTTAATCTCCCCGATGGAATTGCCCAGCGGTTTCTCGCAATAGACATCTTTCCCGGTCTGGCAGGCTTCCACCATAGGCAAACAGTGCCAGTGGTCGGGTGTCCCGATGATAATGACATCGATACCGGGTTCTTCCAGCAGCTTCCGGTAATCTTTAAACCCTTTGGGTTTTGTTCCCTGAATTTTTTCGGTGTCGGCAATCCTTTTGTTCAGCACGTTTTCGTCCACATCGCAAATAGCCGCACACTCGGTATTTGGCTGTTTCAGAAAAGCCTGCAAATCGGAAAAGCCCATTCCATTGGCGCCGATTAACCCGCACACCAGTTTTTCGTTGGCGCCCACACAGGCGGCCATGGGCATGGTCGATGCCAGTCCGACACCTGCCACTGCCAGTGTCGAAGTTTTTATAAATTTTCTTCTGTTTGTCATTCTTTTAATTTTTAGCTGGAAGCACGAAGTCGGAAGCGCGAAGTTATGACCAATTCTTACTTCCGACTTCCCGCTTCTGACTTCCTACTTATTTATTTGTCTTTCTGCATGGCATCATCAAACGCCACATCCGAAGGTTCAAAATCGCAATAGCGCACAAAATCGCAGGCCTCGGCAGCACCGGCTTCGCGGTTCATTCCACTGTCTTCCCATTCAACCGAAAGCGGGCCCTTGTACCCGATGTCGTTCAGGGCGCGAATGATGTTTTCGAAGTTGATATTTCCACGTCCCAGGCTGCGGAAATTCCAGTAACGACGGTTGTCGCCAAATTCCATGTGTCCGCCGAAAACGCCAACCCCCATCGGGACATCGCTCCAGTACACATCTTTCATATGAACATGAAAAATACGTTCTGCAAACTCATAAATAAAACGTACGTAATCGACATGCTGGTATCCAAAATGACTGGGGTCGAAATTGAACCCGAAAGCCGGGTGGTTGTTCAGCGCTTTTAATGTTAAATGTGCCGAATGGATATCGAAAGCAATTTCAGTAGGATGAACCTCGAGTGCAAATTTTATACCCAGCTTCTGATATTCGTCGAGAATCGGGATCCAGCGTTTGGCAAAATCTTCATACCCTTTTTGGATCATCGCAGGCGGCACCGGTGGAAAGGAGTAAAGCAGGTGCCAGACAGGGCTTCCGGTAAAGCCGACCACCGTATCGAGCCCAAGCATTTTGGCCACTTTGGCTGTTTTAATCATCTCTTCGGCAGCGCGCCGGCGTACACCTTCCGGGTCGCCATCACTCCAAACATAAGCAGGAGCAATACTTTTATGCCGCAAATCGATGTTGTCGCAAACACACTGACCAACCAGGTGGTTTGATATGGCATATAATTTCAGGTCATATTTGTCGAGGAGCGCTTTTCTTTCATCGCAGTAAGCCTGGTCGGCTTTATCGATTTCCATGTGGTCGCCCCAGCAACAGAGTTCGAGCCCGTCGTAGCCAAATTCTTTGGCTTTTTGGCAAATGGTTTCAATGGG
>CAYWBV010000337.1:0-4681 GCA_964455785.1 uncultured Maribellus sp.
GCAAATCTAAAAATTTGATTGAACAATACAATTCTATTTAGATTAATTCCAAATTAAATATTCAAACAATTATTACCTTTGACGCGAAAATGGTTCTTTCAAAAAGGGAATCCGGTGGAAAACCGGAGCTGTGCCCGCAGCTGTAATCTCTGTATTTTCAGGCAAAATGTCACTGCCTCGCCTTAGGCGAGACGGGAAGGCGCCGGAAAAAGAGTAAGCCAGAAGACCTGCCATTATCAAAAAAAATGCTTTCGGGAATAAAAGCGACGGTGAAATACCTGAAGTTTTATTTCCCCATGTTAACAAATACAAAGGGGAATGAAAAAGTTAAAATTTATCTGCTTTCTGTTAGGGCTGTCTTTTACCGGCCACACACAAAACACGGTCAACCGGGTAGTCGGATACCAACCGGCGCCGGGACAACACATTAATATCGAACAGATTGGAACGCCGCAGGCAGCGGCCCAAATGCCCGAAAATGTCAGCAACCTGGTTTCTCTCGGAAATTTTGGGGGGAATATTATTCTGGCGTTTGAAAAGGCCTGCGTAAACGATCCGCAGAATCCTTTTGGCATCGATCTTACTATCTTCGGAAATGCCTTTTCGGGTTCTTCCGAGCCGGGTGTAGTTTGGGTGATGAAGGATGAAAATAAAAACGGCGCGCCCGATGATTTATGGTATGAAATTGCGGGAAGCCGGTATTTCCATTCGAAAACCGTTAAAAACTACGAAGTTACCTACTTTAAAACCGAAACAAGGGATGTACGTTGGAAAGACAACCAGGGCAATTCTGGCATCCGTCAGGCAAACAGTTACAATACGCAGGAATATTATCCGGCGCCGGAAAACTTTCCTGATTATCCGCAGGATTCGATAACATTTTCGGGCACATTGTTATATCCTGAAATTGACGATTCAAATCCGGCGGAAATCAAATTGGCGTCGCCTGCATTCGGTTACGCCGACAACCGGGCGCTAAATAAGGAAAGAGAACTTACCAGTCCGGATAATCCTTATTCGGAAGAAACTGAAGGGGCAGGGGGCGACCCCATCGATATTTCGTGGGCGGTTGACAACAACGGAAATTACGTGGAACTGGATTCCATTCATTTTATAAAAATCGTAACCGGATATTTTACCGATCTGGGCAGGTTGGGCGAAGCTTCCACTGATGTTGCGTATGTTGTGGATGTCGTGTCAAATCCATCAGTTTCAGGAAAGGAGAATCTGCTTGTTCTTTATCCGCACCCAGCGAAAATTTTGAAGGGCGATTCCGTTTCACTGGAAACCTGTTATTTTAGTAAAGGCAGAAAAACGGAAAGCGTAGTCGGTTACTCTTCTTCCAATACACAGGTTGCCGAAGTAAACGCCAATGGAAAATTACGGACAAAAAATGCTGGAGAATCAGTCATCCGGATTTCGGCTTCGGGCGAAACCCAATCAACCACAATCAAGGTGATAATTCCTGATTCAATTACCATATTATCCGACTTTTCAGCCGTTTATCCCGGAGACACAATTTTGCTGGAAACAAAAGTTTATGACAACGAGGGTGATGAAATGGAATCTGAAGTTATTTTTTTGAATCAGAATCCTGAAGCAGGCACTGTTTTCACAAAAGGAACAGAACACTATTTTGCAGCGCAAAATCCCGGGTCAGTTTCATTACAATGTTCGGTGCCCGGATTTGATGCAGTACAGCAGATTCTTTTTAACGTATTGTCGGAAGATGATATTATCGATATCTATTTCACCCTGAAAACTGAAGATGAAAATCTGTTACCGTTGCAGTGGATGAAGGTGGGATTGACCGGGTTGAACAGTTTTGTTGAAAATCGTCAGAACGATTATTCGGGGTTGAACCGTTTTTATCTGGCTCACGCGCTTCTGTCAGGGTTACAAAAAGCAGAAGTCGGGTTTAAATTCCGCGATGATGAAAATTCAGGAAATAAATTTTATCTGTATTCTGTGGAAAATGAAGGAGAATTTATCTACGGATGGGGTGGTAAAACTTCGCCGCAAGCCTATGCACGAGCCTGGATTGCCCGGCTAAACGGAAAACAGGTTGTCAATGATTTTGATAAAGTAGAAATCGCTTCGGGCGATACCATTTGTTTGTACCACCAGTCAGACATAACCGTTCCGTGGGTTTATACCCGGATGCTTTCTGACAAGGATTCGGCAGGCGCTGGCGACGAGCTTAAAATTACATTGGAACAAACTACCTGTACTTTCTCCGGCGGAACAATTATTGAAAGCGGTTTTACCCCGGTTCAGAATCGGGAAATTCTGGCCGGACAAAGTTATTACAGTAATTCTTCAGGTGTTGCAGGTTTTATTCTAAGTACTGAACCACCGTTGGAAATAACATCCGGGAACGACGCAGTCCTGATTTCCAAACCAATCATTACAACTGCCGGAGATCTCCAATCCGTAAAATTTCAGGTATATCCAAATCCTGTTGAAAACCAGTTAAAGGTTTCGGGCGAAAACCTTTCAGGAGCCGAACTTATTATTTTGAACCTGAATGGCCAGCCGGTACTAAGAAGAATCATCAGTTCTGATGTTGTTTTACTCAATGTTCAGGATTTGGACCCAGGGATATACATCTTAAAAATGGTTAGGAAAGCGCAGGTCGAAACATTTAAATTCATAAAAAAATAATGAGAAGATACATTTTAATCTATTTGATGATTTTGGTATCTTTTACATTTGTAAACGCCCAGAATATTACAGATACTATTGAAATTAAGGAAGTTAAAGTTATCGCTAAACGAAAGGTACAAGAGGCCGGATTAAAAATTACTCGACCTGATTCGCTTGCCCGTGCTGTAATGGTTACAACTTCACTCTCCGATTTAATTTCAACCTATACTCCGGTTTTTATCAAATCGTACGGACGGGGTTCGGAGGCAACGGCAAGTTTTAGAGGAACAGCCGCTTCGCACACGCAGGTACTCTGGAATGGGATGAACCTGAACTCGCCCATGCGGGGAATTGCCGATTTATCACTGCTGCCGGTATTTTTTACCGACGATATTTTTCTGCTGCACGGTGGAAGTTCGCTCACCGAAGGCAGCGGTGCTCTCGGTGGAAGCATTCATTTAAATAATCAGCCCGACTGGAGTCCCGGGCTAAACCTTTCCGGAGTATTCGAAACCGGTTCGTTCCAAAGCCGGAAAGTGTTTTTCAAACTGAAAACAGGAACCGAACGGTTTAAATCCAGCACCCGTTTGTTTTACGAAACCTCGGAAAACAATTTCCCCTTTTACAACTACGGGGTAATTCCCCAACATAATGATACCCTGAAAAATGCGGGATATTCGAAAAAAGGGGTTTTGCAGGAGTTTTATTACCGAACCTATTCCAGCCAGATGATGTCGTTGCGTTTTTGGGTTCAGGAGAGCGATCGCGACTTGCCGCAGTTGATGTCGTACGAAGGAAGCGAAAGGGAAGAATATCAAAAAGATAACCAATTTCGTGTTCAATACGACTGGAAAAAATATTCCGAAAACCTGAACTTTCATTTTTTTTCGGGGGTAAATACGACCAGCTTGCAATACTACCGCGCCACTCCTGAGTTCAATTTTGTAAATGAAGATTCAAAAAGCAGGGAAACCGGTTTTATGAACCATCTTCGGATTTTCAGAAAATTTGACGAAAAAATGTATGCAACGGCGAGTGTCGATGTTAACCTTTTGGATGTAAAAATTCGCAACAATGTAAAAAAAGAGGGATATCAAAAACAACGAATTGAAACCAGTTTGTTGTTAAACTGGCACCTGAAACCTTCCAACCGGTTTGCAGCTTTTGTTTTAGTCCGTTCCGAAAATTATGATTCACAAGTGATTCCTTTTATTCCGGGTGCCGGCCTGGAATGGCAGTTTCTGGAATCGGCGCCGATGGTTTTTCATATGAACGTTGCGCGCAATTACCACAAACCCACATTGAACGATTTGTACTGGCTTCCGGGAGGAAACCCCGATTTGCTCCCGGAAGACGGATACACCGGCGACTTGTCTTTTTCAGGGCAATTTGAAAATGGCATTTTCTCGGTGAAATCTGAAATTACCGGTTTCATTTCAAAAATAGAAAACTGGATTGTTTGGCAACCTTCGGCAAGCGGTGCGTATTACTGGGAAGCCGACAACGTAAAAGAAGTTTTGTCGCGCGGGGTCGAATTTCAGTACAATGCGAGCGCCAAATGGAATACGGTACAACTTTTTTCAGGCGGTAATTATTCGTTTACCCAGACAACCAATCAGAATGCAATCAATTCGGTTGATCAGTCGCGGGGGAAACAGTTGATTTACATTCCCAAACACAAGGGAAATTTTTATGTGGCAGCAACCTTTCAAAAATTCACCTTAAAATATGATTTGGAATACACAGGAAAACGGTACACCACATCGAACAATCAGGAGACCCTGTATGAAAGGGTTTTAAATCCCTACTGGCTGAGCAAAATCTCGGTTGACAAAATGATTGATTTGTCGTCGGTGCGGTTGAACCTGAAATTTGCCGTAGAAAATTTATTTGACGAAGATTACCAGAGCATTTTGTGGCGCCCCATGCCAGGACGGTTTTATTCACTCACTGTTGGTTTTAATGTAAAAAAATGATCCAAAAAATAACAAATATTATTCTTGTCCTGATTCTATTTTCTTCCTGTTCCGAAGAG
>CAYWBV010000338.1:0-4653 GCA_964455785.1 uncultured Maribellus sp.
CCATTCTCAAACAGGTAATCCAGCACAACTTTTTCCTGTTCGCTACAATCCACCGGAATCCGCCGGTTTTCCGCCGGTTTCCGCTGGACTTCCCTCCACCGTCGGTTTCGATTGACCCGAACCGGTCGGCTTCGGTCGAATAATCTCTACATCAAAAAAGTCGTTCTTCTCTTCAATTTTAGGAGCTGGCAAACCATGTTCCTCGCACGCATTGATAATCCGGTTTATTCCGCTTATCAATTAACTATGCAAAAATCTTCAAGTTCCATGGAGATTTGGGCTAATTTTTTCAAAAAGTTACATGTCTTCCATGGAGAATCCCCGATATGATGAAAATACATAGCCCCCTCTTTATTTGACGCCAAGTTTTACTTTATCTGTAAATGTTTTACTTTATCTGTAAATGTTTTACTTGGTTTGAAGAAAGGAATATTATGTGCAGGAATTGTAAGGGTAGTATTTTTTGAAATATTTCGAGCTGTTTTTGCTGCTCTTCTTTTAATCTCAAAACTACCGAAACCTCTCAGGTAAACGTTTTTATTATTCTCTACAGAGATTTTTATTGTTTCCATAAAGGCTTCCAATGTTTTTAGTACTTCTGATTTTTCTATTCCGGTTTGTCTGGAAATCTCGTTTACAATTTCTGCTTTTGTCATAATTGTTTGATTAATGATATTTGAATTTTACAGCCCAAATATATTAATAAAACTATTGAATAGAAAATCTAATTATCAGGATATTACTTATTAAGATCATCTTTTATGGCATATTAGTCTTTCAATATTTTATTCGATTATTATATTATTAAAGGTTGAAATAATGGCACCAACCCATATACGTCCGTTTTCCCGGTTTAAATTAAAGTCAGCAGTATGATGGGTGATTCCGCAAAACCTAAACCTGGCCGAGTAATTTCCCGGGTCCATTTTGTGATAATCTGACGATTGGAAGGTGAATGTAACCGTGGAGTTTTTTTTAAAAACAGATAAATCATCTATGGAAATATTGTTCCACTCCGGATAAGGGACAGACCATCTCAAAGGATACCTAATCTTTGTATCCGTGTTTTTAATGGTTAATTCCCTGCTACCCGATTTTGCCTGAAAGTTTTTATGAACAAAAAAGGGGCATCGCCCCTAAAATTCAAACATTAACTGCTGAGTTACTTTTGGTCCCGGCGCTTGTTGGACATCGAACTCCTTTTTCCTTTCCGGCAACCTTAAAACCATATAGCTTTCTGATTCTGTAATCTCCCTAATATATGGAACTCCTTTTTCTGGATGAAGTTCTATTCGCCAACCCGTATAAAAACGGTTCATCAGTGTATCCATCCAGCAGACTTCGCCCAAAAGTCCGTTCAAACAAAGGTTTATCACGCACATCATCGCGCAGGTCCGGTCAACATCAGCTCCGAAAAACAAGGAGTTTCGGCTTATTTTTGCTGCGGCCAGTAACATCCGGCCTGATCCGCAACAACAATCGGCCACCCGTTCCCCAAAACCTGCCGGGTTTAATATTCGGGCCATCATTTCACACACTGGCTCCGGGGTAAAGAATTGTCCGTTATGCCCGTGACTGAGGCATTCCATGTAAAAGTCACCGAAACCATCTTTCAAGCCCTCACCATTGTTATCCATCTCTATGACCAATGAACCGAATGCTTCCGCCATCAGGTAGGCGTCCGGCTTCTCATAGTTTCGGACAATCTCATGGTAGCGATCCTCCTTGGTTCCTAATGACAATGAGCAAATCACCATTTCCAAAAAATCGTCAAACACCGAATACAAACCGTATTTGTAACCAATTTGCAGGATGTACTGGGAAAAACTTTTTAATTGTTCCATCTTTTTGATATTTATGTTGTAACTAACTATTGATTTTTGAGTTAATGAGATAAAAATAGCGGAGGCTAAACTGCCTCCGCTATTTGCTCAACCTGTATGGCCACTGCCGGCTGGTTCAGATAAGACTGATGTTCCAGGATGTAATCCACCGCCTTTTGAGCCTGGGATGACGCCATAAGCAACATCTTTTTATCCTCCTTGAATTTGCCGATCCAGCTTTTGATGTAGGCTGCACTGTTGTCAATGGTGGCATTCTGGATACCTGTCATGTAACATAGGTAAGCTGCACCCATCTCGGCAACCAACTCTTCCTGGCTGTAATCATGAGAACCAAACTTGTGGTCGGGTAGTTTTTCATGCCTTCCTGTCCGGTTGATATGGCCCGTACTATGGGTTGCTTCATGAAATAAAACGTTATAATATTGTTCATCTTGGAAAAAGGTACGTGGATTGGGCATCCCGATGTAATCTCCCGAAGGCGAATAGAAAGCATGTGACTGGTTCAACCGGATTTCAGGACTATCAGACCAGAACTCGATCAACTGTTCTGCCTGGCCAATCGGGTCAAAATCATGGTCGTGAGCTTCGGTAGAAGGAATTTTGCTTTCATCGATGCCATCCGTTTGTTTTAGGTTGAAAACAGTGTAATACCTAAGAAACGGTACATGGTCGATACTGCCATCTTTTTCTTCTATATCAAGCAACTTCCAAAAAACGACGGGGAATCCTTTTTCACCTTTCAGGACATGTCCACCAAGTTCTTTAACCTGGTTGAAAGTGAGAAAAAACGGAGAACCGAATTCATCAGCCACGGCCAGCAGGAACCAGAAATTAAAACCACGGTAAACTTTCCTGTAAACCATGTTTTGCGGTAAGCCGGTTTCAGCTTTCCAGGGCATCTGCCAGGGAACAACTCCTTTTTCAAGGCGTTCGATAATCAGGTTGGTAACCATCTCGTAAATGTCGAATGAAGAATTCATGGGAAAGCGCTGCTGCCCTGCAGACTTATTTTGGCATCCTTCGATAAACAAAGGACCTATCTGGCACGCCGTTAAACTTAAATTTTTGGCGTACCAACATTGAGCTGTCCCGGATAAGGTCAACGGGGTGCATGTCAGTTTTTTGCTAAACTGCTTGTTCACTGAATTAACCTGTTCATTTTAAATGAACACAGCAAAAAACTGAACGCATCCGAAGGAAACACGCCACGAAAAGCGGGTTCCCCTTTACCGTTCCGGGAAGCGATCAATAACTTTGTCGGAAATTTGAGTGTAAAAGAATATTAACCTGTAAAAAGCAAAAGGCTATTAACAAAAAAGGGCATGCCTGCCCATTGATTAAAGTCGATACCTGATGATAATCAGGGTGAGTATGACATTTCCTGGAATTCAGTAGCCAAAAGAGGAAGCAAAAATTAGCCAAAGCCAGAAGTAAAATATATCCAAAGTCAGAAGTATAACTTTGCCAAATCAAGAAATAGTATTATTTTGCACTCCAATAGGACATACAAAATGAGTAACACAACATATTTGCCACGTCTTTGTGACAACGAGCTGCAACAGGCATTGCAATCGTCAGGAGCAGTGCTGATAGAAGGAGCAAAGTGGTGCGGAAAAACAAGTACGGCGTCACGTGCGGCAAAAAGCACTTTATACATGCAGGATCCCGATCATACTGCATCATATCTTGCCATGGCCGATGTCAAACCATCCTTGTTGCTAAAGGGACCGCCACCACGGTTACTTGATGAATGGCAAATGGCGCCTGTCCTTTGGGATGCAGTACGCTTTGAAGTGGACAGGCGGATTGAAACAGGACAGTTTATCCTGACCGGCTCTGCGGTCCCGTCAGACAACGTAACTGCCCATACTGGTACCGGTCGTATTTCCAGGCTGTTAATGCGACCCATGAGCCTTTACGAATCTCGGGAATCCAACGGCACCATTTCCTTGTCCGGTCTTTTTAAGGGACAATCAGACATAGAATCCATATCCGGTCTGACCATTGAGCAAATAGCTTTTGCCTTATGCCGTGGAGGTTGGCCCGCCTCTGTAAGATTAAAGGGACAAGCAGCCTTGCGTACGGCCACAGCCTATGTTGAAGCTATCATCAATCACGATGTATCGCGGGTGGATGGAGTCGAAAAGAATCCTGAAAGGGTTCGTTTGTTACTCCGCTCGTTATCATTGAATATTTCCACAATGGCTACCATCAAAACCATCATGGATGATATGGAAGCCTTCGATGGAAGCCTGTCCGACAAAACCATCAGTTTCTACCTGAATGCCTTGCGACGAATTTTTGTTGTAGAAGATTTGCCGGCATGGTCTCCGTCGCTTCGGTCCAAAACAGCCATACGGACCTCTGTAAAGAGGCAATTCGTGGACCCATCCATTGCAGTAGCCGCCATGCGCACAAATCCGGAGGGCCTGTTGCGGGATTTTAACACTTTTGGTTTCCTTTTTGAATCTTTATGCGCACGAGACATCCGAATCTATGCACAAGCCTGTGACGGCGATGTATTCCATTATCGGGACAAAAACGGACTGGAATCCGATCTGATCGTCCGTCTGAGGGACGGCCGGTGGGCAGCCATCGAAGTTAAATTGGGGAGTAAGCAAGAAGAAATTGCGGCCGAAAATCTGTTAAGGTTGAAATCGAAAATTGACGCAGAAAAAATGGGAGAACCTTCTTTTCTGATGGTTCTTACCGGTGGTCAGTATGCTTATCGTCGCAAGGACGGTGTTCTTGTGGTACCCATAGGATGTTTAAAAAATTGACCGCTGAGGGCAGACTCAACGCAAGCATT
>CAYWBV010000339.1:0-4648 GCA_964455785.1 uncultured Maribellus sp.
TCTCCTACAAGGCACAGGTAAACAATTATGAACTGATGAGGCCGATGTTCGAGGCGTTTGTGGCCCATAAACCGAAAAGTACAGGGTTAATACAGTGGAAACTTAATTCGGCATGGCCCGAACTTATCTGGCAGTTGTACGACACCTACCTGCAGCCCAACGGAGCGTTTTATGCCGTCAGAAAAGCCTGTGCACCGCTTCATGCCATTTACCGTTATGGTTTTAATGATATTTATCTCGCCAACGAAGATTTAAATGATGCGCAAAACCTGACCGTTAGAATCAGGGCGTTCGATATTCATTCAAAAGAAATTTTTGCTGACCAGTGGACGGGCGATATCGCAACCAACACATCAAAATTTATTTATAAACTGCCTGAAATTAAAAATCTTACTTCGGTTTGGTTTCTCGATTTGAGGATTTTTGATCAGGATAATAACGAAGTGGACAACAGCATTTACTGGCTGTCGCTGAAAAAAGATGTTTTGGATTACGAAGCGGCCAAAAAACTGTCGTGGCCGTTTTATACCCCGTCGAAACAACTTGGCGATTATACGGCGCTTGACAAACTTCCGAAAGTAAACCTGGAATACGATTACCAGTTAAGCAAAGAAGATAACATGGGAGTCATCCAACTGAAAATAAAAAATCCATCGGAGGCCATCGTTTTTTTCGTTTTTCTTGATGTGGTCGATCCGGCTGTCAACCAACCCATCCTTCCCATTTACTGGGACGATAATTACATCACCTTGCTGCCGGGCGAAGAAAGGACTTACAACGCAAAGTATTTCCTTTCGAATGCGAAAAGCGACCGTCCGGAATTAAAAATCAATGGCTGGAATGTTGATATGGTAACACTGAAATAAAATAAATACGACAGGGACATGAGAAAGAAAATGTCCCTGTTTCGTTTAAACGAATTGTATAGTATAAAAAAGTCACGTTCAAAAACATTACCGAATGAAACGAAACTACTTTGTTGTTGTCCTTATCATGTTTGTGTTTTTTATCATATCCTTTCTTACCAACATTATGGGGCCGTTAATCCCCGATATTATCAAGGATTTTGAAGTGAGTAAAGCAGTGGCTGCTTTTCTTCCGTTTTCGTTTTTTATTGCGTATGGCGTGATGTCTATTCCCTCGGGTATGTTAATCGAAAAATACAACGAAAAGTGGATCATGGTTTCGGCATTTGGAATTGCTTTTCTGGGGGCATTGCTGTTTTCGCTGTTTCCCTCTTTTCCGGTGGCCATGCTTTCGTTGTTTCTGATTGGTTCCGGAATGGCGATGTTGCAGGTGGCAATCAATCCGCTTTTACGGGTTGCCGGCGGCGAAGAGCATTTCGCCTTTAATTCGGTGATGGCGCAGTTGGCATTTGGGGCTGCTTCGTTTCTCAGCCCGCAGTTGTTTTCATACCTCGTTTTAAATATTGAAAGTTATACAGCAACCGGGGAAACCAATCTTTTGATAAAAACATTGAGCGAAATAGTTCCGCCGAATCTGCCGTGGGTGTCGCTTTACTGGATTTTTGCAGTTATCGCCCTTTTTATGGTTGTTCTGATGATTATGATAAAATTGCCGGGAATAAGACTGAAGGAGGAAGAAAAAGCCGGCGCATGGTCAAAACATGTTGAATTATTTAAAAGCAGAACGGTAATCCTCTATTTTATCGGGTTGTTTGCGTATGTAGGCACCGAGCAGGGAGTGGCCAACTGGACATCGCAGTTTTTGTTCGAGTACCACGGTTTCGATCCCCGGGCTGAAGGCGCGGACGCTATTTCATTGTTTTGGGGATTGTTAACCGTCGGGTGTATTTTAGGTTTGATTTTACTGAAGTTTATCGACAGCAAACTGGTTTTGAAAATATTTACCGGGGCCGCTATTATCAGCCTTTCCGCCGGACTTTTTGGCCCGGCTGAAATCGCATTGTGGGCTTTCCCCATGGTCGGCTTTTTTGCTTCGGTGATGTGGTCTGTTATTTTCTCACTTGCTTTAAATTCAGTAAAACACAATCACGGCGCATTTTCCGGCATCCTGGTTTCGGGAATTATCGGCGGCGCTATTGTTCCGCTTATTATTGGCGCCATTGGCGACGCTTTTGGATTACGCGGCGGAATGACCTTTTTGTACCTCACCCTGGGATTTATTTTCAGCATCGGGTTCTGGGCAAAACCACTTATCAATAATAAAACGATTCGCCTTAAACCGGAGTAAAAAATTTCGGGTAGATTAATCAGCAATTACAGTTTTAAAATTTTAAATCTTTTGAACTATGACAATGTTGGCAAAATCCGGCGGAATCCCCATCCGCGATGTTCGAAACAATCCGTGGCCCCAGTGGCCGGTTTGGGATGAAAAGGAAGAAAAAGCGCTGCTCGAAGTTTTGCACAGCGGCGTTTGGTCGTACAACGGTCCGAAAGAAACCGAATTCAACAAAAATTTCGCAGAATATACCGGCGTAAAATATGCCATTTCAGCCGCCAACGGTACAGTTACGTTGCAAATGGCGCTGGAAGCCTGCGGAATAGGGATTGGAGACGAAGTGATTTTGCCGGGCCTGACATGGCAGGCAACAGCAGCAACCGTTCTCGATGTAAATGCCACGCCCGTGCTGGTCGATGTTTGTGAAGATACCTGGTGTATCGATCCCAAAGCCGTTGAAAAAGCCATCACTCCAAAAACGAAGGCAATTATCCCGGTTCATTTGTACGGCAGTTTTTGCGATATGGATGAAATTTTACGTATTGCCAAAAAAAACAACCTGTTTGTAATTGAAGACTGCGCCCATAAACATGGCGGTGAATGGAACGGAAAAAAGGCAGGAAGTATTGGCGACATCGGGAGTTTTAGTTTCCAGTTGTCGAAACATCTCACTGCCGGAGAAGGGGGAGTGGTTACCACCAATAATCCGGAACTGGCCGAAAAACTGGATGCGTTGAGGAATTGCGGGCGCAGGCCCATAACGATAGGCAACGAAGTGGACAAAGGCGCCGGGGTGTACGTGGACCAGGGAAATTTTCTGCAATCGGGCAACTACCGGATAACCGAATTTCAGGCGGCTATTTTAATCGAGGGTTTAAAAAGGTTGCCGGAACAAAACCGCGTCCGCGACGAAAACGCCATTTACCTGAATTCCCTCTTATCCGGAATTCCGGGTGTTCAACCTGTAAAACGAGATCCCCGTGAAACGAAGGAAGCTTATTTCAATTTTGCGTTCCGGTATTTTAAAAATGAATTTAAAGGGTTGCCGGTAACAAAATTCCGTGAGGCGTTGACTGCGGAAATCGGTATTCAGGTAACTGCCAGTTACGAACCGCTCAACAAATGTTCGTTGTATGTCCCTTTAACCAAACCGGCGCGTCATAAATTGAGCGATGAATACTGGAAAAAGATCGATCCCAAACGGTTTGATTTGCCGGTTTGCGACCGCATCCATTTTGAAGAGTCGGTTTGTATCCACCATAAAGTTTTAATGGCGACCCGGGCGGATATGGAAATGATTGCCGCAGCCATACGCAAAATTTATGATAATGCGGAGGAATTAATGGGATAAACCTGCAAATCTTAAAAGTTAAAACCGATGAAAAAAATAAAAGTGGCGCTGATTGGCGCCGGATATATTGCCAATTATCATGCCCGCGGACTACAATCTGTTCCGGGGGTTGAAATTGTTGCGGTTGCCGCTGTTCCTCTTTTATCGGCACAGGAATTTGCAAAAAAGTACGGTATTGGTTTTGCGACCGACGACGCTGTTTCGCTGGCGAAAAATGAAGAAATCGATGCCGTGGTTATTGCTACTCCCAATAAATTTCATGCTCCGTTTGCCATTGAATTTCTGAAAAGCGGGAAGGATGTCTTTCTTGAAAAACCAATGGCAATAAACGCCAAAGAAGGTATTTCAATTAAAGAAACAGCAGAAGCAAACAACCGGCTGGTGATGGTGGGGCACATGTGGCGTTTTGATACCGATGTAAATTTTGTAAAAAAGGTGGTCGATTCGGGGAAGCTGGGCAAAATCATAAAAACCAAAGGTTACGGAATTCACGAAAACTGGGGTCCTGCCGGATGGTTTGCGCAAAAAGAACTTGCTGGCGGAGGCGCCCTGGCCGATATGGGCGTTCATGCCATCGATACAGTGCGGTATCTTCTCGGCGATCCGAAGCCGGTAAAAGTTTATGCAAAAATCGGAACCTACTATGGTGATTACGATGTTGATGATACTGGAATGGTTTTGATTTCGTGGGACAACGGAACTGAATCGATCATTGAAAGCGGATGGTGGCAGCCCCACATGGATGGACCCGAAGCAGGAACCGGACTATTCGGGACCGAAGGTTACGCCAGTGTTTTCCCTACCTTTCTGAAAATGAAAATCGACGGCGTCCCCGGAAAATTTGATGCCAGACTGCCGGTGCGGGAAGAACATTGCGAACAGGGAATGTACACCCGTCAGATGGAACATTTTATCAACTCGGTCAGAGAAAGAAAACCTCCGGTTCCCGGGTTAACTGAGGGCCAGGTAATTCTCGATATTGTGGATGCGGCCTACCTGTCGTCAAAAACAGGCGAAGCGGTGCACCTTTTAGGCGAATAATAGAAATAACTTGAATAATAAAACCTTATCAACTTAAATATTCATGGAAAAAAG
>CAYWBV010000340.1:0-4646 GCA_964455785.1 uncultured Maribellus sp.
CCCGGAACGGTTTATACAGCCGAATTTTTTATCGGTGAACTTATTCAAACCGAAGAAGGTCTGCGGAAAATGCCTTTTCAGTTTTCTACCATCGAACAGTCATTTTCTGTCAACTTTGACGGGCTAAAAAACTACGATGGAGGGCCTTATACAAAAATGCAGTTGAACGGCTACCTGCTTACCGCTGACGTTGCGGCCGCCGAAGAAACTGAAAAAATAATAAAAGCATCCTACGAAGGGAAAGAGGTGGTTTTGCGCTGGGCGCACGAACCCGACCGGCGAAAACATTTTTTCAGCATCGACAGTTTGCTGCGGCCGCAGGATCGTTCCGGAGAACTTGTTTTGGAATGGAACGGAAACCCATTAAAAGTGGATAAAAATGGGACGGAAACTTTTAAAATTCCGGCTCTGAATGTTTTTAATATTCTGGAGACCCAAGTAGTTCAGGAGCCGGAACAGCACATTCAAATCCGGTTTTCCGATCCGCTGCTGAAAACACAGGATTTAACCGGTTTGGTTTCGCTGAATAATGATGTTGAATTGCGGCTCACGGTCGAGAATAATGTTGTAAAAGGCTGGCCGGGCAAGCCGCTTTCGGGCGAAATCGACCTCACCGTTTACGAAGGTATTCAAAGTGTTACCTATGCCAAACTGAAAAAAACGGAAGCATTCCGCCTGCAGTTCAGCCGGATAAAACCAGCAGTCCGGTTCATCGGGAAAGGAAATATTGTTCCGCAAAGCGGCTCGCTCGAAATACCCTTCGAGGCGGTGAACCTGAATGCCGTGGAAATTCGTGTTGTGCAGATTTTCAAAGACAATGTTTTGATGTTTTTCCAGGAAAACCAGATGGAAGGAAATGCCGATCTGAAACGGGGAGGAAGGCTGGTTTATTCCGGTAAAATTGCGTTAACACCCGGCCAGCCTGGAGGTTTGGAACGATGGAACACTTACAAAATCAATCTTGCCCGGTTTTTTTCTATCGAACAGGGGGCGATTTACAATGTGCAGTTAAGGTTTAACAGACAGTTTTCACTGTATGATTGCGGGGAGAAAACTAAGGCTGACGGTTTGGAAGAACCCGGGTTAACCAGGGAAGAACCTTATCAAACGGAATGGGATCAGCCGGGTTGGTATTCCGAATATGATTATCCTGAAGATTACGACTGGGACGAACGCGACAATCCCTGCGATGTTTCCTATTATAACTCTTCGCGTTTTGTGTCGCGGAATATTTTTGCCTCGGAACTCGGAATTATTGCCAAAGAAGGCCGTAACCACCATCTCGATTTTGCAGTAACCAACCTGCTCACCACCAATCCCGAACAGGGGGTGGAACTGCGTTTATTTAATTATCAAAACCAGTTGATAGAGACCGTAGTGACCGACAACCTGGGATTTGCCCGCATCGATTTGAAAAAGAAACCGTTTTTGCTGGTGGCACAAAAGGGAAAACAGTTTGGCTACCTGCGCCTCGACGACGGAACCTCGCTTTCCACAAGCAATTTTAATGTTTCGGGCGAGGAAATTACCGACGGTTTAAAAGGTTTTATTTACGGCGAACGTGGCGTTTGGCGTCCGGGCGACACACTCTTCCTGAATTTTATTGTGGAAAAGGAGAATGCCGGGCTTCCTGCAAATTATCCGGTGGTTTTTCAGTTAACCAATCCAAACGGACAGGTGGTTGAAAAGCGGGTACAGACCGAAAACCAAAACGGGTTTTATTCTTTTAAAACAAAAACCGAAAATGATGCGCCTACCGGAAACTGGTTAGCCGAAGTAAAAGTGGGAAATGCCACATTCTCGAAACGGTTAAAAATAGAGACCGTTAAACCGAATCGCCTGAAGGTGGAACTGGGATTACCCAAAACAGCGCTCACCAAAAAAACAAAATCGATTCCCATTGAATCGTCGTGGCTGTTTGGTTCGCCCGCACGTTCCCTGAAAACCAAAGTGGATGTACTTTTTGTAAAGGACAAAACTGCGTTCGAAGGATTTGAAAACTATTCTTTTACCGATCCGGCTTCTGAATTTGCACCTTCCGAACAAACAATTTTTGAAGGCCGGCTGGATGAAAACGGAAAAACGACGATCCCGGTTGATTTTCAGTCGCTCGAAAATGCGCCGGGGATGGTAAAAGCGTGGTTCACTTCGCGGGTGTTCGAAGAGGGCGGCGATTTTAGTATTAACGTGGCGCAAGCGAAATTTGCACCTTTCAGCACTTTTGTCGGGGTGAAAATGCCCGCCTCGGAAGACAACTGGTTCAAAACAGATACAGATTATTCGCCCGAAATTGTTTTGGTTGACGAAAACGGAAAACCGGTTTCCGGAACTAATCTGCAGGCCAAACTGTATAAAATCGACTGGCGCTGGTGGTGGGAATCGGGCGACGAATACCTTGCGCACTATATTTCCGGCAGTTATTACCGTCCGGTGGCTACCTGGAACATCAGCAAAGCCAGTGCTAAAAATACGATAAAACTGAATGTAAAATACCGCAACTGGGACGACAACGGGCGTTATCTGCTTTGGGTGAAAGATATGAACGGCGGCCACGCTTCGGGCGTTACTTTTTACATGTCGAAATGGGGAAGCTGGCGCTCGGAAGGAATGGCCGACGGCGCCACATTACTCACGCTGCGGACCGACAAGGAGAAGTACCGTGTGGGCGAAAAGATTGAAGTTACCATCCCTTCGTCAAAGGCAGGAAAAGCTTTGGTGAGCCTGGAAAACGGAACAGAAGTTACCGATTGGTTCTGGGTGGAAACCGAAGAAAAACAAACCCGCTTTTTTATTGAAACAAAACCAGAAATGGCGCCCAACTTTTACATCCATGTCAGTTTAATACAACCTTACGGACAAACCGAAAACGATGCGCCGCTGCGGTTGTACGGCGTGGTCCCGGTGCTGGTGGAAAACCCGGAAACGATTTTAAAACCTGTTATAAAAACGCCTGCAGAAATTGAACCGGAACAAAAATATACCATCCAGGTTTCGGAAGCCGGACAAAAGGAGATGACCTACACGCTGGCAATTGTTGACGACGGATTGCTGGGACTGACCAATTTTAAAACGCCCGATCCGCATACTACGTTCTATGCCCGCGAAGCACTGGGCGTAAAAACCTGGGATTTGTACGACTTTGTGGCGGGTGCTTACGGTGCAAAGCTCGAAAAAGCATTTGCCGTTGGCGGCGACAGCGAAATGTCGGCATCAGGAAAAAAGGAGATGACCCGTTTTAAACCGGTAGTACAGTTTGCCGGGCCGTTTACACTGAAAAGGGGTGAAACCAACAAACATAATTTTACAATGCCCAATTATGTGGGTTCGGTCAGGGTGATGGTGGTTGCCGGAAACAATGGCGCGTACGGAAATACCGAAAAAACAGTTCCCGTACGAAAGGGGCTGATGCTGCTGGCCACGTTGCCCCGGGTTTTGGCGCCGGGCGAAGAAGTGAGCCTGCCGGTGAACGTTTTTGCCATGAAAGAGAATGTAAAAAATGTAACGGTGCGGGTGAAAACCAACAACCTGACAGAACTGTCGGGCGAATCGCAAAAAAGTGTTGAGTTTTCGGCTTTGGGCGAAAAAATGGTCTATTTCAACCTCAAAGTAAAATCAAAAACGGGCGTTGGAAAAATAGAAATTGAAGCGAAAAGTGGTAGTGAGCGTGCAACTTTCGAAGTGGAACTGGAAATCAGAAACCCCAATTCCGCGGTAACTGTTGAGCGTTCGGAAATGGTGGACGGCAACAAAAGCTGGAAAACCACACTTCAGGTTCCGGGTGAACCGTCAGCAGCCGAGGCCTGGGTTGAGGTTTCAGGATTTCCGCCGTTGAACCTGTCGAAACATTTGGATTATCTTATCCATTATCCGCACGGTTGTATTGAACAGATGGTTTCGGGCGCTTTTCCGCAATTGTTTTTGGCTGATTTAACCGAACTTTCGGCTGAACAAAAACAGGAAACCGAAGACCACATCCGGAATGTAATCCAAAAATTGCCTGCGTTCCAGTTGCCCAACGGCGGATTTGCATACTGGCCGGGCGCAACGGTAGTCAATGAGTGGGGAGCCAGTTATGCCGGGCATTTTATGCTGAAAGCGGAAAACGCGGGTTATTCGTTGCCCATTGGGTTAAAAGATAAATGGCTGAATTTTCAGCGGACAGCAGCACGAAACTGGAGCCCGGCAGGAAGTAATGTGAACGGAATGTACCATCGCCACTACGATTTTGAGCAGGCTTACCGTTTATATACACTCGCGCTGGCCGGTTCGCCCGATTTGGGCGCCATGAACCGGTTACGCGAAAAGGGCGAAAAATCGGCCGAAGTTTCGTGGCGACTGGCGGCGGCCTATCTTTTGGCTGGTCAGCCCGAAGCGGCGCGGCAACTGGTTGCCAACATCACAACCACCGTTGACGATTACAACGAAATGGGCGGTACCTTTGGTTCGGCCCTTCGCGACAAGGCGATGATCCTGGAAACGCTCGTCCTGATGAAGGAAAAGGAACAGGCTTTTAAAATGCTTCAGAATATTTCGGACGAAATGGCCCGGCAGGAGTGGCTGAGTACACAAACCGCCGCCTGGTGTTTGTCGTCGGCTGCCGGTTTTGCCCGCGAGTATGTTAAGGGTGACACCGAAACCCGTTTCGA
>CAYWBV010000341.1:0-4642 GCA_964455785.1 uncultured Maribellus sp.
CCGATGTATGTTTTGTCCGAAGCGGTAATTTTCCCGTCTTCATTGATGTCGCGGTACATCAGCTCCCCGGTTTCGGGGTCAACACCATCGCTGATGTATCCGTAAAATCCTCCCAGCGGACGCCCCGGTTCATTCCGTACCACACGCATCTGGTGGAACGCGTCGGTAGTTTCGGCATCGTAATAAATCTGCTGCAATTCGAGGCTTTTTAATTCATTTTTATTGAACGAGATATTGAAGTCCGTATTCCAGTTCAACTTGCCGGTAAGGTTACGTGAGCTCACAGCAAATTCAAAACCGCGGTTCATCATTTCGCCTTCATTTCTTACGATGCTGGTTGCTGCCGCCGCTCCCGAAGGCAGTGACACATACATCAACATGTCGGTCGTATGTTTGGAATAGTAATCCATTGCAATCGTTAAACGATCTTTAAACAGCGTTGCATCCATACCGAGGTTTACCTGCGTTGTGGTTTCCCACGTAAGGTCCGATGTCCGGAGATTTGCCTGGGTTATAAGCGGCAGGGCATCTTCCTTTCCTGTTTCGAACCAGGCCTGGCGGCTGATATTGTACCGTTGCAGGTAAGCGTAGTCGCCAACGCCCGACTGGTTACCCGTCTGTCCCCAGCCTCCCCTGATTTTCAAATCTTCAATCCATTCCAAATCCTGCATAAAACTTTCGGATGACATACGCCATGCGGCGGAAACCGACGGGAAAGTTCCCCAGCGATGATCCGGGTGCAATTTCGAAGAACCGTCTTCACGAATATTGAAAGTGAAAAGATACTTGCTCTCGTAGTTGTAGGAAAGCCGTCCGAATACCGACATAATACCCCATTCCGAAGCGTTCGAGCCAGTGTTATCCCAGGCAATCTTATTTGCCGCATTCAGTGTTTGGATATAACTATCCTTAAAATGCGAACCATTAATGTTACTTTGCGACCATTTTGAATCCGTCCACGACGAACCGATCATCCCTTCGAAGTTATGTTTTTCATTAAAGGTCTTTTTATAGGTCAAAACATTATCTAAAACCAATAATGTATTAGTACTGCGGGTATCCCACGCATTTCCCCAATCGTCTCTGTCGGTGCCATGTACAGGAGGCGTAAAACCCGTTATTTTTCCGTTGCGGCGGTCCAGGGTAAAAGACGATTTCAGGTTTAACTCCGGCAGAAAGGTGATTGTAGTGCTACCGGAGGCAATCAAACGGTTCTCGTTGTTCTGGTTGTTTTTGCCATTTTCGATGGCTTCAACCGGGTTGGTAATGTTTTGACCGAAAAAAAGACGATTGTATAATCCGGCTTCATTTCTAATGGTTGCGGCTGTTGGCAGGTTTACCACCGCCAAAACCACGCCGCCGCGGTTGGAGCCTTGTCCTGTAGTGACCCCGTTGCTTGTATTGTCGGAATACGACATATTCAACCCAAAGTGAAGCCACTTACGTACCTGGCTTTCAACATTACTGCGAAGGTTGATGCGGCGGAAAAACGCCGAACTCAGAACCCCTTTTTCATCGAGGTAACCGCCGGATACAAAATAGCTTGATTTGTCGTTACCGTCAGAAACCTGCAACTGATAATTCTGCGTAATTCCGGTGCCATATACTTCACTAAACCAGTCGGTTTTGTCGGTTGTCCCATCCGGTATGGCACCCGGGCGCAGTTCGTCCATCAACTGTTTGTACTGGGCGGCATTCAGCGACTCAATCTGGTTGGATACGCTACTTATACCCAGTTGTACATTGGCTGCAATCTTAGCCCCGCCACTGGCCTGTTTGGTGGTGATGAGCACCACCCCGTTGGCCGCACGCGAACCATAAATGGCGGCAGAAGAAGCATCTTTCAGGATTTGCATACTGGCGATATCCATCGGTGACAGGAAGTTAAGATTGTCAACCGGAACACCGTCAACGACGTATAACGGCTCATTACTGCCGTTAAAAGAAGTAGTACCGCGTACACGGACCACCATTCCGGCCCCTGGCGAACCATTGGGCTGGTAAACATTCACACCCGCGGCCTTACCCTGGATGGCCTGGGCCGCAGAAATAATCGGACGTTCATCCAGGTCTTTCATCGAAACCGTAGAAACGGCTGTCGTCACATCTTTTTTGGCAACCGTACCGTAACCGATAACCACTACCTCATCAATTTCCCTTTCTTCTTCTTCCAGTGTAACATTGATTTCGCGGCGGTTACCCACCGTTATTTCAGTAGTAGTGTATCCGATATACGAAAACACTAAAACAGCATCGTTGCCGGGCACGTTAATTTGGTAATTACCGTCAAAGTCAGTCACCACTCCCTGAAATGTACCTTTTAACACAATATTCACACCAGGTAACGGTTCTCCCGAAACATCGCTGACCACACCTCTGATGTTTATGGCATTTTGCCCCTGTACCGACAAACTAAAGCCAATAACCAGCAGCAAATAAACAAGAGGAATTTTCATTTTGAAAAATTTAGTTCCCATACATAAATCATTTAATTAGTATCGATTTAACTCATTGTTATAACAAAAACAGATTGTCCTTTCCACTTCCTCAGGCAAAGCATCCTTTCCTGTGTTTTTTTAAAACCATACACTCTGATAATTTCCGGACGGCGCACATCGTGGCACTCTTAACCTGATTAAAGTCTGTTCTGTTTTTCTGTATTACAAAGATACCTAAACATAAACCTGCTAAAAAAAAGGAAAAAATAAAGTGGACGGCGGCACAGGCAAATACAGAATAACTAAATGATATATTTACTGTTAACACAAAAATTACGATAAGAAAAAGTGGAAGTAACGGACATCATTCCCCACAAATATTTTCATTCTCCGGTGACTGTGCCGATACATTTTATTGCTAAAACGGGAATAGAAACCGACCTTGCCGGTAAAAGTTAATCTTACTTTTCTGTCATTTTATCAGCACGAGCAAATCTTCGAATTCTTCGCGCGATACGGCCCTGTTTTTCACTTTCGCACGGTAATTATAAATAGTATTTACCGAATACCGTAAAAAGTCGGCAATCTGCGAACTGTTGCTTATGCCCAGGCGGATTAAAGCGAGTATCCTCAATTCAGCATTCAGCAGCTCGTTCCCCTTCAGCACAATCTTCTCGTCATCAACAAGCAGCTCGTTCACTTTTTCCACAAAATGAGGGAATATCCGCAGAAATGCCCTGTCGAAATTGGTATATAGTTCTTCAATTTCATTGTCCATCATTTCGTGCGAGCGGGTAATATCGAGCAGCTCGACCATTTGTCCCCCGGTCAGCTTTTTGTTGACCATACGGCGGAAACCATCCATCTTATCGATGTAAGTAGAGCATAGTTTGATAAAATGGCCGATATATTCCTCTTTAATATGATTGGATTCCGAAAGATCGGTATTCACAATCTGCAACTGTTCGTTTACCACCTGCAACTCGGTGTTCAACTGTTTCAGATTGGTGTTTGCTTCCTGTAAATATTTTCGCGTCACCGATAAGCGTTTCATCTGGCTGTAGATATAAACAAAAGCTATCGCAAGCAAAAACCCCAGTGTGCCCGACAAAAGCAGGTAATTCTGAAGCTGCCTGTTTTTCTTTTCGATGGTTGCCTGATAGGTCAGGTCGATGAGCGACAGGATGCCTGCACTTTGTAAACTCCGGAGACGTGCATTGTAAAATACAGTTTCGCTCCACGAAAAACGGATGTAATTGTAAGCCCTTTCCATATCGTCTTCGTCGTATAAAATCTCCGCCAGCATCCATAAAGAGGCATGGTCTTTTGTTGACGACCGGATATCGGACAGGGCCGACAGCGCCAGGTAGTATTTTTCGCCGTCGCGGTCGCCCGATGCGCGGTAGGTGAGCGAACGGTTGTAACTGGCGATGGCCAGGCCGCGGGTTCCCACCGGATATTTTGCCAGGTTTATATCGTTGATTTTAAGCGCCTCGTCCAATTTGCCTGAGTTGCGCAGCGAGTCCTCTTTCAGCATATCATACAATTCATCGCCGGGGATAAGAACGGCATTCAGCGAATCGCTGTAACGATTCGACACCTGCCAGTACCCTTCAGCCCCATTTTTATCCTGGGTATAAAAAGCAAGTTCAGAATATACGTGTTTGTAGGTATTGTAATAATCCACCAGCAGATGTTCCGGCAATTTATCCCTGCGGATGGTGTTGATCAAATCAACCGCCTCCATGTACATTCCGGTGGAACCCATAAGATAAGCCAGGTGAAGTTTACTTTCGTACAGGAGGTCGATATCGCCCAGATGTTTTGCAATACCGACATTCCTGTTTTTATAATAAATGGCCGAATCGCAAATATAAGGTCGGAATTCATCATACAATTCCGCGTTCAGGCGGTATTCTTCTGTTGTATTTTTCGGAACAGAATACAGTTGTTTTTTAAGGGCCTGTATGTGCTCCTCTTTCTGCCCCGAATAGGTCTGATGATTTTCAATGGCAATATCGAGCTGATGCAGCAACGAATCCAGCGGGTATTGTCCGGACACAACACCGGGAACAAAAAACAAAAACCAGGGTAATATTTTTATAAAGTACATCGCAAATTCACAATACATTTATAACAAGCCGCCCGAAATCGTTGGATTTCTTTTAAACCTCTCGCTTTTCCCCGTAAATTTAATATGTTTT
>CAYWBV010000342.1:0-4640 GCA_964455785.1 uncultured Maribellus sp.
TGATAAAAGTCGTACATGAATTTTCCCCCTTAAAAGACCTTTTGAAGGTCACAAAAATCAATTGAATTACCAAAAAAGAGAGCTCCTATTTATTAAACATGGGTTGGGTACTTTTTAACAAAGTGTTTAAAAGTACCCGATATCTCAAAAAGAAACCAAAAACCGAAAGTATCAATTTACGTTTTTACCACCTGCTTTTATCAGAACCTACATTCTCAAAAAATATTTACAATTTTATCATATTGTAAATACCTGTATTTCAATATTCTGATAAAAATATCAAAAATACTTTCAAAAATTTTAGTACTTTGTGTTGCATAGTACTAAAATTATTACATATATTTGCAATACAAATAACAGTGTTTAAAAAAGTAGTTTTCTTAAAAAAGTTCTTTACAGATTGTAACGTTAGAAAAAAGCAAGCGTCTTAAAGTCATAAAAGCAGGCCGGAGGTTATCCGGGAAAACATTTTAACAGAAACAAAAAACAAACAGAAACAAGAATTCAGTAAAAACAGAAAGCCATGAAAACAAAAAACAATGTTCAGAAAACAATTTTGAGGTCGGCAGCAGTAGTTGTAAGTTTTGTATTGATTAGCTACACGGTGAGTGCACAGGAATTTTGGAAAAAACTTTTAACCAACAGCAGTTTTAACGAAATTGCCATTGCAATGGTCGAAACATCAGACAAAACCAAAAAGTCAGCTCCATCCGAAACCAGTGATGTAACCCTGGCCAACAGAAACGAGGTTTACGAACCTGCATTAAAACTCGAATACTGGATGACCAACGAAAGTTATTTTGGAAATTCGGCCATCCGGGTAGAGAATGAAACTGAAAAAGCGCTAGAGTTGGAAGATTGGATGCTGGATGAAAACCTTTTTGAGAGCGAGGAAGAAGCAGAACAACCTTTGGAGTTGGAAGCCTGGATGACCGCTGATAAATTCGGAGAAAGTTAAGCGGCGGTTTACGGCCGGGACACGCGAACAGGTGGATAGTGATAAAATTAAAAAACCAATTGAAATGAATATAGAAAATGCAAAGGCACAGATGAGAAAGGGGGTACTGGAATACTGTATCCTACTTGTTCTCGACGGCAAGCCTCTTTATGCAAGCGATATAATCCAGTCGTTAAAGGAGTCGAAAATGATTGTGGTGGAAGGAACACTTTATCCGCTTCTGACGCGGTTAAAAAACACCGGGTTCCTCGCCTATCGCTGGGAAGAATCGACACAGGGCCCACCCCGCAAATACTACGAACTTACCGATACCGGACGGAAATTCCTCAACGAACTGGAAAGTTCGTGGACCGAGCTGGTCGATGCTGTGGCAAAAATCAAAAACAACAAAGCGTAGTTCAATCAACATAACCGAAATTAATATTCAAAAGAGTAAAACATGAAAAAGACATTCACCATAAATATCAGCGGGACCATTTTCCACATCGAAGAGGATGCCTACGAAGTGCTGCAAAAATACCTGGTCAACCTGAAAAACCATTTTGGGGCCAGCGACGAAGGAAAAGAGATTATCTCGGATATTGAAGCACGAATTGCAGAGATATTCTCCGAAAAATCGTCGGACGAGAAAAAGGTAATCACCCTCGAATGGGTAAACGAAGTGGTTGCCACCATGGGCACGCCCGAGGATTTTGCCGAAGAAGACGGCGAAGAAACGCCTTTAGCCGGTGAGACCAAACGTAAAAGAAGGCTTTACCGCGATCCCGACCACCGGGTGCTGGGCGGAGTTTGCGGCGGACTGGGCGCCTATTTTAACATGGACCCGGTTATCCTCCGGATTATTTTTGTAGTGCTGCTGTTTGTAACCACCGGCGCAGCGTTCCTGGCCTACATCATTCTTTGGATTGCTGTTCCGAAGGCGCTGACCACCACCCAGCGACTCGAAATGCGCGGACAGGAAGCAACGGTTAAAAACATCGAAAAATCGATAAAAGAAGAAGTTGGCGAAGTTAAAGAGAGCTACAAAAAGTTTAAGGAATCGGATACCTATTCCAAAGGAAAAAAATCGATGGAAGGCGCCGGCGAAGTGGTTTACAGCGGAGCAAAACTTTTGCTGCGGGTTTTTGTCATCGTCATCGGGGTGCTGCTTATTATCTCCGGCTTTTTTGGTCTGCTCGGGATGATTTCATCGATGATCATCGGCCAGTCGTTTGTTGACGGGTGGCCCATGGTCTGGAGCCCCGACATTCACGCCTCCGGATTTTTTAACCATTTTGTAGATCCTGGTACGGTAACCTTCGGGTTAATTGCTATCGGGTTGCTGGCCGGAATACCCATGCTGGCCATGCTTTTTATCGGTACCAAACTGGTGTTCCGCTACAAAACCAACAACGCCGCCATCGGGTTGAGTATGGTGGGCGTGTGGCTGGTTGCACTGGTCGCCCTGATTACGGTTTCGGCCAGCGAGGTCGGGAACTTTAAAAGCCGCTCGTCAATTACCAAAAATGAGGTCATTTCGTGCGATTCGTGCCAGACGTTGTACCTCGAACTGGGCGAAGACAAATACGCGGATTACGCCGAAATGGACTGGGAAATTGAAAATATGAAGGTAGTGTCGGTGAACGGAGATGAAGTGCTGCTCGGCCAGCCAAAACTGGATATCGAAAAATCAGGAAACGAGAATTTTACCGTGCAGGTGAAAAAAACATCGAGAGGAAAAAACCGCGAAGGAGCAAAGGCGGCTACCGAAGACATCCTCTACAATTTCGAAGTCAATGATTCCACACTCCGCTTCGACCCGTACTTTATCATCAAACAAGACGGGAAATGGCGCGGACAGGAAATAGAAATTACCGTAAAGGTACCCGAAGGAAAATCGGTTTTCCTCGCCGACGACATGGAAGAAATTATCCACGATATCGACAACGTTTCGAATACCTGGGACGGCGATATGGTGGGCAAATTCTGGGAAATGAAACCCGAAGGGCTTACCAAAAAAGAACCGTCAAAATAGTTAAACAGCAGTAACAAACCGAAGTTCCGCCGGAATCAAAACTCCGGCGGTCTTCTCTTAAATACCAAAACCATGAAAAATTTAATGCTCACTTTCGTTTTCGCTTTTGCAGGAATAATCCTTGTAACCGCCCAAAGCAAATCCGATAAAATGTACAATGTGTTCTCTGAGAAAGACGGCGTTTCCAACTTTTCTTTTTCAAAAAATATGATCGACGCCATCGATCTGGATGTGAGTGACGACGGCGGCGAAAAAAGCGTTACCGGCGATTTACACCAGGTCCGCTTTATGTCGTACAATCCAAAAAAAGGAGATTTGAGCGGCGACGAATTTATCAAAAAAGCCACCGGACTGCTGCCGTCGGAATATAAAAAGTATGAAGAGGCGGATGACGAGGACGACGATGCCGAAATCTGGCTCCTCGGCGGAAAAAAGAAATTCTCGGAATGCCATGTTTTTATCAGCAACGACGACGACACCTCCATGAGGTTTGTTATCTCGTTCTTTGGCGACTTTACCGTAAACGATATTGAAGGGCTGAAAAAAACAGGCCGCGGTTTTTCCGACGACGACCAATAAAAGGCAGATATTTTCCAAGGGCGGCTACGGTCGGCTCATAGCCTTGTTTATTGCGGGTAGTTTTTTCTTTTTGTTTATCAAATTAATCCAAAACAAATGGCGATAAAACTCGGTCCGTTTAATCCTCCGTGCATTATCACTCCAACCCACGAATTTTTGGTCTTTTGAACAATGTAGGATTGAATAAAAATCAGGGGCAGCAATGTAATCAGCAACTGCCATCCAAAAGCGACATGGAATAACCCCCATCCAAAACCATGAATAATCCAGGTATATTTTCCAAAAGCAACTTCCTGTCTGGGCAGCATTACGCCTCTCCATAAAAATTCTTCTCCCAGTATGTTTAAAATCCAGTACGGGAACCAAACCAAAAGTAACCAGTATCGTCCTTTTGCCAGGGGCTCGAACGACATAAAAGCGGGAGAATGGTCAAATTTACCCGTCCATAATTCCAGTGCTTTTATCGTTAATCTGCTGAGCAAACCGACCAGGATGAGTCCGGCAAGGCACCATAACAGGTCGTTCCGGGTTATTTTCCGGAATCTCAGGCGTTCGACCCAGGTGTTTTTCGAAATCCGGAAACCTTCCGATTTTAACACCAGGAAACCGGTTATCATCAATGGCAAAAAGATTCCCAGCCCGGCCACAAAAAACAAAAAAGCAGAGTTTCCTGTCCGGTCGTTTTGCTCCAGTAAGGAATCAAATATTGGGTCGAACCCAGCATTACCAGGGATGCAGGAATATAAATGGCGAAAGAACCGGCCAAACCAAGTTTTTTAATCGTTGTTTTTGTTTCCATATTTTCCTTTTAAACGTGAATTATCTTGCTGAATACGACTTTGTTTGTTATTCTGACTAACGGTTGGTGTATGAAGTGTTGGGCATCTCGAAGCACTTTCCTGTCAAACTGCCACAAAGTAGATTAAGTGTAACGTCTTTAATACCTGTGCTTTCCGCCCAATGATTTATACACTTTGTTACCAACTGGCTTTTGTTTTTTTTGTCATTTTTACTCAATTTTACTGCAATCTGTCAGTCCGTGGGCTGGGGTAGACACACTCTTTGTCAAGTTTTGGTTTTTGCGGCTGG
>CAYWBV010000343.1:0-4624 GCA_964455785.1 uncultured Maribellus sp.
TCATGGCAGGACGGACACGTTTACTTCCGGCAATTACAACCGCCTCCCGAACTTCCTTTACCGTTTTCGGCTGCCGTTCTTCAAATACCTGATGAATGTATGTTCCCATCAACACACCATCATCGGTGGCAATACCAAAAAGGGCAATAAAACCGACCCACACCGCAACACTTAAATTTATGGTGTGAATCTGGAACATATCCCGCAATTCAACACCGGAAACAGAGAAATTGAGAAACCAGGGCTGACTATAAAGCCAAAGCATGATAAAACCACCGGCAAATGCTACAAAAACTCCCGAAAAGTGGATGGACGAAGCAGTAAAGGTTTTAAACTGAAAATAGAGTAAAAGAAAAACTACTATTAAACTGATGGGAATTACGATGGACAGCCGTTTGGTTGCCCTTATCTGATTTTCGTAATTTCCTGCAAAAGTATAACTTACTCCGGCAGGCAAAACCAATTCCCCCGATTCAATTTTTTCTTTCAGAAATTTTTGTGCATCCTCAACTACATCCACTTCAGCGCGGCCTTCAACCTTATCAAAAATTACGTACCCGTTCAGAAACGTATTTTCGCTTCGTATCATTTGCGGACCACGGGTATAAGTGATTTCAGCCAGTTCGCCAAGCGGCACCTGGACTCCTGTCATGGAAGGCACAAGAATATTTTTAATTTCTTCCGGGGTTGAACGCAATTCACGGGCATACCGAACGCGTACCGGGAACCGTTCGCGACCTTCAACCGAAGTTGTCAAAGCCATTCCGCCAACTGCAACCTGCAAAATCTCCTGGACATCCTGAACTGTCATTCCGTAGCGGGCAATAGCAGGCCTGTTCAGTTTTATTTCGATATACGGAGCGCCGACTGCACGGTCATAAAAAACAGAAGGCGCTTTTATCGATGGAACTTCCTTTAATAAAGTTTCGAGTTCAATCCCTGATTTTTCGATGGTCTCCAAATCCGGGCCAAAAACCTTAAGTCCCATAGGCGCCCTCATTCCGGTTGATAACATTACCAGCCGGGTTTGAATGGGCTGTAACCGGGGTGCAGAGGTCAGTCCGGGAATATTGGTAACCTTTACAATTTCATTCCAGATATCGTCAGGTGATTTTATTTCGGGCCGCCACTGCCGGAAATTGTCGCCATTTTTATCCCCGATCAGTTCTTTGCTGGTTAATTTCCGGTAACCATCGCGTTCGCGGTTATACGTTGAGCCGTCCTGAAGCAGAAAGCTGCCTTCTTTATCCACTTTAAACTGTTTCCTGTGCCCGTTTTCATCCAGGATATATTCCGGTAAATAATTGATCGTGTTTTCGAACATCTGTACAGGCGCCGGGTCCAATGCCGAATTAATACGTCCCCATTTCCCTACGGCAATCTCAACTTCGGGAATTGCTGACAATCTTTTATCAAGAATTTCCACATACTCCCGGTTCATTTCTATTCCGGCATGAGGCATGCTGGTCGGCATCAGCAGAAAAGAGCCTTCATCAAGAGCTGGCATAAATTCCTTGCCCAGTCCCGGAAATGTTTTGCTGAAACTTTGCCAGGCAGCGGTTTTCTGAATCCCTTCTGGAATAAACCCAAAAACGCGGGGCACGCCCTGCCAGGCCAATATTCCAAAAAGAATGGTAAACAGTGGTATGGCCATAAATTTCCATTTATTGCGTAATGCCCATTGTAGTATTGGTACGTAGAAATATACAATTAGTGAGAGAACCGCCAGCACCAGGAAAATAATCAGCCCTACAAAGAAAAAATTGGAAAAATTGCTGTTGTGGGCTCCCAGTGGCAACCATTCAACCGCCAAAAAATATACCGCAAACAACAGGGTTATGGCAATATTTATAAGATTGGTAAAGTGTTTGCGATTTTCGGGCCAGCGGGGAGCCATCAGATTGTTAATACCAATGGCTGTGAGTGCCAGCGCCGGCCAGGTTTGCCAGATGACTACAATCAGCAAACCTGCCAGAATCAGTAACCAGTTAAAAAACCGGCGTGTTCTTTTTGTATCTAACCGGAAGTTGAAAAGGTAATAAGCCAACGTGGGCAGCACTATCATTCCCAGCAGATATGAAGCCAGTAATGCAAAGGTTTTTGTAAAAGCCAGCGGAGTGAAGAGTTTTCCTTCAGCTCCTTCCATTACAAAAACAGGGAGAAAACTCACCACTGTGGTGGCAAGCGCCACAGTAACTGCTCCCCTGACCTCCGAAGTTGCCTCATAAATTACTTTTACAAGGTTTTTCCCACGGGCATTTTTGTTCTCCGGCATTTCAAGATGGCGGATGATATTTTCAACATCCACAATCCCAATATCGACCATTACACCAATCGCAATCGCAATTCCCGAAAGGGCAACAATATTGGCGTCGACACCCATCCATTTCATGGCGATGAAGGTCATCAGAACTCCAACGGGTAACAAAAAGGAAACAATAACAGAGGCCCGAAGATTGAAAATCAGTACAATAATGACGATGATTGAGATAAGTATTTCGTGTGACAAAGCGGATTCCAAAGTTCCGATTGTTTCCTGTATCAAACCTGTACGGTCGTAAAAAGGAACTACTGTAACTTTTGAAACGGTGCCATCCGGTAACGTTTTGGAAGGAAGCCCCGGTTCAATTTCATCGATTTTCTTTTTGACATTGTTGATTACCTCCAAAGGATTTGAGCCATAACGGGCAACAACCACTGCTCCAACGGCTTCCACGCCATCTTTGTCCAGTCCGCCACGACGGGGCGCCGGGCCAAAGGTGACTTTTGCCACATCGCGAATCCGCACAGGTATATTGTCTCGGACGGTAACAACCGCTTCATTCAAATCATCCAGGTTTTTTATGTAACCCAATCCGCGGATTACATATTCCACTTTATTTAATTCGATGGTCTCGGCACCAATATCCAGATTACTTTTACTCACTGCCTTCATCACATCCATTACGGATACGTTAAAAGCTTTCAGCGCATTGGGATCAATATCGACCTGGTATTCCTTTACATAACCGCCAATACTTGCCACTTCAGAAACTCCATTGGCCGACGAAAGGGAATATTTCACATAAAAGTCCTGAATGGTGCGCAGTTCCTGTGGATCCCAGCCTCCTGTAGGTTTACCGGTTTTTGGGTCGCGGCCTTCCAGCGTGTACCAAAAAACCTGTCCAAGCGCGGTGGCATCAGGTCCCAGCGAAGGTTGAACCCCCTGCGGCAACGTTCCGGGGGGCAGTGAATTTAATTTTTCGAGAATCCGCGAACGGCTCCAGTAAAACTCAACATCATCGTCAAAAATCAGGTATATAAACGACATTCCGAACATGGAAGTGCTGCGGATGGTTTTTATTCCCGGAATTCCAAGCAAGGAGCTGCTCAGTGGATAAGTTATCTGGTCTTCAATGTCTTTTGGCGAACGTCCCATCCATTCGGTAGCAACAATTTGCTGGTTATCGCCAATATCGGGAATGGCATCGACCGGAACCGGGTCGCGTGGAAGTTGTCCGGTATGCCAGTTGAAAGGAGCATAAACGGTTCCCAGAAGAATAAAAACGAGCATCAATAGCATCGAAATCATCCGGTGCTCCAGAAAATATTTGATTATTTTATTCAGCATATATCAAAAACTTTATGATTCAAAACATTATGAATAGTGAATTTGATGAAGTTTTAATTTCATCGCAAATTCCTGTTAATCATAATAGAATCATAAAAGATACAGCTGTTTAAGGGCAAGAGTTTTTTGAATTGTAGGTGGGGGTGGTGAATCCGAAATAAACTGAATTGTACTTTTGGATTTATATGTGTCAGTGAAAAAATCATTAAACAATTCAAATCCAATGATATCAACTTCAGCCAAAACAGGAACATTTAATATTTGTGGAGATGAAAAGTCGTTTTTTAATACATAATTCTGATTCTCATTATGACAGCAATCCGTGTCGCCACAACACGAATCGGCTTCTTCAAACAGTGAAACCGACACCAGGTTTTCTCCGCAGTAATGTTTTGATACAGCCATTCCCATTGTTGAGATCAACAACAAGGCGGATAAAAATATATGGCTGACTCTTTTTAACATTACTCTTCCCTTCAATTAATAAAAACAGATCTTTTTATAAAATGTTTTCCAATGCTTCAAAAATACCATGATCTGCATTGTGAATTGTTACGTAATTTTGGGAAAGTATTGTAAGATTTTGACTTAATTTTTTGTCATAAAATTCCACGTTACGTTTCCGTAAACCCAGTTTTCCGAAACGTGGATTCCTTCCATACTCCCTTCTCCGCTCGAAACTTTTAGCCTTTTGGTTGTATATTCACCCCTTTCAAAATTGAACGTGGTTCCGTCGTCGTCATATAAAACAAATTCACCGGGTGCAGTTCCGTAAACGCGGATTTCGAGCGGTGTATTTTCCACCCACTGCGATGTTTGCCTGATTTTTGGGATCATAGGGATGATGCCTCCGTCTTTTACAAAAAGAGGTATTTTTTCAAATCCTTTTTCAATTTCGATGATTTCCCCATTTCCGGCAAATTTGCCGGTGTAAAAATCGAACCATTTTCCTTTGGGCAGGATCACTTTTCGCCCGTTGTCGCCATTAAAAAGCGGAGCTACAAGGATAGACGC
>CAYWBV010000344.1:0-4616 GCA_964455785.1 uncultured Maribellus sp.
TTTCAGAACCGCTGCCCGAAGACAAATGGACAGGACCGGTAGGTTTTATCCACCAGGTTATTTACGACAATTACCTGAGCAAACACGATGAACCGGAAGAAATTGACTATTACCTTTGCGGTCCGCCGATGATGAACGATGCAGTTCAAAAAATGCTTTACAATCTGGGGGTTCCGGATGAAAACGTATTGTATGACGATTTTGGAAGTTAATAATCAGTAATTCAACACATAGAAAAAGCCATCTTTCGGAACGAGAGGTGGCTTTTTTATTTAAACCCGCTCATCGTTTTTTTCCATTATGTTCTATTTTTGTTATTTTCGTTTTATTCCACAAAAACCAAAATGAAAATTACTTTATTACTTTTTCTAACATTCTCGGTTTGTTTGCCTGAACAGTTATTTTCTCAGGAGTTAACTGACATTCAGAATGAAATAAAAATAGCAGAAAATGCGAAAGACACGATTGCACTGTCAAAAGCATGGTACAACCTGGGTAAGTTTTACGATAATCAGCAGCAAATCGAAAAAAGTAACGATGCGTTACGACAAGCATTGTACTGGGCAAAAATGAATGAAAATTACAATACATTTTCATCGGTGGCCAATTATCTCGCCTCCAATTTTTGTTTGACCGGCGAAAACGACTCTGCCATAATTTATTACAACCAGGCCATTGATGGGTGTATAAAAACTTCTGATAGTTTAAAACTGGCCGGTGTGTTGATAAATCTCGGCGACGAATATGCCTCCACCGGGAATTATGTGGAGGCAGCCAACCATTCGATGATGGCCGTGCGGATAAAAGAAACCCTGAAAGATTCGGCAAACCTGGCTTACTATTACCAGAAAGTAGGTGAAGTTTACAAGATGGCCGGTGAAAATGAAAAATGGGAAGAGTACATTCAAAAAGCATATCGATTAATTTCCATTAAAAAATGTGCAACCGTAAAAGCAGTGGCAGCCATTTACAATGATCTGGGCGGAATTGCCGAAAGTAGAGGGAGTTATACGCAGGCGCTTTTATATTACGACACGCTTATTTCGGTTGGGAAAGAAAACGGGTACAACAACGCTGTGGGCGTGGCTTTGAGCAACAGCGCCACTATTTACAAGCTGCAGGGCAATGTACCAAAAGCGCTGGAAGCTGCTGTCGCGGCTCAGCAATACAAAATACCATCTGTGTATCAGCAGGTGTACGACAATAACCTTTTGTCCGAACTTTATCTCGAGAACGGAAATCACAGGGAAGCTCTGACTTATGCAAAAAAAGCAGTTGAAGACGAAAATATCGGTAATTTCCCGGAAGAAAAAATGAGGGCCTTCGAAACGTTATATAGAGTTGAAAAACAAAACCTGAATTTTGAAAAAGCGCTTGAATGGCATGAGAAATACAAACAGTTAACCGATTCCATTCGCGATAAGGAAATCCGCACAAAAATAATGGATTTGGATATTGCTTACCAAACCGAAAAAAAAGAACAACAAATAGAACTGCTCACCACCGAAAACGAACTGAAAAACCAGCGGCTCCAGGCAGGAATCATTTTACTGGCCGTGCTGGTCATTATTATTTTTATGATTCTGTACATCCACCAAATCAGAAAAAAACAGGCATACCTTATTCAAACCGATTTACAGCAACAGGTACTTCGGTCGCAAATGAACCCACATTTTATTTTCAATGTACTGGGGTCTATTCAGAATTTCCTCTTAAACAACGACAACCAAAATGCGGCCAGGTACCTTTCGCGTTTTGCCTCATTAACGCGCGCCACCCTCGAAAATTCCTCCGAAGAATCAGTTTCACTGGCCAACGAAATAAAAATGCTGGCCGATTATATGGAACTCGAAAAAATGCGGAACCCGGACATGTTCAACTTTAAAATTATTACGGACGAAAACCTTGAACCCGATTTTATACACATACCACCCATGATGATTCAGCCTTTTGTTGAAAATGCAATTAAACATGGATTTACGGATATTGATTACCCGGGCGAACTTAAGTTAAAGATTTCGGATAAAAAGGATTGGATTGAGTTTTTGATTGAGGATAACGGGAAAGGGTACGATTTAAAATCACCGCCGCCGGGACACCGTTCGATGGCTATGCAGATTTTTGAAAAACGACGAAAACTCATTCAGCAGAAACATAAAAAAGATTTTACTTTCGAACTTCGAAAGCTGAAAGAAACCGATCCTTCAAAAACGGGGGTTCAGGTTATTATAAAAGTTCCGGTGCTTGACTATGATTAAAACAATTATAATTGACGACGAACCTGCAATGCAGGAAATAAACCGCAGGTATTTATCTGAATTTTTCCCTGAAATTACCCTTGCCGGGTTAGCATGCTCGGTTGAAGGCGGTGTACGCCTGATTCAGGATGAAAAGCCGCAATTGGTTTTACTTGATGTGGAACTTAACGAAGGGACAGGTTTTCAGATTCTTGAACAGTTTAAACCCTATGATTTTAAAGTAGTATTTATAACAGGGTTCGATTCGTATGCACTAAAAGCCATTAAATTCAGCGCCCTTGAATACATCCTCAAACCTGTTGATGAAACTGAGTTTAAACAAGCCATACAGAAAGCAATTAACGAAATAAACCTGAAAGATAACCAGCAATTACAGGCGCAATATTTACTCGATACCATTCGAAAAGAAATGAAACCCCGGAAAATTGTGCTTAAAACTACCGACTCGCTGCATATTGTCGATGTGGCTGAAATCCTGTTTTGCCAGAGCGACAACAGTTACACCACTTTTTATTTGGCAAATAACGACAAAATTCTGGTTTCGAGAAACTTAAAGGAATTTGAAGAACTGCTGAATGATCAGGGTTTTTTCAGGCCACACCAGTCGTTCCTGGTTAATTTGAACCACATAAAAAAAATCGACAAAACGGATGGCGGCTTTATCATTATGAAGAATAAAAAGGAAATACCGGTTTCGGTACGGCAGAAAAAAAGGCTGGTTTTTCTTTTGGACAACCTGTAAATACACAGCGAATTCAAAGTAGCTTTCACCGGATTCAAATTTATAAACCGCCCGAAAATAACCAGAGGTATTTTTGCCCGAAAAAATGCTGGAAGAACATCGCATATTGCTGAATACAACCGACGCCATTTATTTTATTCCGGTAAAAGATATTCTCTATTGTAAAAGCGATAACAGTTACACTACATTTTACCTGTTAAACCGCGAACCCATTGTTGTTTCGCGAAACATTAAAGACTATGAATCGCAACTGGCAGAGTCGGGGTTTTTCCGCCCCCACCAATCGTACCTGGTAAATATGTTGCACCTCCGGATAATCGACAAATCCGATGGCTTTACTTTAGTTCTTTCCGGCAATAAACGGGTTCCCACTTCCACGCGAAAGAAAAAAGAATTATTGCACATTCTCCAAAAAGAACTACGTTTTCAAACCGGGGTGCGTCACATTCAAATTTGAAAGAAAACACTCCGTTTGTAAACCTAAATTCGCTGAAAAACACAAAAATGAAAACCAGGATTTTTTATTTGCTGATTTTTGCTTTTATACTCGGAACGTCGGTTTCGGCCCAGGTAAAAGTTGATGTTGAAAAAAAGGTAAACCGCGAGGCCAACCAGCGCGCCAATTCAAACACCGACAAAGCTATCGATAAAGCTTTTGACAAATTGGAAGACGGAGTTGGAAGCCTTTTTAAAAAGAAGGAAAAAAAAGATGAAGCAGAAAAACCAACAGCACTGGGAACAACTGCGACCTCGAAACCACAGCCCGAAACGCAGTCACAAAATGTACCCGAAGAAAAACCACAACCCCAGCTTATCTGGGCCAAATACGATTTTGTACCCGGTACCGAAATTATTTTCGAAGACAACCAGGAAGGCGAACAAAACGGAGAGTTTCCCAGCAAATGGGATTTAAAGAGCGGTACCGTTGAAAACGCCGGTTTTGGAAATGAAAATGTGATTTACTTTCGGGAAACCGGCAATGATAACGGAATAGTTCCGCTGATGAAAAATCCATCGGCAGATTATTTGCCCGAAGAGTTTACCATAGAATTTGATGCCCATTTTGAAAAAGGTAAATACTCCAGCTATTATCTGTATTTCTATGACAAAAAGAATAAAACCCAAAAAAGGTTTTCAAACTACCTTACTTTTTATGTCAATGAAGCAAGTTTTAGCCCGAACAATACCACGAGCAAAGAATACAACAACGCTAAACCGGGTAATGTGGATAAAGAAAGTTCGCATTGGCGGCACATTGCAATTTCTTTTAACAAAAGAGCTTTGAAAGTTTATTTTGATGACCAGCGTTTGCTAAATATACCCAATGTAAGCGAAGACCCAGCCGGTATTACAATTGGCACAAACCATTCAACTCCCGAGAAAAACCAGTTTATTAAAAACATCCGCATCGCAAAAGGCGCGGTTCCGCTGTACGATAAATTTCTCACCGACGGAAAATTTGTGACCACCGGTATCAAATTCGATGTAAACAAAGCCACTATCAAACCCGAGTCGATGGGAACCATCAATTACGTGGTAAAAATGATGACTGAACATCCCGAATTGAAATTTTCGGTTGAAGGCCACACCGACAGCGACGGAGAAGATACACTGAA
>CAYWBV010000345.1:0-1665 GCA_964455785.1 uncultured Maribellus sp.
GAAAATTTCCCAGTCGGTTTTCGATTCCCAAACCGGTGGAATGGCAGCCGACAGCGGGTGAATAAAAGAATGCATGTCGGTGCTGTTCAAATCCGCCTTTTCGTACCACGAAGCAGCCGGCAGAACAATGTCGGAATACAAAGCTGAAGTGTCCATCCTGAAATTGAGGTCCACCACCAGGTCCATTTTTCCCTGCGGTGCATTTTCCTTCCATTCAATTTCCTTTACAAATTCTTTAGCTACCTCATCGGAAATTTCATTGTGATGCGTTCCCAGATAATGCTTCAGAAAATATTCATGCCCTTTGGCACTTGCCATCAATGCATTGCCCCGCCAGATATACCAGACCCGTGGAAAATTTTCTTCCTCATCAGGTTGGTTCACTGAATATTTTAATTCCCCTGATTTTAACTGACTGATAATGTAATCCTGAATTTCTTTTGTTTCGGTTGCGCCTGCCTTTTTTGCCTCTTTTGCAATATCGAACGAGTTTTTGTTGTATTGGGGGAAGAATGGCATCCAGCCATTTCGCACCGACTTGGCTATCAGGTCGGCAGAGTGTTGCGAAGAAAAGTCGTTTTTAGGTACAGTGTTGTAATCGGCCTGGTTTCCGTCGTACCGCCACTGGTCAGAATGAATGTAATGCCAAATGGGCGTTTGCTGAAACCGTGCCGGAATTTTCCAGTCTTTGCCCGACATGATGGTTCCCCAGGAATCCTGCGGGGCCAGTTTTTCCTGACCCACATAATGGTTCATTCCTCCTCCGTTTACACCGATACAGCCTGTAAGCATTAGCGACATAGTAGCAGCGCGGTAAATCAGGTTACTGTGGTACCAGTGATTTATTCCGGCGCCAATAATGACCATGCACTTACCGTTTGTAGTTTTGGCTGTATTGTACCATTCGCGGGCAAACCGGACGACCGTGTCGGCACTGATTCCGGTGTAAATTTCCTGCCATGCAGGCGTATAAACCGCATCAGCATCGTTATATCCGTTTGGAAAATCTCCTTTCAGTCCGCGGTCGATACCATACTGCGCCATCATTAAATCGTAAACAATGGTATAAGCTATTTTGCCGTTTTCGGTTTGAAGGTAGCGCACCGGAACTCCGCGATTGATGGTTTGTTTCTTATCGAACCGGTTAAATTCAATCTGTAAAACTTCATCATTTTTACCGAGAAGACTGAGCAGCGGACTGTACTCTTCGCCGGTTTCCCCATCTTTGTATTGCAAGTTCCAGTTTCCTTTTTTTTCCTGCCAGCGGTGTCCGGAGCTACCCTGGGGACAAACAAATTCGCCGCTGTTTTCATCGATATTCAGGAATTTCCAGTCGCCGTTTTCAATGGTTGCGTATTTTTTCAGGAGATTAGCCCTCAGCAATCTTCCCGGAACATACTTGTCGCCTTCTTTATCGAGCTGCACCAAAAAAGGTGAATCGGTGTATTTTTTTGTATAATCGATAAAGTAAGGAACCTGCTGCTCTGCATGTGCTTCTTTCAGAATCACGTGGGTTACCGCCATCCAGAAAGCGCCATCCTGACCGGCATGAACCGGCACCCACTGGTCGGCATACTTGGCCACCATACTAAAATCGGGTGAAAACACAACCGTTTTAGTTCCGTTGTGCCGCGATTCGGAAAAGAAATGGACGTCAGGTGTGCG
>CAYWBV010000345.1:1675-4608 GCA_964455785.1 uncultured Maribellus sp.
GGGTCATTCCCAGGTTGGCGCCCATTACGGCTACAAATTTGGAATTGTACCAGTCAGCGCTTTCTCCCACATCGGTTTGTTCGCCCCATATTTCAGGAAACGAGTTGGGTAAATCGCAGTACCAGTCGTAAAAACTTAGATTTACCCCGCCAAACAATTGCAAAAACCGCGATCCTGCCGCAAAGCTCATCATCGACATGGCCGGGATAGGCGAAAAACCAACCACGCGGTCGGGACCATATTTTTTGGCTGTATAAATATTAGCTGCACCGATAATCTCCAGGGCTTCATCCCAGGATATCCGGCGTAGTCCTCCTTTACCCCGGGCTTTCTGATACCGTTTGCGCTTTCCAGGGTCCTGCTGAATGTTTTGCCAGGCCAGCAGTGCATCGCCGGTCTTCTCTTTTTCGGCCCTGAACAAGTCGATTAACGCACCGCGAATCATGGGATATTTCACCCGCACCGGGCTATACAAATACCACGAGAACGAAATACCTCTTTGGCAACCGCGTGGCTCGTAATGGGGCAGACTGCTTTCGAGTAAGGGATAATCGAGCGCCTGCGATTCCCAAACCACAATTCCGTCTTTTACATGGATGTTCCAACTGCACCCACCGGTACAGTTCACCCCGTGAGTGCTTCTAACTGTTTTGTCGTGCTGAAAGCGGTTGCGGTAAAATTCTTCCCACTGCCGGGCTTTAGGAGAAATCATATCTTTAATCCAGCTCATAAAATTTGGTTTTTATTTTGAAAAACTTCAATTCATTTTGATTTTATGATGGGAGTTTTCTACTGTCGTAAAGTACGTAAAGATGCACAAGTAAAAACAGGGCAAGCACCATACTTAACACGAGAAAGATAGCTCCGTCTTTTGACTTTTGCGGCTTTTCGGCATACCGATCGTTTATGAAATGAAGCATGGCGGTTATGGCTTCTTTTTCATCATCGGTCAAATTTTTATTGCGAAGTGCCACATTCATTGCGGGGAAAGGTGGATTAGTAAGAATTGCCTGAATACCAGCCTGTCCCAAACGACCGTATGAAGCTGTCAAATCGAAACTCAATTTTCCGCCTCCAATCAGTGATACATCCTGTATATAGTGACAGGCATTGCAGGAGGAAGCACCATTGGCAAACTTTTCATAACCGTAAAACAACGCCTTGCCTCTTTTTAATAAATCAGACGAATAAGAAAGAGTCGCTACCTGTGTTACAGTATCCGGCTGCTGCTGTTCGGAAGGTGCTTCTGCTGTCGGTGTTCCACTACTTGTTTGTTCAATGTAGCTAAGAATACTCAGAATTTCATCATCATTCATATTATTATCCGGCATCGGTATTTTGTTGTATTCCTCAAAAAGTGCTACTGCCAGCGAGTCTCCTGCGCTTACCATTTTTTGCGATGCACGGATAAAAGGAATCAGCCATTCCGGATCTCTTCTTTCGTTAATTCCGGCCAAATCGGGGCCGATTAATTTTCCCTGGTTGATGGTGTGGCACACTGCACAGGTAGCCTGAAACAATTCTTCGCCTTTATTTTGTGCCCGCACCCAAAATGGCTGCAGCACAAATAGCCAAATCATCGATAAAACAGAAAGTTTCTTCATTATTATTTAACATGTTTTATTCAATGGCTTAAAAATATAAAATAAATATGGACAAAATAATCTTTTTGTCCATATTTTAAATATTTTTTATCTTTATAAGTAAAAAATAATCGAGATGAAACCCATATTTATTATTGCGGATCATAAAAAAGAAGACAAAACAAAATTTCTTCAAGAGTTGACAACGTTAATGCATCAGGAGGGTTTTCGAATACTGGGTTTTTTGACTATTCACAACAAAGAAAATGAGAGTTATTTGATACGAAATTTACAAAGCAACGAAGAAAAATTATTGATGATACAAAAAAGACATCCGCATCAAAAACAGGAATACTTTCAGTTTATGGAGGAAGGAATAAGAGCCGGACAAGAATGGTTAACGACTTCAGGTCCAACAGGACCATTTATTACTGTAATCGATGAAATTGGATATTATGAATTGGAAGACAAGGTATGGGGTGATACATTAACCAGTCAGATGCGTTTGGATGAGCCTTTTTTGTTTACCACCACATTAAAACTTTTGCCTGCTATTATCAAAAAATGGAAAATTCACCCTGCTGCGGTTTTCTATCCGCAGGATTTTGACAAACCGTATAAAATATCAAAACAAATTATTGATACGATCAATATGTATCAAAAAAACAGTTTTTGATATTGATACAGGATTTTGTGCTGCATTAAGCGGCAAAACTAAAAACATGCGGGAAAGTAACGGAAGTACAAGCTTTTTGAACTTAACAGCTGTTTACTTTAGTGAAAGTTGCCTTCTTAACCTCCCTTTGTCCGCCCAATCCAGTAAATCGGTATTCATCAAACGTGCATTCTTCAATGAAGCAAATATTCTGTCGATCTCCTTCTGGTCAAATCTCTCTACCATAATAGTCAGCCCTTCACAGTCGCTTAAATGCGGAAGAAGCCCTCTCAGAAGGTTAAGCCCTTTTTCGACATCTTCATCGGTTAAATCCTTCTTTTCAATTAACTTCTTTAAAGTCTTAATCCGTGCAATCAGTAAATCGTGGTCAACGTATAGTTTATCAATGTATTCCAAACCATAAACAGGAATTAGTTCCTGATACAAACATTGTTCCTCAAAAAGAAAATGCGGGCCGGCAATGGAGTTAAATTTTTCTAATAAACTATTTGCTTCGTTCGTCTCTTTTCTGGTAAAAGCTGACATTAAATCCATGATCAAATCTCTGATCTGACGATGGTCGTTTCTAAACTCGGTGAAAAAATCTTTCATCATTTTTGAATTAATAAATATTTTTAAATCAGATAATTTCGGAATCTGTCAAACGAATCTTACTCCTAAAAACAAGTTTCTTT
>CAYWBV010000346.1:0-4607 GCA_964455785.1 uncultured Maribellus sp.
TAAATTCGGTAAAACTGGCAGAAGGCAACAGGGGAGGTTTCTCACCGTCGCTGGGTGTGGCATGGATGTTAAGCCGCGAGGATTTTTTAGCTTCGGCCAGCAATATTGATCTTCTGAAATTAAGATTGTCGGGTGGTATTATCAATTCCGATCTTCCGATTGGCGGATTCTTTTATTACGACAACCGTTATACCACTTCCGGAAGTTACAACTGGTACGAAGGCGGCCGGAGCCGCTCGGGTGTGATGTCGAGCTGGAGTAACAACCTGGATCTGGGATTTGCAAAACGTAACGAAATCAACCTGGGGCTCGAAGGTTTGTTCTTTAATAGAGTACTTGGCGCTGAAGTAAATGTATTCTACGACGTATATAATGATTTGGTATCCCGGCCAAACAGCGGTTATCCAAGTTTTTATACCGATTTTACACCGTATGTAAACTACGGAGCCAATGAATATCGGGGTGTTGAATTAGGTTTGAGTATGAATAAATCGGTTGGCGACTGGGCATTTTTTGTGGCCGCCAATGCGCTTTACGTAACTTCGGAACAGACCAAAGTAGATGAAGTTTATGTTAATGATTATCAATACAGAAAAGGCCATCCGGTTGACGCCACATTTGGGCTGGAAGCCATCGGGCTTTTCGAAGATCAGGCCGACATCGACAACAGTCCAAAACAAACATTCGGAACAGTAAAACCTGGCGATATTAAATATAAGGATCAGAACAATGATGGTCTTATCAACAGTAACGACGAAGTTTATCTTCGCCGCTGGCAGGCTCCATTCTCCGGAGGTTTACAGGTAAAAGCCTCGTACAGGGATTTGACTTTGTTTGTTTTGGGTGAAGGACGTTCCGGTTCGGAAACCTTTATGGAAAACAGTTATTACTGGATCGACGGGAACGACAAATACTCTGAAATGGTACTTGGCGCCTGGACCCCGGAAACCAAAAATACGGCTACTTATCCGAGGTTAAGTTCTCAAACCAACAGCAACAACTTACGCAGATCAAGCTATTGGTTGTACAACAACGACTATTTCCAGATACGGAAAATACAATTGAATTATAACATGCCTGAAAGCATCACAAAAGCGTTATTAATGAAAAATCTGGACATTTTTATCGATGCTTCCGATGTATTCCAGTTTGCCAAGAACCGGGAAATCAGGGATCTTAGAGTAGGTGGCGAACCCTACTACCGTACTTTTTCGATAGGTGTAAAAGCTAATTTTTAATTAACTTTAAAAAAATAAAATTATGAGATATAAAATATTTTCATTGTTGCTGGGTTCACTCATCTTATTTTCAGCCTGTGAATTACTTGAGCCGGAAAATGATAACCACAGCACTTTAGACAGGGTTTATGATGATCCTGCCTACGGAGAAGGACTGCTGCTAAGGGCTTATACCTATATTCCTACCAACGATTACCGTTATGATGAAGTGGCTACCGACGATGCGGTGACCAACGACAGACTCAGCTCTTATTTGAGGATGGCAACCGGCGAGTGGTCGGCTTTTTATAATCCGCAGAATCTTTGGGACAATTGTAACAGGGGTATCATGTACATCAACGAATTTCTGGGTATTGTAAACGATATTCCATGGAAACCGTCCGATGAAGAATTAAATGAATTATACAAAAGACGTTTTACCGGAGAGGCGTATGCAATAAGAGGAATGTTAAAATATTTCCTGTTGCGGAATCATGGCGGATACGGAACCAACGGTGAGTTGCTGGGAACGCCTGTTTACAACGAATTTTTAGTCAACGAAGAGGACTTTTCTATCCCGAGGGCAACTTTTGCCGAATCGTTAAACAGCGCTTATGCCGATTTTGCAGAAGCTCTCAACTATCTTCCGTTGGATTATGGAAACCTCGGAGGTTTAGAAGAGCTACCGGCAGGGTTTGGCGAAGTAACCGATATTTCATCGTATAACTTTGTGTTTGGCGATGTTACCCAGCAAAGGATGAGCGGGCGTCATGTAAAAGCGATTAAAGCCCGTCTTGCGCTTCTGGCGGCCAGCCCGGCTTTTAATCCAACCAACGATCTGAATTTATGGGAAGAAGCAGCTAATCTTACTGCCGAATTGCTGGAAGATATTGGCGGGCCTTCAGGTTTGGATCCCAAGGGGCATACTTTCTATCTGAAAGCACAGGTTGATGATGCCGACATCACGGCAGGCAATAAAAAAGACATCGCCGAAATCCTTTGGAGGAGACCAATTTATACCAATGCTGTCAGGGAACAGGATAATTTTCCTCCGTCACTTTATGGTAAAGGTGAAATCAATCCAACACAAAACCTCGTGGATGCTTTTCCGATGAAAAACGGATATCCGATAACTGATGAAAACTCGGGGTACGATCCTCAAAATCCCTATGCAAACAGGGATCCGCGTCTTTCGTTGTATGTAGTTTACAACGGAAGTAAAATGAAAAACACGGTAATCAACACAGGGGTAGGAGCTGGCGACAACGGCTTGGACGCTGTCCAAAATTCAACCCGCACCGGATATTATCTGAAAAAGCTGTTGCGCGAAGATGTAAATGCAAACCCATCTTCAGTAAGTAATCAGAAACATTTTAATACCCATATCCGCTATACCGAATTGTTCCTGAATTATGCCGAAGCTGCCAACGAAGCCTGGGGCCCGGATGCTGCTGGCACAAATGGATTTTCAGCAAAAGAAGTAATCGCAGCCATTCGCAAACGCGCCGGCATTGCTCAGCCCGATGAATATCTGGCCTCGGTATCCGGTCAGGATGAAATGCGTCAGCTCATCCGCAATGAAAGAAGGCTCGAACTTTGTTTCGAAAGTTTCCGCTTCTGGGATTTACGCAGATGGAAAGAAGATTTGACTGTACCTGCCAAAGGTGTACAAATTCAGGACAACAACTTCACGTACTTCACCGTTGAAGAACGGGCGTATGATAATGCTTACATGCATTACGGACCTCTTCCTGACAAGGAAATTGTTAAATTTAGTCTGATCCAAAACAATGGATGGAATTAATGATTGTTTAAAAAAATTAAATTCAGAAATATGAAACGAATATTTTTTATACTACTACTATTCACCGGGCTGGTTTCGTGTGAAAATTTTGACATCGATCATCCCGACTTTGAATATACATCCGGCTATTTCCCTTACCAGTTTCCGGTGAGGACTCTCGTTTTGGGTGATTATATTTACGATAATTCAAACGACAATGCCCATAAATTTATCATTTCAGTTGCTATGGGCGGGGTTTATGAAAATGCCGAAGACCGCGAGTTTGAAATTGAGGTTGACAACAGCCTTTGCGATAACATTTTGTTTGATGCCGACGGAGATACAATCCTGGCAATGCCAGCAAATTATTATACGCTGAGTTCAAACAACAAAATCGTGATTCCGAAAGGGAAATTTAACGGTGGAGTTGAAGTTCAGCTAACCGATGCTTTTTTTAATGATCCGCTGGCGATTAAAATGGGGTATGTTGTTCCCATCCGTTTGAAAGGTTCATCCGATGTCGATACCATTTTGGTGGGGAAGACTACAAATTCGGCTGCTGATATCAGGGTAGCTTCGCAGTGGACCACAGCGCCAAAAAATTTCACCATGTTTGCCGTTAAATACATTAACGAATATCACGGCACATATTTTCATTATGGTGCAAGTAAAGTGAAAGACAGCGCAGGAACTGAAGTTGAAAGCACAACGTACAGCGAAAAATATGTGGAAAGTAATCCGACTTCAAAATTGGTTACCACCGCAAGAAACCAGGTGTCGCTGAGTATAGACCTGAAATCGGCGGTTATGACCGGCAAGGTTGATATGTTGTTAAATTTTAACGGCAATACCTGCACCGTAACTGCACCAGAAGGTTCTTCCTATACCATCACAGGTTCGGGCGAGTTCAAATCCAAAGCCTATTCATGGGGAAATAAAGACCGCGATGGTATTGTATTGAATTTTACTGTGTCCGACGGCCAGCAAACGTACGAAGCGAGCGATGTTTTCGTTATCCGCGACAGAGATGTGGTAATGGAAACCTATTCGCCGGCGGTATATTAATCTGAATTGGGTTTAAAAATAATTAAAGCTGTAAACCGGTTAACCAAACTGGTTTACAGCTTTTTTTTGAATCATTTTCAACAGGCGGAACCCGATGGCTGAAATGCAGACAGGTGTTTCGGTTATGCTGTTCAGCATATTGTTTGAAATTAAAAAAGCTGTAAATTTATGCAATCGATTGCAATATGGTCTTTGAGTTCTGGCTGAGATTTGAATTTCCATTTCATTCAGAGGTTGGATTGAAAACAAAAACAGTAGGTGACCATGCCTGTATAAATTGAAAAATAAAGCGTATGAAAAAAAAATCTTGTTTCAATGGACAAAGCCGGTACAAACACATCTTATTGTTATTTGTTGTGATACTGTTTTTTCAGGCTGAAAGTGGAATTGCTCAATCCAATGAGTTGGTGAACGGAATGGAAAAACTGTTATCACGGCTCGATTTATCAAAACCCGGGCTTCAAAAAGTAAAACAATCTTCCTCCAACCCGGAAAAAGCAGCAGAAGAATTATTGAATTATTATAAAGCCAGAAATTCAGTA
>CAYWBV010000347.1:0-4584 GCA_964455785.1 uncultured Maribellus sp.
AATTAAGTTTTTATTAACCGGAAGTTTAAGGTTAAAATATAATGTAATCCAAACAAATTTCCATTTGTTTGACCCTTCCAACTAATCTAAATTTATAAGAAATTATAGTTCCTTAATATAGAATCTATTGGATTGAAGAAACCATAAAAAGCTAAAATTCGTTAATGAGGAGACAAAAATCATCTGTCAAAATAAGTTCATACTAAATCGGGACTACTATCAATCAGGCAATTGATTCTTTTATTGCTTTTAAATATGGGAAATAAATATTCATCAAATAAATATTGTTTACACGGAATTTTTAATTAAAAAATTAAAAAAATGAAGAACAGATTAATCTATCGAAACCTAACATTCTTTGTTGTGGCGATACTTTTAATGTCGTCATGTACAGATGAACCTGTCAGGCCTGTTTTTCCGCTTTCTGCGACAATTTTTCACAGTATTGACGGGAAACAGGTTGCATTTACGGCGCTGACACACAGCGCCACAAGCTGGTCGTGGGATTTTGGCGACGGGAAAACGAGTACCGAACAAAACCCTGTTTATGTATATCCCGAAGGCGGTTATTATATCGCCACGCTGACAGCCAAAGATGCAGACGGCAACACCGTAACCGACCAGGTAAAACTGGCCATAGCGCTTACGCCCTACGCTTTGCTTACAGGAGATCATACGGCTGAGGGTTATAACGGAAAAACCTGGAAACTGACCTCAAGCCATACTGCAGCAGGAGATTACCTTGCCAATGCCGATGCAAACTTAAGCGTAGTGGATGGCACACCCAAACCGCTTCCTGACGGAATATTCAGCACTGAGTTTGGGATGGGTGCTATTTATGATGACACGTATACCTTTTATTACGATGGAAAGTATGTTCATGATGTTAAAGCCGATGGCGGCGCGTTTAGTGGTTTCGTTTACCAATATGCTGCAATTGCAGGTGGCAATGAAGCTACAATGTTAGGAAACTTAGTAAAGCCAACCGTTGCTGAAATCCAATATTATTTGGGATTAGGTTTGTCACTCGGTGATATTATTGAAGAGCTCTACGGATTGTGTATTGCAAAATACACACCTCAAACCGGGGCAACTTTTACTTTTACTGAAAATGAAAATTTCACGGTATCCTCTGTTTACGCTCCTCCAACTTATTCAATTAATTTCAACAATGTGATGACACTGGATTTCTCGGGTACTGAGTTTGTCGGGTTCCGCGATTTTCAACGTAAAGTAATTGTAAAATCCATTTCCGACTCGCGCATGCAATTAATTATGTTCATGGCGGCAGGCGCAGATCCCGCCCAGATTATTGGCATAAACACTCATGCCCTGGTACTCAGTTTCGACGCCGTTAATTAAAACCTGTTTTAAATTGATTCAACATGAAAATAAAAAAAGTACGTAAAAATACAGCAGGGCGGGTTTTCGCCTTTATCTTGTCTTTGGGATTGGTCATCAACCTGTTCGCGGTAGATGCCATAGCTCAGGGGACAATAAATGTAACAGGAACGGTAATATCGGCTGCCGATGGGCTTACCCTTCCAGGTGTTAGTGTGGCTGTAAAAGGAACTGCAACCGGCACAGTTACTAATATCGACGGAAAATACAGCCTAAATGTAGCGAACGATGCAACGCTGGTTTTTTCTTTTGTCGGGTTCAAAACCCAGGAAATTGCAGTCCAGGGTCGAAGTATGATTAACGTTACCATGGAAGAAAGCATTGAAGCTCTGGAAGAAGTAGTGGTAACAGCTCTGGGTATCAAACGCGAAGAGAAATCATTGGGTTATTCGGTGGCCAAAGTTCAAGGCCCCGAATTTACACGCGTGGCGCAGGAAAACTTTTTGAACTCCATGTCAGGAAAAGTAGCTGGGGTAACCATCAACCAGACTGGCGGGGTTGGCTCAACCACCAGCATCATCATTCGCGGCGCAAAATCGTTAAGCAACGACAACCAACCCCTGTATGTGGTTGACGGCGTGCCACTCACCAGCGGACTTAACAACGTAGGCGGTTTCGGGGATGGTAACCCTGTGGATTACGGAAATTCCATTTCCGACCTTGATCCTGAAAACATTGAAAGTGTTTCGGTTTTGAAAGGCCCCAGCGCCACCGCGCTTTATGGTTCACGCGCTGGTAACGGCGTTATCATCGTCACTACAAAAAAAGCGAGCGGTGAGGGTATGAAAATATCGGTGACCACAAATACTGACTTTGATATTCCTTCACGTTTTCTGAACGTACAAAAACAATTTGCCACCGGTTACTTCTCCTATCGCCCGGAGGATGTTGGCGGAGGGCACCTGCCACCCGTTCTCGACCAGACGGGAATAGGGCCCGAATTGGACAAAGGATACTGGGCGGTGCAATGGAATTCGCCCCGTGATGCCAACGGAGTTCAGATTCCGACTGAGCTGGTATCCTATCCCAACAACGTAAAGGACTTTCTCAACGCCTATGCGTACACAACCACCAACGGGGTTTCAATTTCCAATACTTCAAAAGATGTAAACTACCGGCTGGGGTACACCAATATGACGCACAAAGGGCTGATTCCCAACTCAGATCTCAACAGAAATAATCTATCGCTGTCGGCTTCTTCGAAAGTTAAAGAAAAACTCACCGTAAGCACCGACATCAACTTTGTGAACAGCTTTGCCCAAAACCGGCCTGCCGGTAACCGCGGCACAAACCCTTTGCAATGGGCTTATTTCACTCCTCCCTATATTGACATCAATGAATTACGCGATTATAACATCGGACAGGGGAACACCATCAAAAAGGTGATAGAAGACAGCCAAAACCCGTGGATGCTGGCCTACGATGTAAACAACAGCTTTAACCGTTACCAGTTATTCGGCAACGTGATGGCAACCTGGGAAATATCATCAAAATTCAGTCTCATGGGACGAATGGCCCTGAACAAATCGGATGAGGTACGCGAAACCAAAATCGGTCTGGGCTATTCTGACGAACCCAACAACGGAGCTTATGGAATATCAACCAACAACAACCTGGAACGCAATATCGACGGACTGTTTACCTACAAAGACAACTCCGAAAATTTTTCATGGAACCTTTCAGTGGGAGGCAATACACGTTATGCCAAAGGCTCCAGCGTAAGCAACTCATCATTAAACAATACAGGATTGACTGTTCCCAATCTTTTTGCGCTGCGCAATATTCCCAAAGACAATTTAGATTACAATTCTTACCAATATGAACTGGGTGTCAACAGCGTTTATGGTATGGCCAACCTTGGCTGGAAAGAGGCCATTTTCTTAGATGTGACGGCCCGCAACGACTGGTCGAGCACATTACTGGCCGAAAACCGATCTTATTTTTACCCCTCGGCTTCGGTCAGCATTTTGCTTAACGAACTGGTGAACCTGGGCAGTGCGGTAGATTTACTCAAACTCCGCGGAGGTATGGCGCAAACCGGTAACGACACTTCGCCCTACCAGTTGTTGCAAACCTATGGAACCGACGAACAGTGGGACGACGCCATCCGCCTGTACAAACCCGGCAATTTGCTCAACCGCAACTTAAAACCCGAAATGCAGGTTTCGCAGGAATACGGTATAGAAGCCAGACTTTGGGGAAACCGTCTGAGATTTGATGGAACCTATTACACACTTGACAACAAAGACATGATTTTTAATGTATCCCTGCCTACGTCAACGGGGTTTAGCGGAACCATTATTAACGCAGGGTTGGTACAAAGCAAAGGGGTTGAATTAATGCTGGGCGGAACTCCGATCAAAACCAATGACTGGTCGCTGGATTTAAACGTGAACTTTACTAAAAATGTAACCCGTATCATCGAACTGGCTGATGGAATTCCTTTTGTTACCCTTTGGGATCAGGCAAAGGTTAAAAGCGTTGGTTATGCCAAAGGCCAGATTGTATCAACCGATCAGTTTGGAAACAAGGAAATAAGCGATGGCGTAGTGGGCAACTTGTATGCGCGCAAAGTGAACCGCGTAACCGACAAAAATTCGGAATACTACATGTATCCGTTAATTCCCGATGCGGCTGTTGATACCGAGTGGGAAGCTGCTCCCACCTATTCCAAAATAGGAAATGTCAACCCCGATTTTATTATGGGATTGCAGACCTCGCTATCGTGGAAAAACCTTTCGCTCAACATGACTTTCGACTGGCGGTGTGGCGGACAGTACGTGTCGCAGACCTACCGCTACCTGACAGAAGATATGGCTACAAATCACTGGTTTGAGCATCTGGTTTATCCGGGAGTATATGATCCGAATAACCCCGGGCCCAGCCAGGAGCTCCGCGACTGGGTAGTAGCCAATGCCGATAAACTGATATATCCTGACCGGTTATACCCGGTGGGCGGACCAACACCGGAATATGGCGGATTCCCCGAACAATGGAGCGGCACGAAGGTTAACGACGGAACTTTTGCCCCGGGTGTTGTGGGTACTTACGATGAAGCCGGAAATTTTATTCTGGAACGTGAAAACCTCGGAAATCCAGGAACCGTGTTTATACCTTATTCGGTAAGTTACCCGTGGGATATTGGAGAGGCCAATGTGTTCGATGCCGATTATATTAAACTAC
>CAYWBV010000348.1:0-4582 GCA_964455785.1 uncultured Maribellus sp.
AAAAAATACCACTCAATGAAATTCCTGGCCTATTTTCAGGCTTATACCAATACTTATGCACCGCCGGAAGATTTAAAACGGTTGTACGAAGAGGCGCTGAAACACCCGAAAGTGATTGGCCTGGTTATCTCAACCCGCCCCGATTCGGTGGACGGAGAACTGCTGGATTACATCGCCCGGCTCAGCGAAAAAGTGTATGTTATGCTTGAATTCGGTTTGGAATCGCATTTGGACACCACACTGGAACGAATTAACCGAGGCCACACGTTTACCGAATCGGTCAAAGCACTGGAAGAATCATCCCGACGCGGCATCAATACCTGCGCACACCTGATTCTCGGTCTTCCGGGCGAAACCCGCGCCGACTGGCTGGAACAGGCCAGAGTTATTTCACGGCTGCCTGTTAAAAATATAAAACTACACCAGATGCAAATCCACCGCGGAACGGTTCTGGAAAGTCAATACAATAAAAACCCCGATCAATTTACATTGTATTCAGCCGAAGAATACATTGAACTGGTGGTCGATTATCTGGAACTGTTAAACCCCCGGATCATTGTGGAGCGTTTTATCAGCCAGGCGCCGCCCGAAATGCTGCTGGCTCCGAAATGGGGCCTTAAAAATTTCGAATTTGTGGCCAAAGTGGAAAAACGCCTTTCCGAACGAAATACCTGGCAGGGAAGATTGTTTTCCGAAACTACTATTTGACGCTTTTACTTTGAATTTTACTTCACCCGTTTGTTTTCCAGAAAAATATGCAAAGTCCCGCTCCAGGGTTTGCTGCAAATATCGATGTCACCATCGCCGTCAACATCGGCGGCCACCGTTTCGTGAACCTGCCTGCCTTCGAGAATGAGATGTTCCTTCCATGCCGAACCGTCACCGTTCAGGTTTTCCCAGATAAACAATTTATGAATTTCTTCAGAAAGCGGCCCTCCGCCCGAAAGTATATCGGCGTCGCCATCGCCGTCAAAATCGGCCACAGCCAGCGAATGAAAATCCTGTTTGGTCGATTCTCCCGAAATAAGATGAAAAACAAACTCCTGTGCGTTGTTCAGGTTTTCGAACCAAAACACCCTCCCATCGGGTACGTCGGCTTCGGCTTCAATAATATCAAGATCGCCATCGTTGTCAAGATCGATACACCAGGTTTTCAGGGCCAATCCATATCTTTCCGGGCGGCTGCCACCGAGAGGAGTAAGTGCTTCGCGGAGGGTCCACGCTGTTCCTTTCCCGTCCGTATTTTCATACCACACGTCTCCGCGTACAATGTCGGTATCACCATCTTTATCAAGGTCTCCAAAACCTTTCGGCGCAACTCCTCCATGAATACCCTTCCCTATTTTGGCATAATCCCAGTTTTCTGTATAATCCCGGGGCACTTTATACCATGCCAGCACCGGATTATCTTCATGGTTCGACAAAGAGATTACATCGTCCAATCCGTCTCCGTCAATATCGGCCATTACATTGTCGTGGCACGAAATCATATTTTTTTTGTGAAGGATAAAATATTCATTCCCCGGTTTGCCTGTGTTTTCGTACCACGAATCACCAACAATATAGTCAATCCAGCCGTCTCGGTTCACATCGTGGGGGCAACCGCCCACATCGGTCCTGGCTCCGATACCCAATTTATGAAATTTCCATTCCTCCGGCGAAATAAATTCAACCCAGAACATGTCGCCGCGCCGACCAAAAACCCAGTCCAGGTCTCCATCGTTATCCACGTCTGTCAAACTGGTCTGCCCGGTCAGATCGCATGAATCACCAATTGCGTGATATTCAAAATCGAATGTTTGAGCATAACCACTTCCCGCATAGAAACTCATCAAAATAACAACTAAAACTTCTTTCATCGATTACCATTATTAATTGCTAACTCTTTATTGTAATTTTTCCGGTTCAGCGAAAGGCTGTTGCCCCGAACAACATACAAGATACAACACAAACACGCCCTGCACCAAAAATTAGGTGTAGATTTTTGATTTTTTTTTGAGCGCATCGACTGAATCGCCATTAAAAATATGGGGTTTCGGGGCTTTTCAATACCAGATTGGTATAATTTGGTTAATGCATCTTCGTTCGGTCATCGATTACCACCAGCCTGTATTTTTCTCCCCGCATCACCAGCCGGTGCGCATCGATGTGAAGATGTTTGGTAACTATCTCGTTATGAATCTGAAATTCACGGATCAGTGTTAATTCCGAAAGATTTGAACCTGAAAGTAACTCGCGGAACTGGCAATGTTTGCAGAAACTGCTTTCTGCATCTACTGGTTTTCCACGGCGGGTGCAACCCATTATTTCACAAAATTCATGTTCCAGAATGTCACCCTTATCGGTTTTGCACAAATGCTGAAACGATTTGTTAAAAAACTTTACCTTAAAGTTGTGGTCGGTTAAAAATATGGCCTGCGGATGATGTTCAATCAACTGGTTTACCAGATCGTTGGCCTCTTCTATTCTTACAAATTCAAGTCGCATGGCAGTCATTTTTAATGGATTTACTCAATGTTATATCGCACCGTTGTCAAAGTCATTCTGTCAATTTTGGCAAATGGAAATTAACAATAATTATTAAACTATCAATGGAACATGTTTTAGAATCTAAAAAAAGTTTTCCCCTGGCCGCGGTTAAGAGTCCAGTGTGCCGAAAACCCGTTTCAACAGTTCGTTTACCCTCGCCACCGGATCTTCCCTGATCCGTTTTTCCTCGCCGGCAATTTTAAGGAACAAACCGTCGAGCGCTTTTTGCGTCAGGTATTCATCCAGTTCTATTTCCACAGGTTTAAAACCGGCAATCTGCCCGACAACCGAATTGGCCGCTTCATTCCATTTCCCGGTTAACAAATCCCAGCTTTGCCCGGTAGAAACGTTACCTACCAGCTTTTTATCGACAGAAGCTTTTATTTTGGGCCTGTACAGTGCCACCAGTTGATCGTAGGTGGTTTTGTGCAGGTATTGTGTGGCCGCGTTGTCGGCTCCTTTCAAAATTCCGACAGCATCGGCAATGGTCATACTTTTAATACTGGTGACAAAAATTGGTTTGGCTTCAGAAACCGCATCCTCGGCAGCGCGGTTGATACGCAGCAACACATCTTCCACCAATTGGTTTCCACCCGGTATTTTCCCGATGTTTTTTACAATTACATCGGCTTCGGGCGGCAACAGTATTTTTACAAGGTCATCTTTATAATAACCATCGGTTGCCCCAAGAATTTCTGCCGATTTACTGGTGCCAACCACCAGCGCCTCTTTTAAACCCGCAACGATTTCGGTTTGTGTTAACGGTCTGCTCTCATCAAGTGTTTGCTGCGCTATTTGCGCCAGTTCGGCGCAACCGGCAAACACGAACAATAAAAAAGGCAAAACTTGATACGCTTTCATTTTTGATTTTTTAAATACAGGGGAACAATAATTCCCCGAAAATTGTTCTGAACGTTCTATTTAAAAAGTTTACTGACCAAATCGTTACGCCCTTTGCTTTTTAAGTCCTGAATAATCGAGTCCTTAAATTCTTTTTTATACCAGAAAAAAAACTTCCGCTGGCTTTCTTTGGAGTGTTTGTTTTTTGCAGTGTAAATTTTCTCCATCGTGTATGGATGATAACCTGAATAATATACTACCGTTGCCAGTGTCATGGGCGTGGGTGTAAAATCCTGCACCTGTTCCAGCCTGAAATTCATCTGTTTGGTTTTGATGGCCAAATCGGCCATATCCTCCGATTTGCTTCCCGGATGGCTCGAAATAAAATAGGGAATCAACTGCTGTTTCAGGTTTTCCTCTTTATTGATTTTGATAAATTCCTCGTTCAGTTTTTCAAACAGAGAAAACGAAGGTTTGCGCATAAACTTTAGCACTTCGTCAGAAGAATGTTCGGGCGCCACTTTTAACCGGCCGGAGACATGATGTTTGATAACCTCCCTCAGATATTTTTGGTTGACTTTGTCCGTTTCTTCGTTTCCCGTTTTTTCAAGAATCATATCGTAGCGGATGCCGCTGCCGATAAAAGCTTTTTTTATTTTCGGATGGTTCCGTACCTTTTCGTACAAATCGAGCATGGGTTTATGGCTGGTATCGAGGTTTTTGCAAATCGAGGGAAATATACACGACGGACGTTTGCATTTTTTGCAGATTTCTTCGTGGATGCCTTTCATTTTATACATGTTGGCCGACGGGCCTCCCAAATCGGAGATGTACCCCTTAAAATCGGGCATTTGCGTTACCTGTTCCACCTCTTTTAAAATTGATTTTTCGGAACGGCTGGCAATAAACTTTCCCTGGTGGGCCGAAATAGTACAAAATGTACATCCGCCAAAACATCCCCGGTGAATGTTAATCGAATGCCTTATCATTTCGTAGGCCGGAATGGTTTCCTTGTTGTGGTAGCGCGGATGTGGCAGCCGGGTGTAGGGCAAATCGTACACCCTGTCGATTTCCTGCTCTTGAAAGGTGGGCCACGGCGGGTTTACCACCACCGTTTTATCGCCAACCTTTTGCAACAGTATTTTCGCCTCCATTTTATTCGATTCCTCTTCGATGTGCATAAAGTTGCGGGCATACTTCTTTTTATCGGCCA
>CAYWBV010000349.1:0-4567 GCA_964455785.1 uncultured Maribellus sp.
ATACGCCAATTTTTACTTCCCGTTTTTCAAAAAGTTCGGGCGTAATTTGTACATACACAAAGTAAGTTCCCTGTTCCTCCAATAGAGCAGTGTTTGCAACAGTGAGTGCCTGTGTCCCGGTTTCCGTTTTTAAATAGAGTTCAACAAAACCACCCTGGATAAAACTGCCGTTGTTGTCTATCTGTAATTTTACAGGGATAAGGTAAGTGTCGCTGTTGGCCGCTTTTCCGTATGATAACATGTGTCCGCTTAATTGCTCCAGCGTGTAGGTTTGGTTATCGTGTAAGGTGCGGATGTTGGCAGATTTTACATGCCCCAGTAACGGAGCATATTTCTGTTGAACCTCTGCGCCAAGCATAAGTGTTTTGTTTTGCGAAATGGTTACAATTGGCTGCCCGGCTTCTACATAAGCGCCGTTTTTTATAAAAAACTGTTTGATAAACCCGTTCATCGGGCTGGATACCATTTGTCCTGTTGTATTAAAGTTTTTGTTCAGGTTGTCATAAACGGCTTTGGCAACATCGTATTTATTTTTTGTGCCGAGTAAATCTTTTTCCGAAACAATTTTGTCTTTTGCAAGCTCCGCCGCACGTTCGTAGTCCGATTGTGCTTTTTCGAAGTTACTTTTTGCTTCGGCATATTTTACCGAAAGGTTATTATCAGCCAGTTCGCTGCTCGAAACAGAGAATAACACCTGCCCGGCCGATACTGTTTTTCCTTCCAGAACCTTGTTGTTCGGGAACAATACTATTCCGTTTGTTTTGGCCGAAATAATAAGTTCATCGCCTTGCGACGGTTCCACCCGTGCCGTTGTTTTAATCACTTGCCCGAAAGGCCCCGTTTTTGGAAAATCAGTTGAATAGTCAATTTTCCACGATTGCTCTTTGGTGAAAATGGTGGTGTTTGTTTTTGGAATGATTATCGCCTCTGCGGCTTCGTGGGCCTCTTCATGTTCGGCAAAAACGGTCACTTCAGGAACAACCACTTCAAAATTCCCTTTTTCATTTATAATTTCGAATTTTAATGTCCCTGTCCCGGCTGTTCCCGGTTGAATGTCGAAACTGTAAATTCCCTTCCGGGTTGGTTTATCGAGTGATTGGCGGACTTCAGTCCCGTTAACCATAAGTGCAAGGGTTATTTTCCCTGTTTCAACGGCTTTAAATTCCGGCAAAACCGAAAAGTACGACAGTACATTGGCTGTTTCGCCAACAACAAAGGCGTCAGCTTCAGCAAAAAGTTCAAAACCTGAATTGTATGCTGTATATTGAAATTTTATTTCCTCGTGTTCCTCTGATTGTCCGGTTTCATCGCCATGTTCATGGCCTTCATGTTCAATTTCCGGTATATTTTTTTTCGGGTTGCATGCCATCAGAATGAGTGCAAAGACAGCAACCATAAAAATTTTAAAATTCATATTTTCTATTATTTAAATTTTACAACTAAAAGCTAAATTCAATTACACCGCAGTGATGTAAAGAATCGTTTTTAAAAAGCTGAAAAATTTAAACGGCGGGAGGGGCCCGCAGTCCCAGTGAAGTATTTACGAAAACAGAATGGATGGGCGTTGTTAAAGGAAAACCGATATTTTTTGAAAGCGGTGAATCAAACAGTTGAAATTCAAAATTCAATAAAACTGCTTGAAATCCATCAAATGGAAAATGATTATCGGAAACATGCGGCCACTTGCATTCTTGCTTGTCCTGGTTCGAAGGTAAAACAACCAGTTGCTTTAAAATACAGAAGCCGGTATCATTTTCCCCGTTGTGTTGGTGGTTATCATCTGTGGTATTATGCTGATGTGCAGTTGTGTGATTTTCGCAGTGTATTGTTTCAATACAAACCTGCGATTTATGGTGGTGATGAGGAACAACAGCATGAGCCACTATAACAATAACGGCCAGTAGAATAAAAAATAGTGCTGCTTGTTTCCTGATCATTTTAAAGAAAATCTTTTCTGTAGAACGACAAATATAGGCAAAAAGTTGATGAGGCTGAGTGCAATACTGTTATTTAGAAATATTGTTGTCTTTATCTTTTAAGTATGGCAATTGTCGCCGCAACTGCATTCCTTCCCTTTCGCTTTTTCGAACGCTTCCTTTCCTTCCGAAACTGAAAAATAAATCAGCCCGGCTGCTCCGATGGCATCAGCCCAGGCAAACCCGGTCAACTCGTATATCAGGCTCGAAACAAGCAGCACTACCGACATGTAAACACATACTTTTGTACAATTGGCGTCGGCAATTACCGGTTCGGAGTTTAATGCTTTTCCGGTTTTCTTTTTGGCATTCATCAGCCACACCATCACCGCAATCGATACGGTTGAAATGATTACTCCCCACAGTGTGGTTTCGGGTTTGTGTTGATTGATAATGTTCAAAATGATTCCCGCCAGCAACCCGGCCGACAACAGGTAAAATGCCGTTCCGGTTATTTTGAGCGCTGTTATTTCGAAAGCGCTTTTCGGGCTGCCGGGGTTCTGTTGGATACGTAATACCATTACCGCAATCCCGACACCCGACATCACTTCGATAAAACTGTCGGCGCCAAAACCAAACAGGGCCAGCGTTTCGTCGGAATAGCCCAACGCCATCGATACAAGTCCTTCGGCGATATTGTAAAAAATGGTAAAGAGGCTTAACCGGTAAGCCCGTTGATACAATATTTGTTCACTGGTTTCCATTACAGCGTCATCTTTTTGTATTCAGTTTCGACTATTCCAGACTAAATACAACACGTTTGCTGCCCGGAAGTTTAATCGAACAACGAGGCGATTTTTCTAAATCCTTCTTTAAACGATTCGGAAGCCGACGAGAAGGCGTCTTTTACTTCTTCCCAGTTTTCTTCGGTAGCTTCTGCCAGTCTGTCGTAACGGGCCAGCAGTTCGTCTTTTTTCGTTTTCAGATCCACAATTTTTTCGTCGTACTCGCTTTTTACCACTTCAAGGGCTTTTTCTTTTTTCGCTTTCACTTCCGCGAGTTTTTCTTCATATTCTGCTTTGGCCGCGCCAAGGGCTTTTTCTTTTTTTTCTTTTAACCCGGCTAATATTTCATCATATTCGGTTTTGGCTTTTTCCAGCAACTGGTCTTTTTTGATTTCCAACTCGTCGATTTTGGTGAAAATATCGTCGATACTTTCCTTGGCTTTATTTTTAAAATTTTCTCTGTCCATTTTTTTGAATATTAATGTGAATAATTGTGCCTTCTCTTTCGGATTTCCGGCTTCTTCCGCGGGTTCTTAAATGTGGTTCCGTTTGTTTGCCCTCATTTTTCCCCAATAACCAAAGTTATCATCTATTTCGGTATTTACACTATTTTGTTTGTCGTTGTTCAATTTTCTGTTTTCTGAATGTTTTTTATCGGGTGATAAAAGCTCCGGCAAAATCCATGACGCTCATACTCCGGTATTCCGGGTGGGTGCCGGTGGCAACTCCAATTTCCTTAAAATCGGGATTCAGAAAATTTTGGCGGTGGCCACGGTCACGCACGCCATCATCAATAAGAAGATAGATTACAATTTGCCGGGCGGTTTTGCCTCCGTAGGCGATGTTTTCGGCAATCCTCACTTTCCACTCGCCGTAACGTTCGATACGGGTTTTGGAGTCGGAGCGGTCGCTGCCACGATGGCCGGTCTGTCCCGAACGCGACTGATCTTTTACGTGATCCCCCGCCGCTTTACTTAATCCCTGGCTCGGGTAAACCAGCGGAAGAGGTTTTTGCCGCTTTAATACCTGCACACATTCGTTCAGCGCGCTCACTCCCTCTCGCGTTATCAGCGGGTGGTCGCCGGGGTAGTAAAACATTTTTTTCTGAAAGTTTTTTGCCAGAGGCGCAATATATTCGGTGGCATATTGGGCCGGGTTCGACCTCAGTTTATTGATTTCCAAAATAATCTCTTTTTCCAGTGGCGAAAGGTAGTTTGCATTTGCCGCCGTGTTTAATGCCCGTGAATCCCGGTTGGAACCCGGATTTTTTTCAGCAAAAACAAACGAATGGATAAACAATGTCATTCCCAGGATCACTACCGCTGTTTTCATATCTGTTCTTTTTTTTATCGTTTATAATTTTGCAGTCTTCGGGTGTATTCACCCGGCGCGCCTTTGTTCACCACCCGTTGGTTGTGCGTTCGAAATATAAACGTTATTTTTTCCGCTTTATTCAGTTGCTCCATCCTATCGGGTAAAATTTTTGCCCGGTTTTGGATTTGGGGTTGGTGGAGGGTTCATCGACCCCGAACAAATTTGTTTTTTGATGTTCGGGCTGCGGCACCTCTGTTTACGAAAAAATCGTCACTATCCGGTAATCGTCTGCTTGTATTCAATGATAATCTGTTGTTTCTTAGTATTGAGTTGTCATTTCTATGTATTGAGTTGCTGTTTCTATATAATTATTTGTTATTTCGATATATTAATCTGTTGTTTTGCTATATTGACCTGTTATTTCGATATATTGACCTGTTATTTCGAAATAATTAGCTGCTGTTTCCTTGTAAAGACCTGCTTTTTTGTGTATTCAGCTGTTTTTCTTTTATAAAAAGCTATTTGGGAACAACGGCTACTGGATCTTTTTCT
>CAYWBV010000350.1:0-4492 GCA_964455785.1 uncultured Maribellus sp.
GTTGACTGGAATTCGTTTTCGGGAGAAGAATTAAAGGGGCTTTTATACCTGCCCGAAAATCTTGATCCCAATAAAAAATATCCGGTGATTGTCTATTTTTATGAGAAGAATTCGGAATTGATTTATCGCCACCAGCAACCGTCGCCAAGTCATTCCACCATAAACAAAACACTTTATTGCAGTAACGGATACCTTGTTTTTATCCCCGATATAACCTACAAAACCGGTTATCCCGGACAAAGCGCCTACAATGCTATTGTTAGCGGCACGCAGTATTTAATCAACAATTTTCCTTTTGTCGATAAAGAGCGGATTGGGTTGCAGGGACAAAGCTGGGGCGGATACCAAACGGCCTATTTGATAACCCAAACCGATATGTACGCCGCAGCCATGGCAGGCGCGCCCGTAAGCAACATGACAAGCGCTTACGGTGGTATCCGCTGGGAATCGGGAGTGAGCAGAATGTTCCAGTACGAACATCAGCAAAGCCGGATTGGCGGTTCACTTTGGGATAAGCCATTACATTACATCGAGAATTCTCCGCTGTTTTATGCACCAAAAGTAAATACACCGTTGTTAATGATGCACAACGACAACGATGGAGCAGTTCCGTGGTACCAGGGAATCGAGTTTTTTGTCGCGTTGCGGCGTCTGGATAAACCTGTTTGGATGCTTACATACAACGATGAGCCACATAACCTGAAAACCACAAGCTGGGCCAACCGTGTGGATCTAAGCACCCGGATGTTTCAGTTCTTTAACCACTATCTGAAAGGAAAACCGCTGCCGGCATGGATGGAAAAAGGTGTCCCGGCCATTGAAAAAGGAAAGAATCTGGGATATTAAACAGGAGTATGGGGAGAGCCGGATTGTAAACGCCGGAATTTACACGGATACAATCGGCGTGTCCCGAATGTTTTCGTCGCTGAAAAATAACTGCTTATCGAAAAGAATTGGAATCGATTCAAGTTTCCTTCAACTTTGGGGTAACATTTTATTTTGTTGCGCGTCTCCACAGAAATAAATACAAAAAGCTATGAAAAAACAGTTGGTTCTCTTTTCCTCCCTATTGTTTCTTCTCGCTTCCTGCGAATATCATCCCGGAGTTTCGGAAGCGTTTGCCAAATACAGGTACAAAGAAGGTGTAACCACTGTTACCGTGCCAGGCTGGGTAATCGGAATGGCGGCAAGGTTTGGCGATTTGGATAACTCTGAGCGGGAATTTCTGGAAAGTATCGACAAAGTAAGGGTGCTGGCTGTGGAAAACGATGATTTGAATGGACGTATTAACCTAAATAAAGAATTCAGCCAGAAAATCAACCGAAACAACGATTTTGAAGAGTTATTATCGGTGCACGACGCAAAAGAGGATGTGACCATTTTTGGTAAAATGGACCAAGAAGTGATTACCGAAATGATAATCCTGGTTGGCGGCGATGATAACGCCCTGGTTTATGTAAAAGGAGAAATTAGTCCTGAACTGTTAAATGGTAAAATTAATCTGGCGGATACGAACAGGTTTTTAAGTATGAAATTTTAAAAGGAGAGGAGGATACAATCAGGGTGCACCGGATTGGATGGCGGTTAAAAAACGCCTGGCCCGATTAATTCGTTAAAATCGGAGATAACAAAATCAGCTTCCGATTGGTTTTGATGTTCCGAACCGGGCCCGGCATAGGCAATACAGCTCATTCCGGCCAATTTTGCCGCTTTTATCCCGTTCGTGGAATCTTCAATTACCAGGCATTTTTGGGGTGCGATGCCCAGCTTTTTCGCTGCCAAAAGAAAAATATCGGGGTCGGGCTTACTCGAACCCGCCATTTGGCTGTCAACCACAACGCCGAAGTACTTTTGCAATCCTGTTTTTTCGAGGACAATCCTTATCACATCAGGTGTTGACGATGATGCCAGTGCAAACGGGATATTATTATCCTGATAATGCTGAATTAATTTCCTGACGCCAGGCATGGGCGAAATGGTTTCCATCGACAAAAAATACGGAATAACCTTTTCTTCGTTCATTCTTACCAACTCTTCAATTGTATGGGGAAGGTTGTATTTTGGTTTTAAAATATTCCACATTCTGTCGGTGGCCGTACCCTGGTAAGTTACGTGTTCCCCGGGTGAAATATTCAGGCCAACCATCCTGAAAATCTGTTGTTCCACTTCGGTATAAAATGGTTCTGAGTTCACCAAAACCCCGTCCATATCAAAAAGAACCGCTTCAAAGTTGATGTGCTTAAAATCCACAGTTTAAAGTTTAAAGTTCAAATTTATATCCTTGTAATCGGGAGGTTTATCCCATCTTCTTTCTGTATTTTTCAACGGTTTTCTGCGTTTTGCTGTCAAGATTTTCAATACTTTCCAAATATTTAACAGCCTGACTGGCAATGTAGCGGTTTTCGTGTTTTAGAAGGCCTGCCGCTTCGCTCACCGCAACCGGGTTATTCACCTCGTGATTTTGAAACAGTTCCAGAACATTCTTTACCAAAGTTCCGTTCATACTGACCAATTCGCGCGCAATCAGCTCAACGGCTCCGGTTTCAAGTTCTGCGGCTTCACCCAGTTTTTGAACGATGAGCCGTTTTTGTAAAAACCCGGTTTCCGAAAATATTTCAGCCATCCGCAACTGCAAATTTCGATCGAGAGTCGATGCCGGCAAGGCGTTTAACGCACGTTCGGCAAGATAAACATCGTCGCTTGCAATGATGGATACCAGTGTGTCGAGTAACTCTGGCGTTATCTCCATTTTTTCGGAAATATGGTTTAACGTCCATACTTTGTCTTCAATTTTTTCGCTTTTCAAAAGTTGCAAAACCATTTTGGAATTTAGTTTTGAAGCAGTAAGCGCTTCTATTTCCCGTTTGGTTTGCCCGTAAACAATGTGCCAGAGCGTGTATGTGGTATAAACAGCGCCTTCCACAATATAGTCGAGTACCGCCGCAATGGTCGCCGACGAAACTGCATCGACTTCATTTTTTGTCGAGTCTTTTACCGGGACCAATTCGGCCAATGAGTAGTGCGCCAGCGCCGAAAGAGGATCGGCCAGCAATTGGTGCAGCCGGTCGTAATCGGCGGGCAAAAAAGGTTCATGTTCTGTTTTACTCAAAAATTCATTTTCCGGCAGGTGAAAACCCAAATACCGCCCGGTTGGGTTCCAGAATATTTCAATATTGACCGGCCGGCATTCACCATCAATGCAGACTTCTGTGGCGATTTTCCGGGAAAACATCAGCGGAAAATTATCTTCTCCGCGGTATTCCAACAATGTATCATTGGGAATGGTGTCGGTAAAATCGACAATGTGCGGCACTGTTGCGGTAATATCCCCTTTTAAAGCCGAAGGAAACATCCTGACTACATCCTCTTTTTCGTTCTGGAACGAAGAAGCCAGGAGTCCTAAAACAATCGCTATTCCTGCTAATCTTTTCATGAACAAAATAACCGGGTTTGTACCAAAATTGTTTTCTGTTTCTGAACTGATTTGGCTTTAAACCTCTTTTCCCTTTTCTTTTTTCGGAAAAATAATGGAAAAAACAATACTGCCAACCATAACAAAAGCAATAAAATACAACGAATATTCAGGTTGAAATCCCCATGATTTTAATTTGGAATGAAACAAAAGTTTGATGCCTACAAAAACAAGGAGAATCGCCACACCGGGTTTCAAAAAACGGAATTTGGTAACTAAGTTGGCCACCAGGAAGAATAACGAACGTAATCCTAAAATCGCGAAAATATTGGAGAAGAATACAATAAACGGGTCGCGAGAAACTGCAAAAATGGCCGGAATAGAATCGAACGCAAAAACAAGATCGGAAAACTCAATCATAATGAGCACAAGAAACAACGGGGTAAAAAATAATTTTCCATTCTCCCTGAACCAAAAACGATCTTTCGTGTATTCCGGAAAAATCCGGACGTGCCTGCTGATATATTTTATCAGCCACGAATCTTTGGGATCTTTTCCCTTTTTTTCCTTTTCAAACAATATTTTTACGCCCTGTATCAGTAAAAACCCGCCGAAAAGCAGCAGCACCCATTCAAATTTCTGAATAATAGCCACTCCAGCAAAAATGAAAATAAAACGTAACACAATGGCGCCAAGAATACCCCAGAAAAGCACCATTTTATAATCTTTCATCGGAACTGAGAATCCCTGCAAAATCATGAGCATAACAAAGATATTGTCGATGGAAAGTGTTTTTTCGATAAAATACCCGGAGATATAATTAATGGCCTGCGATTTTTTGTATTCGTCAAGCATGTCTTCAAATCCACTGGTTTTGAACTCCAGGTATGGGTTGTACTTGCCGGCAATTTCCATCAGTTTTTCCATAGAATCGATACCATGCAACAAATGGCCAAAATAAAAAAGGACAAAATAAAAGGCCATCCCCATCGAAATCCAGATAATGCTCCAAATGAGCGCCTCGCGGGTTGAAATAACGTGCACTTTCCGGCCAACCAATACCAAATCGACCATAAGAAC
>CAYWBV010000351.1:0-4474 GCA_964455785.1 uncultured Maribellus sp.
ATGACTAACTACTAATGACTAACTACTAATGACTAACTACTAATGACTAACTACTAATGACTAACTACTCGTAGCAACTTTTTTACTTTTTTTACCGATTCCTGTTTTTCAGCATATTACAAACAAAAAATATCGTTTAAATTCGGAGCTATTACAAACTTTAACACAAAGAGAATTTAAATTTTTTCATTGTTAAACCAAAAAAAACAGTTTATTATGTCAATTTTAATTAAAGCTGTAGAGCGTGCCAATCCGCAAAACAGGGAAGAAAAGAAGTACTATGCCACGGTAGCCACGCGTGGTTCAATCGATTTGGACGGCCTTGCCGACCTGATTTCCAAGTTTTCGTCGCTGAGCCGCGGCGATGTTTATTCGGTTTTGCTGAACCTGCTGGATGCCGTTCCCGCCCAACTGTTGGACGGGAAGACGGTAAAACTCGGAAAGCTGGGCACCCTGTCGCTGAATGTCGATAGCGAAGGGGTGGCCACTGCCAAAGAAGTTACGGGCGACATTGTAAAAGGTGTCCATGTTAACTTCCGCCCGGGAGTGGAATTTAAAAACGATTTGCAGAAATTTACCATCCGTACTTCGTAATGTTGTGTTGATATGTAATCCAAATCCGGCTTTTGCGGCCGGATTTTTTGTTTCCTGCCGGCGGCTTTCCTGCCGCTTTTTTTCGCTTCCAAAGGTTCGTTCAAACATTTTGCGTGAATAACGTTTTCGTTTTGCGTGAATTGTGATCGCGTTTTGCGTGAATTACAATTGCGTTTTGCGTGAATTGCGATCGCGTTTTGCGTATATTTTTTTTACTGCGCTTTTTTATCCCTAAAATCAGTTGCGAAAGACAGAAGACAGAAGACAGAAGTCAGAAGTCGGAATCTGCCCGGATGAACCCGTTCGGACTACTGTACATGTTGAGTGCACAGGGCATGGGTTTGCGTTAAATCTCCGATTTTATTTCACAGGGTGAATGTTGTTTTAGACAAGCAGATTAGACAGTTATTGTTTTGTAATTTAATAACCCAACCACATTTATTTGATTTTTGTCTGAAGAAACAAAAGTCCACCCGGGTTCTGACATAATCCTCCATCCAGCTACATGGAGAGCATCAAGTGTTCTCAACCCGTAGATTTTTCCAAAATTTTTTATAAGGTACAGAGCTTCCTGCATTATATCAGACCCCATTGGAACGGTAATGAAATAATCAAATTGGTTTTCAACAGCATGTTGAATTTTTTCCAGGTTCTCTTCCGGGATTTCATTATTTCTAAATTTTCGGTAAATAGCACTTTGTAGTTCAATCAAAGCCAATTCCAACACAAATATGTCATTCGAAGGATTTGTTACAAGCTGTTTAACTGTTTCAGAACCCTCTTCATTACTAAACAGTTTGACCAATGCCGATGTATCGAAAAACAGCATCATAACCTGTCTTGCCTTTCCTGGTGTATGTCATTTGAGGTAATGGCATGGTGCCCCATCAATTTAATAACTTCCTGATAGGGATAATTTTTTGAAAGAACCGGCATTTTCATTTTTACCGGTTTTTTCCTTTTTAATGAATCAATTAATAACTCCACTACCCTGAGTTCATAGTTGTCGAGCTTATCGACTTTATCTTTTATGTTTTCTTTGAGTATCATATTATGTTCCACCTAATTGTTGATAAGCAAAGGTAATTCTATTCATTGAATTTTAAAACAGTATGTGTACTGGTTAATATATTCCGCTATCATCATTACTGTGTCGGACCTGAGGTTTTAAGATGCTGCCTGGTCACACACCTTATCGAACTTTTCCTGTTCAAAAAGTTGGTCCAACTCCTCCCTGTCTTCGAGGTTCATTTTTTCAAAGCTGTAGTTGAGGTAGCTCGCGTCTCGTAGCTCGCAGCTCGCGGCTCAAACACTACGGTCGGGACTTCGCTGCGCTCAGCTTACAGCTTATATTGTGTCGTCCTTCCGGGACTTTGGTAAACCCTTCCTCTTTTGTTTCTACCATAATGTCGCCCCGCCGGGGCTGGAGCGCGGAGAGCAGAGTTCAGAGTTTAAAGTGCAAAGAGCATGGAGCATGGAGCGTGGAGCAAAGAGCAAAGCGGCTGGGTTGTCACTTCGTTGTTGTTGTCGGAGTGGTTTGTCGCTCGTTACTCGTAGCTCGTAGCTCGCGGCTCAAACGCTGTGGTCGGGACTTCGCTGCGCTCAGCCTGACGCTTATATTGTGTCGCCCTTCCGGGACTTTGGTAAACCCTTCCTCTTTTGTTTCTACCATAATGTCGCCCCGCCGGGGCTGGAGGGCGCCCGGATGAACCGTTCAGGCGGGCCTGCCCGAATGAATCCGTTCAGGCGGGCCTGCCCGAATGAATCCGTTCAGGCGGGAGTTCCTCTTTCAACTTTTGGTTCCCAAAGGCCTTCGGCGGGTAAACGCTACGCTCCCAAAGGTTGGGTGTCACTGAACTGTTTTATTTTTTTATTCCAGAATAAATAATTTTAATTGTGGTAATCTGGCAAAATCGGAATCAAAAGTTAACAAGGGTAAATCGAGGTAAAGAGCTGTTGCTGCAATAATTGCATCGGGGAGTTTTATACTTGCGCTTTGGAGTAAATTCTTGGTAATGCTTTTTATTCCGGTGTTTAATTCGGCAACGAAACAACTGTCAATTAAAAAATCAATTTCCCTCTTTTCTGCATTTGTTAATCCCTTTTTACCGAATAATTCCAGTTCTGAAATCACAGAAATCCATATCTGTTTTCCATCAAGATAACTGGCTGCCTTTTTTGAGCCATTAAGCAGATAAATTAATGGATTTGTGTCGGAAACTATACTAATTCCATTCATCCCTTATTCTTTTTTGGAATTCGAGCGGGTCTTCACTCCATTTTACCTTTCCGAGATGTTTCTCAGCGTTAAAACGTTTGCCAGGTTTTACCTTTCTTAAAGCATCTGTTAAGGTTTTAACCGTCCGTATTTTTTCGACCTTAGTATTCATTATCACAGTTATTTGATTTAACAAATATAGTTTTATTCATTGGAAATTGAAAGCGATTGTTAGTTGTCGTGGTTCACCCCCCGCTGCGTCATTCGGACGGGTCCGCCCGGATGAACCGTTCAGACGGGTTTAAAGGGCAAAGAGCAAAGAGCAAAGAGCAAAGCGGCTGGGTTGTCACTTCGTTGTTGTTGTCGGAGTTGTTTGTGGTTTGTCTGGTTACTTGTTTCTTGTTTCTTGTTGGCTCAACTAATTACTTGCGGCTCGTACCTCGTGTCCCCGCACAGCGGGATTTCGCTTCGCTCAACTTGCAGCTTGTTTTCTGAGACTCACTACTTGTTCGCTTCCGAAACTGCGACTGCGACTGATCACTTCTCCCCGCTTGCGTCTCCTTGTTACCAATGACTCACGATTTACCGGTTGTTTCTGTTCCCTTCTTAAACCGGGATTTGATAAAAGATTCCGTTTGTTCCCATATTTCAGTGATTAACAGGTAATGTTTGCTTAACAGATTTAATCCCTGAATTACTTCATCGGTAATAAAAGGGTACTCGTGGGTAACCATATTTCTTGTTTCGCGGAGCAACATCCATTGATCGGCATCGGAAATAATATTTAATTCTTCGAGTTTTGCCAGTCGATCAATAAAAGGTAATCCTTTGACTTCTTCGCCCAGATTTTCAAGAATTGCGGGGAATAATTTTCCTCCCATGCTATCCTGCATTTTTGAAAAACGAAAAATTAACTGGTCGAAGAAACTCCATTCTTCAGGTTTGAGGCGGATATATTTTCCTTTGTCGAGCGGGAAGTGCGTTTTAATTTTCTCCCAGGCAAAACTCATCCGTTCACTATGAATGGTACAAAGCAATACGGCTTCATTCAATTTGTCTCTTTTTTCGTTGGTCATAGCTCTACTTTTTGCAGGGTGACAGAACGATAGAAATTTTTCTTTTGCCTGGTTGAGGCATTGTCAAAAACCACATCGATTTTTCGGTCGCCAATTTTTGCTTTCAACTCAGCCATAAAACGAATTTTTGCCTCTATCGTCAGAGTAGCTTCATTGGCCGTGTTTATAAAAAGGTCGATATCACCACCCTTTTTATTATCGTCGGTCCTGGAACCAAACAAATAAACGTTTGTTTCCTTCCCGAAATGTTTTCCGGCCAATTTATTTATGGTATCTATTTGAAACTGGTTTAAACGCATGAACCAAAGGTATAAAAATTTTGAATGTCTGGAGTTCAGGGCCCGCCCGGATGAATCCGTTCAGGCGGGTTTAAAGTTCACCCTGTGAAATGATACGCCGTATCAAAATCTTCGATTTTATTTCACAGGGTAAAGTTCAAAGTTTAAGGTTTAAAGTTCAAAGTATCTCACGACCCTGACGCTGCCGGTCGGAATTTCGCTTCGTACTGAGACTTCGGTCAGACTGACGCTTAACGTGCGGCTCGTAAAAATTGATTATTGAAAAAGAGTGTTGCCCAAAGTTTTTT
>CAYWBV010000352.1:0-4467 GCA_964455785.1 uncultured Maribellus sp.
ATTTAAGAAATCCTCTGCGTTATCAAGTGATATAGTTTCTATTTTTTTATCAAGCGACATACTCGAATATCTATCCAAACTAACGAATCCTTCTCTCAGAATACTTATCAAAATTTGATGAGCTATTTTATACTTGTCCTCAATTGTCAAATTATAATACGCAAGCTCATAAGTCAATTCATAAATCCCAGGATTCCCTTCTTCTGCATTACATAGGAAAACCATTTTTTCCAACTCAATGTCTATATCTTCAAATTTGGTAGTCATCGTCTTTTTATTATTGGTGCCAACGGTAAGTGCATGTTACGTACCGGTTGCGGGTGGATTCCCTGCCATGTAATGCAGGAAAAAATGCGCGGGAACCGGGGCCCGGGGATTTGCTGTCCCCGGTATGTAATATGCACATTGTTGTGTTTACGTTTTTTAATTTTTTCTTCTCTTCCATTTGAAAAACGGTCGTTGTGAAAACCAGTCCCCTGCCTCAAACAGCCACTTTAAAATACAGGTTATTGTCTTTATACGGGTATAAGGATTGTTGCCTGTATTGCCGGGATTTTTTAGTTTTCAACGGTTTAAAATTTTTTATTTGGTTTTTATTTAAATTTTAAATTGTTTTTTTCAATTCAAAAACTCCTTTAAATCTACCACTTTTTTGAATTGTTGTAAAATGTTTTTTCTTCTCTGCCATTGAAATTCAAAAGTCCGCAATTTTTAAGCCCTTGACTTTGTCATAAAAAATCGCGAACTTCGCTCAGTCGTTGCAGACGTACGCACGTCCCGAAGCAAGCTTCAACGGTGCTAACCGTTCCAACGACTGAAAGCCAGATTTTCAATCGGCTTTTTTATTTCAATTCCTTTCAAAGAACATTTTACTCCTGAAAAATCCCGTAATCGTGGCTGTTTTTAACCCTCTGGGTTTCAAAATGAAACACAACGTCTGTGTATATTTACCTGGTACATATATATCCCTATTGTCATAGATTATTCGAAATTTAAAGAAGATCATCCAACAAATTTTTAAAATGAAAATTATTCCCGGCAACATGGGTATATCGCTGGGTGGTTTTAATACTCTCGTGCCCCATCCATTCCTGTATATAACGAATATCAATTCCCTGTTCAATATGGTGGGTGGCAAAACTGTGTCGCAGAATGTGCGGATAAACACGTTTTTTTACGCCTGCCCGTTGGGCAGTCACCGGATGTCTGCGGTTTTTGCTGTAATGACTGCTGTTTGAATACGATTGCATAAGCAGTTTTGTTTTTGGTTTTTAGTGGTTTAAAAGTAATAAGCTTTTCGGGAAAAACAAAAAAAAAAGCCGCAAGTTGAGCGCAGTGCTGACCGAAGCGCCAGTGCGCAGCGAAATCCTGACCGGCAGCGTCAGGACAAAGAGCCACAAAAAACCTCAGGGCCGTAGGCCCGGCAGTATGGTAGAAGCCGCAATCTCCAAACCGAATCCCCCGCGTAAAGTCCCCGGCCACGGCACCCCCGCAACCTGTCAGGGTTTTCCCAACCTGACAGGTTTAAAATGACTGAGAGCTGCCACAAGCTGCGAGTTGTCTCAGGTACAGAAAACAATGATAACTACGACAACCAGACAACCACAAATAACGAGCTGCAAACCGCGTCGAACCCTTCAATCCCTTCAATCCTTTCAATCCCTTCAATCCCTTCAATCCCTTACCCGTTGTTGTTTGCTAAAAATGAATACTGATAGTCCATCGGGATTATCTCCAGGTAATCTGCCACACTGCCGCCCTCCAAACAGGTTTCTATAATCTTTCTCCCTGTTGGATGAAGTTCCGGGGAAAGAAATTTTTGTAATTCAGTTCTGAAAAAATCGTACAACATTACCGCGCCGGCATCGTAACCTGCTGTTTCAACCTCATTCTGTTTATGAACCTGCAGGAACCGGGAAGGTATTTTAGCGCCCTCAATGGTGAGGTAATTCAGCTCGAACCCCAGCAACGGGCACCGTGCATACTGATATTGGTCGCTTCTGAGTTTCGCATTGCCCCTGCGGGTAAGATACTCGCGCATCAGCAGTTGCGGTTTAAACCCAACTTTCCATGCCCCGATATGCTGATTGGGTGTCAGCGTATATCGCATGAGTGGCGTTTGAATAATTTGGTCGAGCAGTATATTGGCATGGCTAATCATTTTCCCGGTTGCAAAAGGCCAGTACGAACCCACTCCTTCGCTTCCCATTCCGCCGCCGTCAACGATACTTGGGTTTGCATAACCACGGGGTGAAACAAGCCGCCACAACCAGGCCAGCGCGGGGGGTAAAATATGAAATAATCCGATAATACCATAGGTTGGGTTTTCTTTGGTGCAGGGCGGAGTTCGTACCCCAAAACTTCTGATATCGACGGTTACCGGTTGGTTGACCACATTGGGCACAATATGCCTTGGCACAATAACCCTCGGATTGGGGCAACGTTTACCCGGACTGTCTTCGGTGTGATCCCAGATAAGTGCGGTACAATCGGGATTCGATTGAATGTTTAAAAACAACAGGGGTTCTTTGGGTTTGATGGTCAATTTTTCGAGAAAGGGCTCATCGCCATAGTCCGTAATCCCGTCAACCCGTATAAACCAGGCATTTTCAGCATCCAAAACCGTTATCTTTCCGTTGTTTTTTTGAATCGACGGATGACATAACGCCATATCGTCGGTAACCGGATTAAAGGAGCAGAAAATAGGCAGGTTAATTAACCTTTTTTCGCCTGTAAACGTATTGGTTCCAATCAAAACCTGTCCGTTTTCTTCTTTGATTATATTCTGGAGCATTTCGCTTTTTCCGCCGCCGCTTGCACCTTCGTGCATAAACGTTGTGATATTGTCGTAAGGACTTACTACCTGCACGGTAGAACAATGGGCAGTTGTCCAGCCCTCATTTTCACCTTTTGTTAAAAGAGCTCCGTACAACCCTTTTTTGGCGCTGGGGCCGGGATATAAATTGTATGAAAATATTTCGTGCAGCCCTTCCGAGCGCTTGTGTACCACAATCTGTTTTCCGTCAAAATGGGTATGCCTGAAGGTTGGTGCAACATATATCGCCGATTCTATCGAAAACGTTTCGGAAATTTCGTCAACGGGTATAATTTGCTGGAGCATGGCCAGGCCCATGGCAAAAAAACCGGCATTGGCAGGAACAATGGCAATCCCTCCCGAACCAATGTTATTTCGTCCGGCAAAATAAAAAAATACAGCTAAATCCTGTGACTGAAGCCAATCAATCGTCTCTTTTCGTAAGTGGTCAAAATCGTAACCCATCTTTTCGCTAAACCGTTCCTTATCGCTTGGCAGATTATCGCCGATGAGCATGGTGTCGGGGTCTCGGCGTCTCATATACGCCTCGGTATAGTTCGCCGAAATGCCATTGGTTACCTTGTGGACAATGGCCTCGGTAACAACGTCGTTGTTGGGAAGAGAATAGTTCACTTCGAAATGGTTGCTGTTTTCTCCACCCACGGCTGCAATGGCCAGTTGTTTTACATTGTCAAATACGTTAAATGATTTACATCCGCTTAAGATTGCGGCTGCATCGTTGGGTAAGCTTACTTTTCTTTTTTCGGAAATTTGAAATAGATTATTCATGCTGAATCAATTAATATGGATAAAGTTTTTACTTAAACAATGAAGTATTACTAAATTGTAAAATAAACCGTCTAATAATTCGCCGGAGACTGAATCCAGAGCATTTCGCTTATCCCTTCAGAATTATTGACAGCATCTCTGGATGACCTGGCATTGAAGTATATACTGTCTCCTGGTTTTAAAAGAAAAACTTTCTCTTCCATTTTAAATCTTATTTCACCGGAGATGATGTGGCAAAAAACCTGGCCATACGAACCGGAGAAAAAATTCTCGATACCGGATGCTTTGGCAAAACGTACCAAATAGGTGTCCATTTGTTTGTTGGTGTCGTGGTGCGATAACAAATAAATGATTGTCCCCGACTTATTCTGGTCAATATATTTCATGTCGTTTCGTAAAACAACCGGATTGTTAACCAATGCTTCATTCTCGCCAATCAGCTCACCTACTGTTGTGTGCAAATGTTCGGCGATATTTTTTAAGGTAACGATGGAGGGAAATGATTTGGACTTTTCAATTTGGGAAAGGGCGCTCGAACTGATCCCGACTTTCTCGGCAAGTTCATTTAATGGCAGGTTTTGTAATCCCCTTCTCTTTTTTATTCTTTCTCCAATACGGTTCATAATCCGACAATTTTGGGGTAAAGATATAAATTAATTTATTAAGTAATACTTCATTTGTTTCCATGAGTGTACGACAAATTTCCATTTTACCGTAACCAACGAAATATTCAAAGGCCGCGTCAGGTGTTCTTCCTTCTTCTGCCTATTGCCTACTGCCTATTGCCTACTGTCTATTGCCTACTGTCTATTGCTACTGGCTTCCGTCTTCCCGTTTCAGACCCCGCTTCAGGTAGTTCAAAC
>CAYWBV010000353.1:0-2953 GCA_964455785.1 uncultured Maribellus sp.
CGCAACATTTCGTTGGTTTCTTCGCGCCCGGCAGGAAGCAGACAGACTGTATTTTCGTCGAGTTCAAACTTTTTTAATACATTTTGAATGATGGAAACAATCGCCTGGTTGGAAAAAATAGCATCGCTGCCGCCTTTTAACACACAGGCATTCCCCGACTTCAGACAAAGGGCAAAAACATCGAAGGTTACATTGGGGCGCGCTTCATAGATAATTCCGATGACGCCAAAAGGGACTGAAATTTTTGTGATTTTCAATCCATTTGGGCGAACGGTTTCTTTGAGCACTTTCCCCACCGGAGACTCCAGACCGGCTACATTCCGGATATCTGCGGCAATTCCGCCAATTCTCTCCGCCGTTAATTTCAGTCGGTCGAATTTAGGATCCCCGGGGTCCATACGTTCCAAATCTTTTTGGTTTTCAGAAAGGATAAAACCGGTATTTATCTCTGCCTGCTCTGCCAGTTCCAGTAAAACCGCGCGTATTTTGTCTTCTTCCGCAAGGTTCAGTTTCCGTGAAGCGGCCAGCACATCCTTTAATTGTTTTTCTATTTTCATCACATTCATTCATTTTTGTTAAAAAACCCTCTCCCGGGGGAGGGAGAGGGAACCCGGAATATGTTCTAATTAAGGCATAATAGAGGGGAGAAAGGATAGTTTTTACCCCGGGCTATTTTTTATTTTCCATATACAAATAATCATAATGTACAATCGGTTTCTGTTTTTCGGAATTTCTTTCGATTTCCAGCCGGTCGGAGCCAACCTGCGCTTTTCCAATCCCGATTACATTTCCCGATTCATCGGTAATTTTAATTAAATCCCCTTTTTTGAAATCATTTAAAACTTTTATAATTCCTACCGGCAGCAAACTCACCGCTTTTTCCGAATTTAAAGCTTTTGCAGCTCCCTGATTGACAATAACCTGTCCTTTTGCAAAACCGTCGGAATAACCAATCCATTTTTTAACACCGCTCGACGCTTTTTTGTTTGGCACAAACCAGGTATGTTCCTGATTTTTTTGAATATCGAGGATATTGATCAAAACATTTTCGAGGCTCCCGTTTGCCACATGCACTGCAATCCCGTCGCCCGCCACTTTTTTGGCAATCCTCAGTTTGGTTAACATTCCTCCCCGGCCAAAAGCCGATTGTCCGTTGGCAGCGACATTTTCCAGACCGGGTTCGTCCAAATCTATTTTTTGAATTAGTTCGGCATTTTCATTTTGAGGATGATTGCTGTAAACCCCGTTTACGTTCGATAAAATGATAAGCGCTTCGGAATTGACCATGGAAGCAATCAATCCGGAGAGTTCATCGTTGTCGGTAAACATCAGCTCGGTAACCGAAATGGTATCATTTTCATTTACAATGGGAATAACCTTGTTTTCGAGTAACGTGGCAAAACAGTTTTTCATGTTGAGATAGTGCCCGCGATCGGAGAAATTCTCCTTGGTGGTTAACACCTGTGCACAGATTAATCCCTGTTCATTAAAAAAATCAGAGTAGCGGCTGATGAGTTTTACTTGTCCGAGTGCGGCCCACAACTGCCGCTGTGAAACCGGGTCCGTCTTTTTCAACGGTTCGAGCACGGCTTTCCCTGCTGCCACTGCGCCCGACGAAACCAGCACCACTTCCACCCCGTTTTTATGAAGAAAAGCAATCTGATCGACAAGGTGGGCGATTCGCGCAACATTGAGTGTCCCGTCGGGTTTGGCCAGAACATTACTGCCAACTTTTACCGTTATTTTTTTATACCGGAACTTCATTTATCCCTATTTCCCTGAATTATCAATTTTTTTGTACGACGCTAAAACTCCCTGAATGAGCGAGGAGCTAAAACCTTTGTGTTCCATTTCGTTCAACCCGGTGATGGTAACCCCGCGCGGAGTAGTCACTTTGTCTATTTCCTGTTCGGGATGGTGGCCGGTTTGCAGAATCAATTCGGTTGCGCCTTTAACAGTTTGCGCGGTAATAAACTGAGCCATGTCGGCTCCAAACCCAATTTCAATTCCACCCTGCATGGCTGCCCTGATATAACGCAGTGCGTAGGCAATTCCGCATGACGAAAGTACAGTAGCCGCGGCCATCAGTTCTTCAGGGATTTCAATCGTTTTCCCCAGTTTGTTGAACAATTCAATCACATAACCTTTGTGTGGGGCCGTATTTCCATTAGCCGAAATACAGGTAAGCGATTCCTGCAAAGCGATGGCTGTGTTGGGCATCACCCGGAAAATGGGAACGTCGGCCCCGGCCATTTTTCCAAGCGCACCGGTGTCAACCCCGGCAACAATCGAAATCAATATTTTTCCAGGGCCAAGCTCAGGTTTTATCTCCTGAATCACACCTTCGATATGATATGGTTTTACAGCTACAATAATTACATCAGCCATTTTTGCGGCTTCGTTATTATGAAAACACACATTCAGTCCGTGCGATTTCATGTCATTTAAAATACTTTCCTTCCGGTCGGAGACAAATATATCGGAAGCCGGCACAAAACCCGATTTTAACAACCCAACGGCGATAGCGCCGCCCATATTTCCAACGCCTATAATAGCTATCTTTTTACTTTCCATTTTTTCAATTTTTAATTCCATGTTCAACCAACGATGGCGAAACTTCTGACAGAACTTTTCCGAATGACTTTAAGAAAATGTTGGCCTCTGATTTTCCTATACAAAGCGGAGGTAGCAACCGGATAATATTCTGACCGGAAACTCCGGTAAAAATACTATATTCAAACAAAAGTTTTTTACGGATTTCTGAAATTGAACTTTTAAATTCAAGTCCAATCATCAAACCTTTTCCCCGGATTTCAAAACCAGATTCAATTTTACCCAGTTTTGCCATCAGATAATTTCCCACTTCAGCAGCATTCTGAACCAGGTTCTCCTCTTTCATAACGTCGAGCACGGCGATTGCTGCCGCACAGGCAAGATGGTTGCCTCCAAAAGT
>CAYWBV010000353.1:3053-4466 GCA_964455785.1 uncultured Maribellus sp.
AAGAACCTCTTCCACCGCCTGAATATCGTTAAACGGCAGAATCAACGCATTCGGGGTTTCGTTTACCGGGGCAACAATTTTTGGGTTATCGGTTAAAGCCACCGCGGCTGAAGTTCGCCCGTGAAATCCTTTTTTAAAACTGACAAACTTCTTTCTTCCTGTTACAAACGAAGAAAGTTTAATCGCGTTTTCGTTCGCTTCGGCGCCCGAATTACATAAAAAAAGCTGGTAATCGGGGTACCCCGATATTTCGCCTAATTTATCGGCCAACTCGTGTTGTAAAGGATTTTGAACCGAATTGGAATAAAACCCGATTTTTGAAAGCTGGTCCGAGATTTTTTCGATATAGTGGGGATGGCTGTGCCCGATGGAAATTACGGCATGACCGCCGTACAAATCGAGGTACTTTTTCCCGGTTGAATCCCATACATAACAACCCTTCCCTTTTACCGGGGTTATATCGAAGAGTGGATATACATCAAAAAGTTTCATGTTTTATCAAGTTGGAAGACCGAAGCCGGAAGCACGAAGTTTTTCCGAATTTACCGGGAACCGATCTTCATTTATTTTATTTTTTTATTTTGCCGCCACTGATTCATCAATAAAAAATGTATGAATCTGCGACTGTTCTAATTTTTAAAACGCCACAGGCTTTAATTGCAGCCCGGTTTTTTCATCCAGCCCAAACATCAGGTTCATGTTTTGTACTGCCTGACCTGAAGCGCCTTTTATCAGGTTATCCGTAATAGTAATTACCACTAACTTATTGCGGTGCTTTTCCAGATAAACAACAGCTTTATTCGTATTTACAACCTGTTTCAGCCCCGGATTGGTTTTCGTAACAAAAACAAACGGATGCGACTGGTAATATTGTTCATACATTTTTACTGCCTCATCAATGCCTCCGCCAAAACTGGTATATGCCGATACAAAAATCCCGCGGGTGTGATTTCCCCGTATGGGCACAAAATTAAACTCATTCGAAAAACCGGGTTGCAACTGTTTCAAACTCTGTAAAATCTCACCCTCGTGCTGATGTTCAAAAATTTTATAGGCTGAAAGATTGCCGCTCCGCCAGCTAAAATGTGAAGTTTCCGATGGTTTTTGTCCAGCCCCGGTTGAACCGGTAATGGCTTGCACATGAACTTCGCTGTTCAGTAATCCCGCTGCGGCCAGCGGCAAAAGCGCCAGTTGGATACCCGTGGCAAAACACCCGGGGTTGGCAATATATTTTGCTTTTTTGATTTCGTCGCGGTTTAATTCAGGCAACCCATAAATAAAAAAATTGCCTTCCCGTTTCAACCGGAAATCGTGGCTTAAATCGATAACTTTCAGCGAATCGGGCAGCACATTTTTTTCCATAAATTCTACCGATTTTCCATGTCCCATACACAGAAAAACAACATCGGCTTC
>CAYWBV010000354.1:0-4430 GCA_964455785.1 uncultured Maribellus sp.
AATATCAAAAAAATTGAAGACCTCACAAAAGCAGGACTTATGAAGCCTGCCGGACTAAAAGCATTTAGTTTACGAAAAGAAAATAAATCAGAGATTTACTCTTACGAAAATGATACATTATCGCTTGATTCAACCGACGAGAAACGATTTAGAGAGAACCAAAAAGCGTGGGACTTTTTTATGAAACAGGCACCTTCGTACAAAAAAGCAATAATGCGCTGGATAATGAGTGCTAAACAGGAAAAAACCAGGCTATCGCGATTGGAGAAAACAATAAAGGAAAGCGAAAAACAAAAACGACTCACATAATCAAACAAAAACGACCCGCTACACGCGACACAAAAAATTCCCGGGTCAGCAGGTTATTTAAGGGTTGTTGCCCGCTCCGGCTTATGTGTAACCCTTCAGGAAATCGCCCGAAACCGGTACCTTCTTAGATCACCAACGTGTGTGCAACTTAAATGGACTGTAATGTGTTAATACAAGTTGTAAATGAGAAAGCTTGCAGTTATAATTTTTCTGACGATACTTTGTTCTTGCAACAGGCAGACGAAAAACTCAAACGAGGGAGAATCTGAAAGCGATAGTATCCTCTTGGCAGTTCCTGCTAATCAAATAAAGGAGACTGACGGGATAGTTTATTTTTCGGGCGATAATGGTTTAACCTGGAAGAACAAAAGCGAAGGATTACCTCAAAAAACTACCTTAGGCGTTGGAGCAATAGCTGTTTCCGACAGTTTACTTGGTATTGCGACGAAAGAAAACGGGGTTTATCTTTTTGATTTTAATCATGAGCGTTGGATTAATATCCCTACCGATAAAAAAATAATAGAAAACAATCCGGGTACCTTAACTTTTTTTAAGCGGCAAATCTACATCGGGACACAATCGGGAGGCGTTTTTTCTTCTGCAAACCGAGGGAAAAGCTGGACAAATCTAAATAAAGGACTTGCCAATCCAACGATTCGGAAACTGGTTCAAATTGACAATCGTTTGTATGCCGGAACCGATGCAGGATTGTACTCTTTGAATGAGGCACTCAAAACGTGGGAATTGGAATACGGAAACAGTACAATGCAGGTAAATGGTATAACAGAGTTTGACGAAAGTATTTATATCGGAACCAATCAGGGTGCATTTGTAACTCCTGAAAACCGAAGAGAGTGGAAACAGGTCTTGACGAATTATACCCTGCACAATATCAGTTCCGACGATAAAACAATTTACGCGATGACTTATAATGTACTGTTTTCATCGGTTGATAAAGGTAAAAGCTGGCGAAATATACAAAAAGGGTTGCCGTCTGAGCTGTACACATTCACTGTTGTAAAAAACGGCAATTCGGTTTTTGCCGGGCAATGGGATGGTGTGTACCGAAAAAACAGTGAATCTGAACCCTGGAAATCGTACAGTAACGGTTTGCCAGGCAACTTTGCGATAACAAATATGAAGTTATACAAGGGTATCATTGTAGTAAGCGGAAATGAAAGAAGATTAAAAAGGGGAATGAATACGAACAAAAATGCCTTATAGATAACGCCGGAAGCTATCCGGCAAAACGGAGTGATTCACCTGACTCAAATACTGAATTCAGCCCCGCTTGACAGGCTTGCAGAAATTGAAACGATGATTAAGAAACAAATGGAGAAATAAAAAAATTACGTTTCATCCCGGCTGTAGTTCATCATGAAAGGTATTCTTCTTACTCTTCCATCATGCTTAGTAATTTAGAAGTGGTGTTCCAGTTGCGGATCGTCAGGAGCTTGTATTCGGGAAACGTGATGATTTTCGACAGATAACTTTGTGAAGCCCTGCTGATAAGCCTCGAAAAATAAAGGACAGACTCTCCTTCAAACATTTGGTCAACGCCTTCGCGAGGTTTTACTTTTTGAATCATTTCAGCGGTGGTCAGCGGTTCGATACAAAAAAGAACGTCGTAACGGAAACTGGCTGCATCGGCTCCAAATCCTTGCGGTGCGCCGTTTACAACATTTTTGAGTTGCGCGTGGGGAACAATAACCACCCGCGAATTGTAACTAAACCGTTCGGATAATCCCTTTTCAATTTTGGTGGTGAGGCTTTTTTTCTCTTTTTCAGCCGACCGGAATATCACGTTGCCGCTTTGGATGTAAGTAACCACATCCGAAAAGCCCATATCTTCGAAACAGATTTTCAGGTCCGCCATTTTTATGATGTTGTTCCCGCCGACATTTATGCCCCGTAACAGGGCAAGGTATTGATTTCCTGCTTTTGTGTCCATAATGAGCAAAAAAGATAGAATCGTAAACGATTGGAATACCTGATTTGTTCTGTTCGGATTACGATAAACCCCGGAGGGAACATTACAAAATAAAAGAACAACCTCTCTTTTAGCGGAAAGGCGAAGAAAACGAATGCAATAATTTTATCCGCCAATCTTAAAAGGCATCCCCTTTTTTGTCGTTAAAAATTGTGAAAGGCTTTCGGTAAAACCCGCCCATCCTTTTTCGCAAACGTCAAAACACTCCACGGCTGGTGTCAGGCCAATGTGGGTCAGCACTATTTTTGTATTCCCGTTATCAGGAAAAATATCCCAGATAATTCGGGTCCCGTTCCATTCGTTTTTATTTTTAAATTCCTGAATGTCGAGATACGAATCCACAACCCTCCAGGCGATTTTGGTGTTTGGAGTAATCTCTTCAACCAGCATGGTTTTAAAGGTGTTCCCAAACCGAATTGTAAATTTAGCGTTGAGCCGGTTGGATGCCCCTTCAAAATCTTCAGTCCACCATTGAGGTATTTGTTGAGTGAGGCTCTCAAAAACGGCGCTGTCGGTAGCCTTGACAACCATACTGTACTGAAAATCCATTTTTTCGAGATAATTTTTCAGCGAAGTGTTTATGATTTCATTCCAGCCTTCTTCGAAATTTTTAACCGCGAAATCGGCGTTTTCTTTCGGAAAGGTATTCAGTCCGATATGGGAGAGCTTTAATAATGTTTGATTGCCCTGCCCGAACAGCTCGAAAGTGACCGATGAATTTCCCGGGTAGCCATCGTAGCGCCAGCTATAACTTAATCGCTTTTCATAAACTACTTCCGTTATTTCACACAGGTGCAGATATTGTTTTTCAGGGCTTGGCCCCCCGGTAAACTGAAACTTAAACCCGATTTCGGCCTTAAATTCTGCGAGGTCGAAATACCAGCTTTTCATCTCGTCTTTATCAGTAATCGCACGCCAAACCTTTGCAACCGGCGCACTAAAAAGTCGTTCCAAAACAATAATTTGATTTTCCATACTGTTCTCATTTTTAAATTAATAATACATTTTATACCTGCTTTTTCTCCTGTTCCGACAAATGGATTTCGAGCGCATCCAGTTTGCTGGTCCAAAAAATACGGTATTGTTCAATCCACTGCGACACTTCGCCCAATTTTTCAAACCGGGCTTCGCAATACCGGTCCCTGCCTTGTTTGTTGATAACAATCAGACCGCATTCCGTCAGTATTTTGATGTGGAGCGAAACAGCCTGCCGGGTAATGTTGAAATTTTCGGCGATTGCGTTCAAATTCAACGTTTGGTGGGCAACCATGTTAATAATTTCTCTTCGCGTTGGGTCGGCAATCGCCTGAAATACATCTCTCCGTGTTTCCATGTTTTTATGCAAGTATTTGCTTGCAAATATATACGCAAGCATTTACTTGCACAAATATTTTCAGAACATTTTTTTTGAGTCTGCTAATTTTAATCGAAAACGGACATTGGAGTTTCCTGATTTTCAGCAAGTTTTTAATATGATGAACATTTTTTTATCCTTTGGGGTTTATGTTCTCAAATTGCCTTCATTTATAATTTTATTCCTGATGATGGGAGAAATACAAACTACAAAAGAAACTGGTGCTGAAAAGAACGCCGCCAAAACGGATTTGCCGGTCCTTTTTTTTGAGTCGGCACAGGAGTGGCGAAAATGGCTGGAACAAAACCACAAAGATTTAAAAGGCGTTTGGTTGCGTTTTTATAAAAAGGGAACAGGAAAACCTTCTTTAAACCACGGTACTGCTTTAAATGAGGCGCTGTGTTATGGCTGGATTGACGGGCAGGCCAAAGCATACGACACGGAGTCGTACCTTCAGAAGTTTACGCCGCGAAGGCCCCGTAGTATTTGGTCGAAAATAAATATCGAACATGTGGCGCGTTTGGAAAAGGAAGGGAAAATGCAGCCTGCCGGATGGAAAGAGGTGGAAGCGGCAAAAGCCGACGGCAGGTGGGCCCAGGCTTATGACTCGCCGACCAATATGGTGATACAGGAAGACTTTCTCAGCGAACTTTCGAAAGATAAAAAGGCACTGGCTTTTTTCGAAACGTTAAACAAAACCAATACCTACGCGATTGCCTGGAGGTTACAAACCGCCAAACGGCCCGAAACACGCGAAAAGCGTAAAAAACTGATTAT
>CAYWBV010000355.1:0-4429 GCA_964455785.1 uncultured Maribellus sp.
TGACGAAAAAATGATTTATATGGTTATTCAATCGAAAGAAAATTCACTTGAAGAGTACACTACAGCAGACGGAGAAAGACTTCCGGTTGAACCAAAGTGGAGATAAAAAACTACGTTAACCAGATGGGGAACGTATTGGAAATCGACCGTAACCTGGTAAAATCTGTTTTGAAAAAAATGTAACGTTATTTTTGGGAATATAAATTTTAGATAAACAATTATTTGGTGCAAAGATTTTTATGGTAATAAAAGGTGCTACGGTTGTTATTACACATCACGTTATCAATGGGAAACAGCATGAGTATGAAGATTGGCTAAATGAAATAGGACCAATATGCAGAAGTTCGGCAGGACATATCGACTGGCAAATAATTCGTCCGATTCCCAATATAACGTATTCCTATACAGTTGTAATACGGTTTGATACCATAGAAAATTTAAGAAAATGGATGGAATCAAAGGAAAGGAAACGTTTAATTGAAAAAGTTCGGCCGCTTTTGGCTAAGGATGATAACTATCAAATAAAAAGCGGTTTGGAGTTTCTGTTTGCGCCAGAAAATGAAAAAACAAAGATACCTGTTCGATGGAAACAATATCTTGTAACCTGGTCGGCAATTTATCCATTGTCAATGATTATTCCATTGATTTTTCAGCCATTATTGAGAATGACAAATACGCCTCAAATTCGTTTTGTTGATTCTTTTTTTGTCACGGGCGTAATCGTATTTTTAATGGTTTATTTGGTAATGCCCCATTATACAAAATGGATAAAAAAGTGGTTATATCAATGAGATAAAAAAGGCAGCGCCCCATAAACAGGACTCACCGCTGACCGGTCGGTACTACCGGGTAATAATGAGTTTCAGAAAGTTGGAGGGATTGAACTCCTGCTTTACATGAATGGTTGTTTAGCTCCACCGTACGATTTCAAAACCTGATTCCAGTAAAAAAATCACCCGGCAAACCAACGTCGCCGGGTGAGAATATAAACCTTCAAAAATAAGTACCGTTACCATTGAACGGTTCGTTTCTCCGTATTTTCTCCCGCTTTTGTAGCCAGTCCTTTTATCGTTTTGCTGTTTTCACCCTGCCCTATTTTTACCGTAAATGTTCCGGGATGAAAAAGCCGTACCTGGACAGTCGTTCCTTTCATCCTGAAAATACGGATCAGGTCGTTGTTACTTTCTTTCCGCACTTCAACCATCTGGTCGGGCTGATTCACCGTAATTTCAGGCAACACGTTTTCGGCACCTTCTCCAAAATTGTCGAACTGCGAAATCTTCAGCGGCCATCCCGGAAACTGGTCGCGGACGGGATTCGGATTTTCCACGTCGGCTTTAAACCTCCACGCATCAATGTTGATGGTCCGCTCAACCTGGTCGAAAGTAACGATTCCAAACCCCGAGGAACGCAACAGCGCCTGGTTGTAACGGCTCTCCTTGTCGGAGGTAATGGTTCCGGGATTACCGATAGCATATACATAGTTTTTGTTTCCAAAAGCGTCGGGATATTTTCCGGTATTTGGATAACCGTGTTCCGGACGGTCAACCACGGGGCGCCCCAGCTCGTCGGGGCGGAACCAGCGCTGGTAACCCACAGCAATGGCGGGAGTGCAGTAGCTCCAGCCGGCATCCCGGTAGTTTTCAAGCCCGTACTGAACGAGCGAAGGCACATGCTGATCGCCGTTGATGTGGAAAGCTGCAGCTTTGCGCATCAGTTTGATGATTTTATCGCGGCCCGATTTTGGCCATCCACCCGAGTCGAGGTCGCCGTACAGATAACCGTCGTAAACGCCGTGATGTGTGGCCGCGTTGGCAAAAACCGTTTGCGAGAGTAATACTTTTATATCTGCTCCATCCCAATTCTGAATCCACTCTTCCAGAAATTTCATCTGCCGTTCGCCAATCATCTCTACTCCCGGTTTGTCGAGGAACGACAAATCCCTGCGGGGTTCTTTCATGTGGTCTTTTCTCCCTTCCCAGTCGGAAACGGCTTCAGGCCCCGTTTTAAATATCCTGTCGCTGATGATGGCAAAACTTATGCGCCCGTAGGTAAGACCGGTGTACCAAACGCTCATTCCCTGATCAATGGGGGTTGGATCATACGGGTCGGGCAGTTGTCCGCAGTTGGTACGGTTCACCACATTCACCATTTTTACCGACTGCACAAAACCACGGGTATCGTCGTTGGCAATTCCGCCGGGTTTCGGAATTCCGTTCTCTCCCCAAAGGTTTCCGTGGAAAACATCGTGGTCGTCGGGGGTACAGATGGTTGGGCGGTCGCGCATAACATCGCCGAATGCCCATCCAAACATATAATATTTACCCAGGTAACTGACAATGGAAACATCAGCCGGCTGCCGTTTAATCGGATAACCTCCGTTTCCTTCGTAAATCTGGTCGCCGGAGAAATAAAGGATGTCGGGATTTAGCTTCGATAGGTTTTCCGCCAGCGGAGTGTAAGGAAACCCGTAGTGATACTGGCAGGTTAACCCGCCAAATTTTAACGGTCTGTCCACCGGATCTTTTCGGATGGTGCCGGAATAATAAGCCGGGCTTTCCGAACCGTCCTTCCCTTTTTCAATGTATTCCACCCTAAAATCGACATCGTTGGTATCGTCCCAGTTTTCGAGGCGGAAGAGCGCCGTGCGCGAATCGGGTTCAATGATTTCGGTGGCCACCGCTTCCCAGTTTTCTCCTTTTTTTAACTGAAGGGTAACTTCCCGGTTGTCGTCTTCGCCAACCGGAGGCAGCAATGCCATTAATTTTACCGTTTTTTGGCTGAGGGTGTACATGGTCCAAAGCACCGGGCCGAAACTATTTTCGGGTTGGGCAACCACTTTTGAACCGGATAGTTTAAGATCGTCGAAACTGAAATTCGAATTGCCGGGTTTTTCATTTCCGCCGAGGTTCATATTACCGCCCACAGCGATTAACCCCCGGATACCTTCAACAACATCCGAAAGTTCTGTCTTGCGCCGTTCTTTGTCTTCCACAACAATTTTGACGTTACTGTTGTCCCCGGTCGCTGTCAATGAAAATTCCTTCCAGTCGAATCCTTCAGGAAGTTCGGCCCTTTTGTCTTTTAAAAAGAGAAAACCATTAAGACTTACTCCCGCCTGAATTCCTTTCCCAAAGTAACATGCAGCGCGGACATCATCATCTTCATCGTCGTGTACTCCTATCAAAAGTCCGGCAGAACCCGGAACATCTCCTGCATTCGTCAGGCTGATTTTCACTGAGACTTTAAAATCACCGGCTTCGGGCGATAAAATTTGGGTAAGCAGGTTCACCCTGGCATTGGGAACTGAACCGATACTGTGCAGAGTTCCGTTTTCAACTTTCCAGTCTTCCAGCGGGATGGACCAGAAATCCTTTCCAACCCAGATACGGTCGTTGGTGTTGTCGAATGTGGCCGCGAACTCCTTTTCCTCTGTACAGGAGGCGAAAGCCAGTATAAAAACAATACTGATGATTCCAAGGTATTTCATACTATTTTGTTTTATAAGTTTAATCTCCGAGTTGTTTGATTTTAAACCGCTCGTTTTCAGCAGGTGTATGTTCCTGTTCAAAAATAGTCTCTATTTCCCGGACAATTTCAGGGTGTAACGCTGAAACGTCGTTTACTTCCTGAATATCGTCTTCCAGGTTGTACAACTGTACCCGCAGGCTGTCTTTAAAAATATTTTTCCGGATTCCTTTCCATTGTCCCATCCGTATAGCCTGCTGCCCACCGGAAGCGGGGAATTCCCAATACAAAAACTCATGTTCCTTTTGGTTCTTTTTTCCAATCAATGTGGGCAGAAAGCTAATGCCATCAACAGGCTCGGCCGGTTCTGTCCCGGCAATTTCACACAACGTGGGCAACACGTCGTAAAAGGCAGAAATGTGGTCGGTTTCGGTTCCGGGGTTAATTATTCCGGGCCAGTGGGCAATCATGGGGACTCGGATTCCTCCTTCGGTAACATTTCCTTTGCCCCACCCTGCTTCACTTTTAAAAGGTCTGGCGCTGTCGAACCACGGCGAATCGGTGCCGCCGTTATGAGTTGGTCCATTGTCGCTGGAAAAAATGATCAACGTATTTTCGTAAATACCCAACTCTTTTAATGTAGCTACAATTTCACCCACCTGTTCATCGAAATACGAAACCATAGCTGCGTAACAGGCGTGCGGGTAACGGTGTGGAAAATAGTTGCGTTCGCCAAGATACGGTTCTTCGTCACCGAATTTTTCCACATAATAATCCACCCACCGTTTTGGCGCCTGCAAAGGAGCATGCGGAATGGGATTGGCGTAATACATAAAAAAGGACTGGTCCTTATTTTCTTTGATAAAACGGATTACTTCGTTTTGCATTCTCTCCGGGGAGTAATCAGTAAGCCAAAAATCAGCGTACGAATTGTTATCGTAAACATCTGCCCCATCCGGGA
>CAYWBV010000356.1:0-4428 GCA_964455785.1 uncultured Maribellus sp.
TCGTCTCCGGCCTTTCGGCCTATCATAATACCGAACTCCCTGTTTTTGCCGATAGAAATGTCTATTACAACGATGTTGAGGTTTTCAAAACCGAAAAGAATTTTTTGGAGTTGGCGAACAAAGTGAAATGGGAAGTGAAGGGGGATAAAAGCGGTTTACTGTTCGACTTTGATTTGGACAAAACCATAAAAAAGTTAAAAACGAATCTCATCACTACCGATTTTCTTGGTAAAGCCGTTATTCCGCGCCAGGGGTATGAAAACCCTGATGGAACTCCGATTACCATTGATAGTGATTATTTTGGAAATAAAAGAAGTAAAAAGAATCCTGTGCCTGGCCCGTTCGAAATTCCTGAAGAAGGAAAAATTGAATTATCAGTGAGATAAAAAACACAAAATGTTGTTCTTGTTTTTCAAATCTGTAAAATATTTTTTCCAAATATGCGCATATTTGTATTTCGCTTTTTTAAAAATAACAGAAACGACTTGAACTAAAATGTTGTAAACAAATAAATACGACCAAATAAAACAAACCAATATGAACTCGAGACAGCAATTTTTAAAAACCGTAAACCACCAGCAACCCGATCGCGTGGTAGTCGATCTTGGGGGAACTTCGGTGACCGGTATCCATGTTCAAACCATTTCACGGTTGAGGCGTCATTTCGGACTGCAACGGAAGCCAATCCGTGTTATCGAACCTTTTCAGATGCTTGGCGAAGTCGGCTGGGAACTGATTGATTCCATCGGAATCGACGTTATTGGCGCATGGGGACGAAACAATATGTTCGGATTTTACAACCACGGGCCATACAAAGAATGGAAAACGCCGTGGGGGCAGCGGGTGATGGTTCCGCAGAATTTTAATACTACTACCAGCGAAAAGGGCGATATTCTGATGTATCCTGAAGGGGATACTTCTGTTCCACCCTCAGCTAAAATGCCTAAAACAGGGTTTTTCTTCGATGCCATTATCCGGCAGGATCCCATTATTGAAGAAGAGCTGAATGTGGAAGATAACCTGGAAGAATTTAGTCTTATCAGCGATGAAGAATTGGAGCACTGGCGTATTGAAGTTGACAAAGCCTGGTTTTCGGGGAAGGCGGTAATTGCCGGTTTTGGCGGAACAGCCCTTGGCGACATAGCGCTTGTTCCGGGGATGCAGCTCCGCCACCCCAAAGGAATCCGCGATGTGGCCGAATGGTACATGAGTACGGTGATGCGTCCGGATTATATCAAAAATATTTATGAACGCCAGGCAGAAATAGCCGTTGAAAACCTTCGGCGGATTTTTGCCGTGGTGGGAAATAAAGTAAACGCCGTTTTTATTTGCGGCACCGACTTTGGCACACAAAGCTCCACGTTCTGTCCGCCCGAACAGTTCGACGAAATGTGGCTGCCATATTACAAAAAAATAAACAACTGGATTCACGAAAACACCCAGTGGAAAACATTTAAACATTCGTGTGGCGCTGTTGAGACACTGTTAGACGGATTTATCCGTGCCGGTTTCGACATTATCAACCCGGTACAGATTAATGCCACCGGAATGGATCCAAAAAAACTGAAAGAAAAATACGGCCGCGACCTGGTTTTCTGGGGCGGAGGTATCGATACACAGCAAATGTTGCCGTTCGGCACCCCGGAACAGGTGCGGGAGCAGGTACTGCGAAACTGCGAAATCTTTAATAAAGAAGGCGGGTTTGTTTTTAACACCGTCCATAATATTCAGGCAAATGTTCCCGTTGAAAATGTGGTAGCCATGCTCGAAGCAATTCAGGAATTTAATGGAAAATGAATCTTAAAATATAAATATTGACCAATAATAATTATGAAGAAATCTGTTGTAATCCTTTTGGCAGTTCTGATCACTGCAAGTGCCTTTGCCCAAAAATACGAACCGAACTGGGCATCTATCGACAGCCGTCCGGTGCCGCAATGGTTCGAGGATGTTAAATTCGGAATTTTTATCCACTGGGGCGTTTATTCTGTACCCGCCTGGGCTCCCGCCAATGCCGACATCGGCGTGTATGCCAAATATTCCGAATGGTATTGGTGGCGAAGCAACGAGAACAGCAAAGCCGGCAAACTTTTCCGCGACTATCATAATCAAATGTATGGAGAGGACTTTCTTTACCAGGATTTTGCCGCCGATTTTAAAGCCGAACATTTTGACCCGGCACAATGGGCCGGTGTTTTCAAAAAAGCCGGGGCAAAATATGTGGTGCTTACTTCAAAACATCACGAAGGGTTTACCTTGTGGCCCAGCCAGCAAAGCTGGAACTGGAACAGCGTGGACGTTGGCCCGCACCGCGATTTATGCGGCGACCTGACCAAAGCGGTAAAGGATGCCGGACTTCACATGGGATTCTATTACTCGCTGTATGAATGGTACAACCCTCTTTACAAAAACAACTTCGAAAAATATGTGGACGACCACATGATTCCGCAAATGAAAGATTTGGTTACCCGGTACGAACCCGATATTGTCTGGACCGACGGTGAATGGGATCATCCCAGCGAAAAATGGAAAAGTACCGAATTCCTGGCCTGGTTATACAACGAGTCGCCGGTAAAAGAGACCGTTTGTGTTAACGACCGTTGGGGAAAAGAGACACGCAGTGTACATGGAGGATATTTTACAACCGAATACGATTTGGTACACGACCAGACAGGCGTTGGCGAAGTTACCCGCCCGTGGGAAGAATGCCGCGGAATAGGAACTTCGTTTGGTTATAACCGCATTGAAACTCCCGATAATTATATGAGTTCCGATGCGCTGGTTGATCTTTTAGTCGAAAAAGTAGCCGGGGGAGGCAACCTTTTACTCGATATCGGCCCCACTGCCGACGGAAGGATTCCGGTAATCCAGCAGCAGCGTCTGCTCGATATGGGAGCCTGGCTCGACATTAACGGCGAATCCATTTACGGAACGCGGAAGTGGGAAGGATCAAATGAAAACAAACTTGAAAATGTATTCTTTACTAAAAAAGGTTCTGATTTGTATGTTCTCTGTACTAAATTTCCTGAGAAAGCCATAACAATAAACGGTATCAGCAAAGCAGGAGAAGTAAAAATGCTGGGTGTTGACGGAAAGATAAAGGCAAAAAAATCGGGGAACAAACTAACTATTTCTGTTCCTGTTGTTTCTCCGGCAAAAAATCCAAGCTCGTTTGCCTGGGTCTTTAAAATTGAAAACGTATTCTGAAACAGATTTATAAATATTATTTAATATCAAAAACAATAAAATGAACAAAGCGAAACAATTTTTGAAAGCGCACAAATTGTCAGCAGCAGAGCTTGATCTTAAATCGCTCACTGACGATTTTATCTCGGAAATGAAATGTGGACTCGAAGGAAAACCGGGTTCATTAATGATGATTCCAACCTACATTAGCGCCGATGGTAAAATTAAACCCAATCAGCCTGTTGTTGCCATCGATGCCGGAGGCACCAATTTCAGAGCAGTAAAAATGTCGTTCGACAACAATCTGAAACTGGTTACCGAAAACCTTCAGCAGCGTAAAATGCCCGCCATCGACGAAGAGCTGTCGAACAAAGAGTTTTTTGCCACGCTGGCTGCATACCTGACGGAATACGCCAATGTTTCCGACAAAATCGGGTTTTGTTTTTCATATGCCGTTGAAATATTTCCGAATAAAGACGGAAAGCTGCTGGAATGGAGCAAAGAAGTAAAAGCACCGGAAGTAGTCGGGCAGATGGTTGGCAAAAACCTGTTGCAGGCGATGGGGACACCCAATAAACAGATTGTTTTAATGAACGATACCGTGTCAACCTTGTTGGCCGGTCAGGCTGCCACAGCCGGAAGAGAGTTCGATACTTATCTAGGGTTTATCCTTGGAACCGGAACCAACGCTTGCTATATCGAACAAAACAGCAACATTACCAAAACTCCGAACCTTAATCTGGGAGGAAGTCAGATTATCAACATAGAATCGGGCAATTTTAACAAAATGCCGCGCACCGATATTGACATCGCATTCGATAATACTACAAAATTGCCAGGCCGCTACACTTTCGAAAAAATGATTGCCGGGGGTTATTTTGGCGGGCTCTGCACTACTGCCCTGAAAATGGCAGCCGCAGAAGAGGTTTTCAGCGCCGAAACAACGGTGAAGCTGAAAAGTATTGGTGAACTTACGTCGGAAGAAGTGAATAAATTTGTGTGCGGTATCGACCTCGTTGCCAATCCTCTGGCCGCTATACTGGTAACCAAAGACGATCATACCGCTGCCTCGGAAATTATTAATGCGCTGATTCAGCGTGCTGCAAAATTAGTGGCTGCTAATCTGGCCTCCGTTATTCTGAAAACCGGCAAGGCAAAAACACCGGATAAACCCATATTAATGACCATTGAAGGAACTACCTTCTATAAACTTTACAATTTCCAGATCATGTTCGAAGCTTT
>CAYWBV010000357.1:0-4423 GCA_964455785.1 uncultured Maribellus sp.
TCACCGCTTTCAACCGTGATGTATTTATTCTCCGCCAAATCTTTTCCGCCTTCGTTTATTTCGGAGGCAGCAGAATAAAAAGTCGCTGTACTGTTGGCCGGAACGATTACGTTGTAAACGATTTCGCCTCCAGATCTTTTCCAGGAAGAAACAATCGTTCCGTACGGGCCTTCGTGTTTAGCTTCGAAATGTTCAAGCCCTTCCACAAAGTTGGGTTTCATAATGATGTTTTTGAAACCCGGCTGCTGCTCATCGGGGAAAATGCCGCCCAGCGCCTTGTAATACCAGGCATTGATTTCGCCAAACATAATGTGGTTCATCGAAATATCTTTGGAAGCATCGAGCGGCCAGTTTTCGTAAAACGTTGTCGCGCCATTCACAATCCACCAACCCCACGAAGGGAAAGTTTCCTGAGCTGCCACCTGGTAGGCCAGGTCGGAATAACCGTTTTCGCTTAACGCGTTCAAAATGGTTTTTGTTCCGAGCAAACCCACATCGATGTGCTTTTCATCCGCAATCACCCGTGCAGAAAGGTTTTCAGCCACTTTTGATTGAAGTTCTTTCGGAACCAGTCCCCAGAACAAGGCCGCGCTCAGTTCGGTTTGTAATCCGCTCCCGTATATTCCGGTTTCCTCATTCAGGTATTTTTCGTTGAATGCTTTTTTAATTTTATCTGCCAGGGCCGAATATTTTTCATAATCGTCTTCTTTTCCAAACAGTTTGGCTGCTTTTGCCAGAATAACCGCATCGGCATAAAAATAGGCTGTTGAGGTAAACTCCTTTGGCGTTTTCGATTTTACAGGCACCCAGTCGCCCAGCCCCCAGTCGGTAATTCCGGTTGGTGCAATCCCGTCAATATAATCAACATACCTTTTGATGTTGTCGTAACAACTTTCCAACAAATGCGAATCGCCGTAAAACAAGTAAATATTCCACGGAATAATGGCGATGGTGCTGGTCCAGTCGGGGCCGTTTGCCCAGTGGTAACCCCAACCGTCGGTGGGAATTATCGCCGGGAGTACCCCGTTGGATTGTTGTTCATCTTGATGATCGGCCAGCCATTTCTCGTACACCGTAATGGCGTCGTAGTTGTACAATCCGGTTTCAATATTGATTTGCGCATCGCCGGTCCAACCGTTTTTTTCGCGCTGCGGGCAGTCGGTGGGGTAACCAAACAGGTTGGAGAGATACGAGGCGTTGGCAGCCTGCCAGGTTTTGTTCAGCGTTTCGTTCGACGAACGGATTTCGCCAACCGGCGGCACATCGCTGTGCATAAAATAAGCCACCAAGTTTTCCTCCGAAAGTTCAACCGGTTTATCGGAACTCACCTCCACATACTGAAAACCTTTATAGTTGAATTTCGGCATAAATTCGTCGTCATTCCCGCTGAGAATGACAATGTCGGTCTGGAAAGGATCAGTATCGTCAGTCGGTCGGTAATGCACGTCGATGTTCGACATATCCACATGCCCGTTATCATACAGCCGTTCGCCGTGTTTCAGCGAAATGGTTGTTCCTGCCGTTCCCTTCACCTTCATTTTCGTCACCCCCGCCATGTTCCGTCCAAAATCGAAAACATAGTTACGATCGTTAAATTTTGTCATTTTTACGACCAGAATTTCCTTAACATTCCGGATGGGATGCAAAACCTGCGCGGTAATATTTTTTGAAGGAGCAGTTGTATTGGTAGCGCTTTTCCAGCCCGAATCGTCGAACCCCGATTTATCCCAGCCCTGTTGCTCCAGGCGCGCATCGTAATGTTCGGCGGTGTAGATGCTGTTAAAAATGACCGGCGAAAGTGAAGTTTTCCAGTCCCGTCCGCTGCCAATAATTTCTTCGGAACCGTCACTGTAGGTTATCCTCAAATCCAGACAAAACTTCGGACGGGCGCGCCACGGAGCCTTGTCGAAATACCACACCGCGGTTGACTGGTGGTTGTACCAGCCGTTGCCCAACAAAACCCCGACTGCGTTTTCGCCTTCCGAAAGATTTTTTGTCACATCGTAAGTGACATACAACGTGCGGCGGTCGAAACGGGTGTACATAGGGTCGAGACGGTGGTTGCCCACTTTTTCCCCGTTCAGAAAGAGTTCGTATAAACCGCCGGCGGCAATATAAACCTGCGCCGATTTTATTTTTTTCTGAATGCTGAACTCTTTACGAAAATACGGGGCAGGTTTTATGTTAAAATCGTAGGTATCCGTAATCCAGTGACCTTTCCAGCCGGCTTTTCCCATAAAACCTGTTTCAAATATTGCAACCTCCGAAGGTTTTGTCCAGGCACCGTGGTTGTCGCGGATTTTTACCATCCAGAAATATTGGGTGTGCGGCTGTAATTCCGGGCCGGAATAAACCGCCGGAATCGTCGGTGAACTAACAACGCCCGATTCCCAGACATTACCTTTTCCACCGGCGACCTGCCCCGAATCAGTCCCGACAACCAGCGAAAACGCCTGCTGTTCCATGCCCGGGTTTTCCGAAACTACCTGCCAGGTAAACCGCGGGTTTTCAGTATCAATACCCAGCGGATTGACAAGGTATTCACATTTCATGTTGCCGGGAACACTTTGGGAAGTATTTTTGCCACAGGAGAAAAACAAAGAAGAAAGTACAAAAACAACTAAGGTTATTCGTTTCATCGGTTTCAATTTTAAAAAAGGAAACCCTAAAAATAGGATATTCTGGTTACTTTATTAAAAATACAGTTGAAATAATTGACAAAGGCAGGCAGGAAATTCAGTGAAGAATTTGTAATCTCTTATTGCCAGTTGAATTAATCCCCCTTTGGTTCCCCCTTTTGAAAAGGGGGACGAGCTCCGATGTTACACAGGTGATTGTTCCGCGTTGGTACTCTTCACCTGGCAAGATAGTTATCTTCATTTCGCGAGATAGTTATCTTGTTTTATAGAGATAGTTATCCCGATAAAACAACGTCATATCGCAACACCCATCAAAAGAGGTTAAACCGTGCCGACTGATTTTGTTCTTCGTCGGTTTGCGACTTACTTCGCTACTATATTGCCGCCTCCATTCCGTGCTGCTGATTCCGGATGCCGTTTCCAAAAACCGTCATTTACATCCGGTTAAAACTTTCCGGGATTTCCTTTATACTGATCCCCATACTTACGGTTTAGGCAGGCAGACGTTACAAATAACAGACAGCCCACCCTCCGTTACAAACAAAGGGAAGGGGGAATTCTTTAGTGCTGCTCGTTATTTCCCAGGCTGGTGCATCATATACTTTTCCAGTATAGCTGCTACTTGTTCCGGAGACAGTTTAGCTATCAGCCGGATATGTTTCCCATCAGCAGCAGGAATCCAGTGATTGTATCCCTCTTCATTCACGGTCATCGTTCCCCTTTCGGAGGAAAAATAGGGTTCATAGCCTTTTATAGCCACCAGTAACGCTGTTAAATCCCAGCTTTGCCGGCCATTGGGATCGCCTTCTGCAAAACACAAGGCATAGGCTTCTTTCACCGGGCTGTTTTCAATCGGCAGTTGTACCAATTGTTTTCCGGTGAATATAACATTTCCGATTTCAAATCCGCTCAGCACAATCTCTGTTGGCCAGCCGTTCAGCACAGCCACGGAAGCCGGCGCATCGCTAAAAACATTAAACTCTTTTCCTTCGGGAAATAATCCGGCCATTGAAACCAGGCGTTTCACCTTTTTCTCTACCAGTTCTTTTCCGGTTAGAGGGCTGTTTTCATCTGCGCCGGAGAGCAACAAATCTTTCAGGTTTGTAAAAAAACCCACCGTGCAAATCACGACGCTTTTATCGGGCTGACGGCTCAAAATTTGCCGGTACACCTTCACAGCATCAGGGGCATCGGAGGTTTTGGCGGTTTGGTGTTTGTATTTTTCGGGCAGAACGTCGGTCCATTTCACCACGTGCCAGGTTGTCATTGACACCCCGCCTTCGCTTTTTGGCGCTCCCACCGGAATGGAAGGCCGGCCAAAATAAGTGTTTATCACTTCAATACAAGGAACAACCCGTTCATCTTTATTGGACGAAATGGTGGCCAGGATGTTCACCTGTCCGCTGTCGGCCAGGGCGTGCATCACAGCCATTGCACCAACATCGTCGTAATCGGGTCCCAAATCGGTATCGAAAATCAGGTTAACAGGTTTCGGCCCGCACGACATCAGGCCCATTACCAATACACAAGCAAAAAGCGGATGTAACTTCATCATTCTGTTTTTTTGTTTAAAAATCAATTTTTTTTAGTACATGACAAAAATATAAATAGCTGACTATCAGCAAAATAAGTATTGAAATATTTGGATAATACTCTGAATATCAGTATCTTACAAGAAATTACCACATCTCGAAGTAAGAAGAATGATACCCAGAGTAGAGTCTAAAAGTAGTGAATTAGTTTCCATTTTCCATGAACAAACAGGATGGAATTTGGCACGTGTT
>CAYWBV010000358.1:0-4412 GCA_964455785.1 uncultured Maribellus sp.
ACGGTTACGAAATGGGGACCATTGCATCCGAAATGTTGCTGAAAAGAATTTTGTCGGAAGAGAACGATTATCCGTTCGAAACCAGGGTGCTAAATGCAAACCTAATCGTCAGAGGATCTTCTGCAGTATAATTTTTTTTGATTTTTTTTATATCCCCCGCAAACGTTTGAAATCTGCCTTTCGTTCCAAATACAATTGCGCTGAAGTTGAATATTGAATTCTGCGATTTGGAATTTACCTATTTTGTACGTTATATTTGTTTCGGCAAATCATAGTTTACTACTTCAGTTTAACCCGCAAAAAATCGTTGTTGTTTCGTATAACAGCTTTCCAATAATTTTAAAAAATTTGAAATGACTAAAAAACCTGCTCTGAGTTTTTGGCAAATCTGGAACATGAGTTTCGGTTTTCTGGGTATCCAGTTCGGTTTTGCACTACAGAACGCCAATGTCAGCCGGATATTCGAAACGCTTGGCGCCAAAGTGGAAGACATCCCCATTTTATGGATTGCAGCGCCGGTTACAGGGTTGATTATCCAGCCCATTGTAGGTCACCTGAGCGACAAAACCTGGAACCGCTTGGGGCGGCGGCGGCCCTATTTTCTTTTCGGGGCTGTTTTTGCTTCGCTGGCGCTATTAATAATGCCAAACTCGCCCACACTTTGGGTCGCAGCCGGAATGCTCTGGATTATGGATGCCTCCATCAATATTTCCATGGAACCGTTTCGCGCTTTTGTGGGCGACATGCTCCCCGATGAACAACGCACCCGCGGTTTTTCCATGCAAAGTTTTTTTATTGGCACCGGAGCTGTGGTCGGTTCATTCCTTCCTTACGTTATGACGAACTGGCTGAACTTGCCAAACACTGCTCCCGAAGGGGTGATACCACCTTCTGTCAAATGGTCGTTTTACATTGGTGCAGTGGTTTTCTTTCTCGCAATCCTGTGGACTATTCTTTCAACCAAAGAATATCCGCCGGAAAAAATGAAAATGTTCGCCGAAGAAGAAAAACAGGCAACCCGTGTTGCTTCAGGTTATAACGACAAGCCGGTGGCAAAAGAAAAATTTCTGAAATCGGGAAGCCTTTTCGGTCTTATCGGACTAATCATTTTGATTTTAACCCGGTTTTTACACCTGAAAAATGAATTGTACATTCTGGGTGGATTACTGGTTCTTTTCTTTTTACTGATGTTGCTGGTATTCCTGTTAAAATCGGACAACAGAGAGAACAACGCTGTGGTTGAAATATTTTCCGATTTACTGCGGATGCCGGCTACTATGAAACAACTTGCTGTTGTTCAGTTTTTTACCTGGATTGGCCTTTTCGCCATGTGGATTTATACTACCTCGGGAGTGACCAGTCATATTTACGGAACTTCCGACACGTTATCGCAGGCATACAACGACGGTGCCGACTGGGTGAATGTTTTGTTTGCGGTTTATAACGGTGTGGCTGCACTTGTCGCTTTTTTATTACCGGTGCTGGCCAAATACACAAGCCGGAAAATTACGCACTCTGTTTGCCTTTTGATGGGCGCTGTCGGTCTGGCATCGGTATTTCTGATACGCGATCCCAACTGGCTGATTGTTTCAATGGTCGGAGTTGGGGTAGCATGGTCCAGCATATTATCTATGCCGTATGCAATTTTGACCGGTTCGATCCCTTCACATAAAATGGGAATTTACATGGGGATTTTTAACTTTTTTATTGTAATCCCGCAAATTCTGGCAGCAACCATCCTCGGATTTTTGGTTCAAGATGTTTTTGGCGGGAAAGCGATCTTCGCCCTGGTTTTCGGCGGGGCTTCCATGTTTATCGCAGCCGTTCTGGTACTTTTTGTAAAAGACGTGACGGCACAGGAAAAATAAAAATTTTGACATTAGAAAGAAACATAAAAAGATGAAGGATTATATTATTCATCATGAATGGAAAATAATTGAAGAAGGTTTCAGACCCGAATTCAACCGCATTTCCGAAAGTCTTTTTAGCATCGGAAACGGAAGAATGGGGCAGCGTGCCAACTTCGAGGAAAAATATTCGGGAGATACATTGCGGGGGGCTTATATTGCCGGGATTTATTACCCCGATAAAACGAGGGTCGGGTGGTGGAAAAACGGGTATCCTGAATACTTCGCCAAAATTATTAATTCCGCAAACTGGATTGGAATTCATATTTCGGTGAACGGGCAGGAGTTGGATCTGGCTGAAAACAAAATCATTTTTTTCAGGCGCGAACTGGATATGCAAAACGGTTTGCTTTCACGCAGTTTTACCGTTGAACTACCGGATGGAAAACAGATTGAAGCTCAAACAAAAAGGTTTGTCAGTATCGATGATACCGAAATTGGCGCTATCCGTTATTCTGTCAGGGCGCTCAATTTTTCGGGCGAAATCGGAATTACCCCTTATCTGGATGCTGATGTTTTTAACGAAGATTCAAATTACGACGAAAAGTTCTGGGTGGAAGTCTCAAAAGAAATTCAGAAGAATGAAGGGTATATCACCGTCGAAACCTTAAAAACCAGATTTCAGGTTTGTACAGGAATGTGGTTTCAGGTGAAAAAAAAAGAACAGAATTTACGTTTGGAGGTGAAAAACCGGACGAGCGAAAAATATGTGGAAGCGGCAACGACGGTAAATGTTGAGCCGGGAGACGAGGTAATCATTGAAAAATTTGCAGCAACCGTTTCGTCGCTGAATTATGAATACGGCGAGTTGGTACAAAAAGCAAAAAATACGATTGAAAGAGCTAAAAATTCGGGGTTTGATAAACTTTTCGAAAACCATAAAAATAAATGGCTGGCCCGGTGGGAAACCAGTGATATTAAAATTGAAGGAGACGTGGCCGCCCAGCAGGGAATCAGGTTTAACATTTTTCAGTTGAACCAAACCTATTCCGGAGAAGATGAGCGGCTGAACATCGGGCCGAAAGGTTTTACAGGTGAAAAATATGGCGGCGTTACCTACTGGGATACCGAAGCCTATTGTTTGCCTTTCTATTTAAGCACCGCCCCGGTTGAAGTCCCGAAAAATCTGTTGGTTTACCGGCACAAACATTTGGGAAAGGCCATTGAAAATGCGCAGAATCTCGGGTTTAACAACAACGCCGCATTGTATCCCATGGTTACCATTAACGGTGAAGAGTGTCACAACGAGTGGGAAATCACCTTCGAAGAAATCCACCGAAACGGAGCCATCGCTTTTGCTATTTATAACTATATCAACTACACCGGCGACAAGGAATACCTTGCGCCTTATGGTTTTGAGGTGCTGCTCGGAATCAGCCGTTTCTGGAGCCAGAGGGTGAACTGGTCTGAAGAGAAACAAAAATTTGTTATCCTCGGCGTAACCGGGCCAAACGAATACGAAAATAATGTCAACAATAATTTTCACACCAATTATGTGGCGGTGTGGACCTTGAAATATACGCTCGAAGTTATCGGTTACATCAAAAAAGAATTTCCTTATCTTTTTGAAGAGTTGGTTCGGAAATGGAAGTTTAACGAACTGAAAGAAACCGAACGCTGGAAAAACATCATCGGAAACATGTATTTCCCGACGGATGCTGAAACCCGGATTTATCTTCAGCAGGACGGGTTCCTGGATAAAGAACTCATCCCGGTAGATAATCTTTCGGAAGAAGATTTACCGATCAACAAAAAGTGGTCGTGGGATCGGATACTTCGTTCGTGTTACATCAAACAGGCAGATACCCTGCAAAGTTTTTTCTGGTTCGAGAATGATTTTTCGACAGACGAACTGAAACGCCATTTCGATTTTTACGAGCCGATAACTGTTCACGAATCGTCGCTTTCTCCGTGTATCCATTCCATCCTCGCGGCAAAAATCGGTTACCAGGAAAAATCGTATGAAATGTACCTGCGTACCGCCCGCCTCGATTTGGACGATTACAACAACGACTCCGACGACGGATTACACATTACCAGCATGGGCGGAACCTGGATGGCATTTGTAATGGGGTTTGGCGGGTTGCGGGTGAAAGACGGCATTTTAACGTTTAACCCATTTTTGCCGGAGCAGTGGAAATCGTACTCTTTTCGGGTAGATTTTCGCGGTGCGCACCTCCTTCTGAAAAAAGAAAAGGAGACATTTAGTGTTACCAATTTTTCAAATACAAAAGTTTCACTCGAAGTTTGGGGAGAACCTTTTCAACTCGAAGGAAACCATTCGTTTGAATTCACAAAATCAAAAAAAAGATGAAAAGAATACTTCTTGTTTTGGCTGCATTTTTTTTCTTCCTGAATTCTTTTTCGCAGGAGGTAACCCTTGAACGGGTGGAACCCATGTTTTGGTGGGTTGGTTTAAAATCGCCTGATTTACAACTGATGGTTTACGGCAGGAACATTGCTGCAACCGATATTTCAATACAATACCCGGGAGTTGAACTGGTT
>CAYWBV010000359.1:0-4395 GCA_964455785.1 uncultured Maribellus sp.
AACTGGCACTGGTTCTGGCATTGGGGAACCGGCGAAGCGCTCAATAACGGCACGCACATGGTTGACCTGCTTCGCTGGGGGCTTGGTGTCGATTACCCGGTAAAAGTAAGTTCAAACGGTGGACGTTTCCATTATTCCGACGACTGGGAAACTCCCGATACTCAGGTGATTAACCTCGATTACAAAGAAGGGGTTTCCATGACCTGGGAAGGCCGGAGCTGTAACGGGAAAAAAATTGAAGGAAGTTCGGTGGGAGTACTTTTTTATGGCGAAAAGGGTACAATGCTGATTAAAGGCGGAAATGAATATACGGTTTTCGACCAGAAAGATAATATTGTTAAGGAAGTGAAAGACACCAAACAAATTGATCCGCGCGATGCCGCCAATCCGGCAGGTCATCTCGATGCGTTACACATCCGCAACCTCTTCGACAATATTCAAAATGGCGAAGAATTGAGGTCCGACATTACATCCGGTCACATCAGCACATTGTTGGTGCAGTTGGGAAATATCTCGCAACGGGTTGGCCATTCGCTGGAAATAAATCCTGAAAACGGTCATATTCTGGGCGATAAAAATGCACAAAAACTCTGGTCGAGGGAATATGAAAAAGGTTGGGAAATGAAATTATAACAGATGGGAAAGATGAAATCAAGAAGAAATTTTATAAAAACGGCCGGTAAAGGAATTGTTTTAACAGCCGCCGTCCCGGGAATTGTTTCAAATGTTATGGCAAACCAGCCGGAGAAACCGATTCGGGTGGGTATAATTGGCGCCGAAAATTCGCATACCGCGGGGTTTGGTAAACTTTTTAACATCGACAAAAAGTTTCCGGGGGTTGAGCTAAAATACGTTTGGGGCGAAACCGATCAGTTTGCGAAAGCAGCTATGGAAAAAGGGAATATTCCCAATCAGGTAAAAGATCCGAAGGAAATGTTGGGGAAAATTGATGCGCTGATTGTGGATCACCGTCATCCGATATTTCACCTCGAACCGGCTATCCCTTTTATAAAAGAAGGAATCCCCACGTTTATCGACAAGCCGTTTTGTTACCGAGCCGCCGAAGGGAAAGAGTTTCTGCAACTGGCCCAAAAGGTGGGGACGCCGGTCACTTCGTACAGTTCCATCGCCCAAAGTTCGGACACTTTCGATTGTATGGAACAGCTAAAGTCGATGGAAGCAGTCAGCCAGGTAATGCGCACCGGCACTGCTGATTTGAACTCGGAATATGGTGGGGTTTTCTTTTATGGCATTCACATAGTTGAGCCGCTGATGTACATGTTTGGCGCTGATGTCCAGGAGGTAAAAGTTACCCGCAACGGGAAACAGGGGAATGCCAGCCTGCGGTTTTCGTCGGGGCTGTTTGCCACGCTTGTTTTTAAAACCAAAGCCTACGGATGGGAAACTTATGTGGAAACCGGGAACAAATGGGTTGAACTGAAATCGCGCGTGCAGGAAGCCGATCCGCCAAAAAACTATGCCGACATGGTGGAAATGTTCCGTACGGGAAAAGAACCGCGTTCGCATCAAAGTATTCTGAACGGTGTTTCGATACTGGAAGCGCTTGAAAAATCAGCGGAAACAGAACTGTGGACGCCTGTGGAGTACTTGAAACTGTAGTACGTCCGAAATTGGAGGGATGTACAGCGGAATTCGGCGGGTTTGTTCTGAAAACCAATACCGAAAGTATCCAAGAATTTGTCATTCCGTCTCGCCTGAGGCGAGAGGAATCTCATAAAATTAACTGGACAGTATTAATCTTTTTGATACTTTGCTGAATAACTGTTTTATCAAAATACAAAAACTTATCAATGAAAAGTAAAACATTTAGAGTAGGAAGAAGAATCATATTCCCGTTCATTCTGATTTTTCTTTTGGGAATCCAGGGGATGAAAGCCCAGCAAATAGTGGAGGGGATTCATTATGCTACCGGGAAGCCGGTTCAGATAAAAATAGAGAACGGGAAAATTTCGGAGATAAAATCCATCAAAAAGGTAAAGGATGAGGACCGTAAAACCTACATTGCACCGGGTTTTTTCGATAACCAGGTCAACGGTTTTGCCGGAGTTTCCTTTTCGTTTGGCAACAGCGATCTCGATATGAAGGGGATTGAAGAAGCCACCCGCGAATTGTGGAAGGTGGGCGTAACCACTTATCTTCCAACCTTAACTACCAATAGTAAAGAGGTTCTGGTTGAAAATTTTGCGTTGCTGGCCAAAGCGGTTGACGACAAAAACCTGCTGGGTTCCATTCCCGGGTTCCACCTCGAAGGGCCCTATATCAATCCCGAAGACGGATACCGTGGCGCCCATCCGAAACAGTTTGTGAGGCTGCCCGACTGGGAAGAGTTTATGGAGATGTACAAAGCTGCCGGCGAAAAAATTTTACAGGTAACGGTTGCCCCGGAAATGGAAGGTGCACAGGAATTTATTAAAAAGTGCAGCGAAAAAGGAATTGTTATGGCCGTGGGGCATCACAATGCCAACAGGGAACAACTCGATTTGGCGGTTGAAAACGGCGCCCGGATTTCCACCCACCTCGGAAACGGCTGCGCCAACATGATTAACAGGCACTACAATCCGCTGTGGCCGCAATTGGCCAACAACGATTTGATGATCAGTATCATTTGCGACAGTTTTCATTTGCTTCCCGAAGAAATCCAGGTCTTTTACAAAACCAAGGGAGTGGATAAAACCATTATCACTTCCGATGTAACCAGTTATGCCGCCCTTGAACCCGGCGAGTACAGAACCCAGACGGGCGAAATCATCGAACTGACCAAAGAGGGGAAGTTGCGGTACCCGGCACAGGATGTTCTTTACGGTTCGGCGTCGCCCATCACCAAAGGCGTGGGGTATGTAATGGAAGTTACCGGTTGTTCGCTGGCCGATGCCGTACAAATGGGCAGTACCAACCCGGCAAAACTCAATGGGTTAACCGACCGCGGAACGTTGGAAGTGGGGAAACGCGCCGATTTGGTCCTGTTTACACTCGACGATTTTAAAGTGAATGTTCAAAAGACGTTTGTGAACGGGGAGCTGGTGTACGAGAAGAATGAATAAAGCACCAAAAGCTCTAAAACCGCTCAATCCAATCTTCAGAAATGAATATTGAAAATTTACTATTGGATATTATAATTTAATAAATCAGGGATATATTAAGTAAACGGATGAAGAGTAATATTTTAAAAAAGATAACGATAGCCCTTGCCGCGGTTGGTCCCGGGCTGTTTTTGATTGGGTACAACATCGGGACCGGCAGCGTTACCACGATGGCCAAAACCGGAGCCGAACACGGAATGGAGCTTTTTTGGGCGCTGGTGTTGTCGTGCGTGTTTACGTTTATCCTGATGGTTGCCTACGGAAAGGTAACCCTCGTTTCGGGGAAAACGGCGCTGTTTAACATCAAAAACGAGTTCCGGCACGGTTGGGTGCTGGCCCTGTACATTATGGTTGCACTGATTGTTGGCGAACTGCTGGCGCTGATGGGCGTGATGGGGATTGTAGCCGACCTGGTACAGGAAGGAATCAGGCTTCTTTTTAACGGCGCGGTGGTCGATCGCCTGTGGATTATACTGATACTTTCCGTTGGGCTCTACTTCCTCCTTTGGTTTGGCCAGTATAAAACCTTCGAAAAGGTACTCACCGTGTTTGTGATTTTTATGGGCCTTTCATTTTTCATGGTCTTTTTTATGGTGAAACCCGATTTTGTTTCCATTGCCAAAGGCCTGGTTCCCGGCGTTCCCGATACGCCCGGCGCTTTTGGGCTGGTGGCGGCCATTGCCGGTACCACTTGTTCTGCCGCCGTGTTTATCATGCGGAGTACAGTAGTTGCCGAAAAAGGCTGGACTATTGGTAACCTGAAAGATGAAAAAAAGGACGCTTTTGTGTCGGCCTCGATGATGTTGCTGCTGAGCGGCGTTATTATGGCGGTAGCCGCCGGGACGTTGCACATTATGGGCTTAAAACTGGAGAATACGGTGGAAATGATTCACCTCTTTGAACCGATTGGCGGAAAAGCGGCAGCGTTTATCCTGATTTTAGGAATCGTGGGCGCCGGCCTTTCAACCATCTTCCCCATTGTGCTGATTGCTCCCTGGCTGATGGCCGACTACTCGGGAAAGCCGCGGAATATTCATTCTTCACAATCGCGGTGGCTGATATTTTTTGCCCTGCTTTTTGCGTTTGGCACCATCTTTCTGAAACAAAGCCCTCCCGCGCTGATGGTTTTTTCGCAGGCGTTCCAGGCGTGTATTTTGCCTGCTGTTGCCATCCCCATTTTTATTCTGATGAACCGCAAAAAGCTGATGAGCAGTTATGTTACCGGTTGGAAAATGAATCTTGGCGTAATCGCAGTCATTCTCTTTTCTTTTTTGACAACCTATTATGCCATCAT
>CAYWBV010000360.1:0-1533 GCA_964455785.1 uncultured Maribellus sp.
CTGAACGGTACGATCGGGGAACGGATTTCCTTCGTTACACCAAAAATCCCAGCCGATGTCGCCGTTAACATATTCCGCTTCGAAGCCCGCAGCGTCCAGCACCCGGATGGCTTCATTCAGAACAATTTTTCCGATACCGTCGCCCGGAAGTTTTACAATGGTCCGTTTCATATTTTATTGGTTTTAGTTTTTTGCCGCAAAATTCTATTCACTTGTTTTTACCTGGCGGATGGCGTCGATGACGGTTCCGTCCACCCATTTAACCACGCCGATGAGTTTATCGGTAAACTGCGGTTTTTCCGGTTTCCCGCAAATGCGTTCGGCTTCCTCTTTCAGTTCGTAAATTGATTTTACGGGAAGGCTGGCTGCTTTTGCTTTTTCGATTAAATCGGTTCGGAGCGGGTTGATGGCAATGCCACGCTCAGTCACAATCACGTCGATGAGTTCGCCGGGACCGCAAAGTGTGGTCACTTCGTCGACAATCACCGGAATACGGTCGCGGAACAGCGGAACAGGCAGGATCACATTTTTGGCAAACAAACAGTTTTGCCATCCGCCGATTCCGTGCAACAGGTAACCGTCGGAGTGGGTGACGACGTTGCCGTTAAAATTAACATCGATTTCGGTGGCGCCCAGCGTTACCAAATCAATCATCGAAGTGAGGTTCCCTTTTGAATGATAATTGTAGGCGTTAAATACCGAATAACTCTGATGGTTCGGGTTTTCGCGGAGCGACCCGATGGCAGCCGCATCAAAAAGCTGGCCTTCCAGGATTTTCTCCACTGTACCTTCCTGCAACATCTGAACGTTGTATTTGGTGCTCCCGCCAAAACTGACACTGGCTTTCCATTTTTTTTCCTTTAAAATCTGATGGATAAAAACGCCAATCGCCAGCGAAATACTTCCGGCACCCGACTGAATAATACAGCCGTCGTGGAGGATACCGGTTTCAAAACAAAACTCTGCCGTAAGTTCTGCAATTTTCAGGCGGTCGGGGCTGCGGGTGATTTGTGTAGTACCGGACACAATTTTTTCAGGAATGCCGATTTTATCGACTACAACCACGTAATCCACATAATTTCCTTCGAGTTGAATGGGAAGACAGGGAAAACCAACCAGATTGTCGGTCACCATAATCACTTTTTCGGCGTAGCGGACATCCATTTCAGCAAAACCCAACACGCCGCAGGCCGACGGTCCGGCAAGTGCGTTGGCATTTCCGAAACAGTCGCAGGCCGGGGCGGCAATTACGGCAATATCGATTTTCACCTCGCCATCCTGAATGGCCTGCACCCGGCCACCGTGGGAACGCAGCACCGCCGTTCCGCGCATTTTTCCGTCCGAGGCAAAACGCCCCAGCGGACCGTTCAGGCTGCCTTCGATGTGATGAATGGTACCATCTTCCAGATACTTTATCAACGGATTATTACACGGAAACGAAGCCGAGGGAAACCAGCGCAAATCTTTTACGCCCAGTTCGTGGGCAATATCGAAGATCTGGTTGGAAACCAAATCGCCATCCCGAAAATGATG
>CAYWBV010000360.1:1633-4389 GCA_964455785.1 uncultured Maribellus sp.
AAACTTTCGTTGACTGTTTTTACCTGGCCCGGGTGAATACAGCCAAGACCTTCAAAACCCAACGCTTTTGAATTTTGGGCGGAAGCGGCCAGCGCCTCCAAATCTTCAAAGTTGGAGACCACCGAATCGAGCGGCTGGATTCCGGCGGCCCGGGCGGCATTGACAATACGACCGCGGGCATAAACCGATTCCCGGCCTTCGTCGGTGCGCTGTGCGCCAATGTCGGCTGTGTAATCTTCCAACCCGATGGCCAGCGCCGCTACATTTTCCGACGAAACGGCAATTTCAAAAGCATTTTCCACACCGAGGGCGGTTTCAATAATCGGGATGAGGTGAATGGACGTAAAATGACCCGTTATTTTACGGATGCGCTGTTCCACAAAAAGAATTTCGTCGGCCGACTCACATTTCGGGACCAGAATGGTGTGGACGCCAAAAGGAACAATAAATTCCAAATCGTTTAGTCCTTCGGGAACCGGGTTGATACGCACCATCCTTTCGGCGCCGAAAAAATTGACCTGGCAAAGCGCATTGCGCACCAGAATGGCTGCTTCCTTTTTTTTCTCCGGCAAAACGGCATCTTCCAAATCGAGGATAACAGCGTCGCTGCCGTAAATTCCGGCGTTAATCATCATTTTCGGGTTATTCCCCGGAATGTACAACCGCGAGCGCCGAAACCGGTTTGTATCGACGGCGTAGTTGTTCTCCGGAATTTTATCGAACAACCAGGATTTGTCGGGTGATACAAGTTGCCGGATGGCGGCCTCCAGCCGGGCAGCAATCACAAAAGGCAGGGCGCCCGAATCATCGATGTTTACCGAAAAACCTTTCATTTCAAAAAAATCGAGGATTTCGAGACAAAGTTCTTCGATGGATTTTCCGTAAAGAGACTTCACCTTACTTTTCAGGAATATTTGATTGGATGCACTGCCATTCTCCCAAAGTTCGGTAAAACAATCGGAACGAACGGCATCACCCCTATTCCCGGATGAGACTTTCATTGTTTAAAATTTAGGTGTGAATATAAATTTCTGGTTCAATACTGATTTGAATCGAAATACCACAGAACAAAGAACAATCAGAAATCAATAGGTCAGAAAAAAGGAGTTGCCCGCGGGTCCGTGCGGGCCCCAATCGTCGTCGAGACATTCAGGCATCCCGACATAAAAGAAAACCGGACAAAAATAAGATTGAATCATGCTCCTAAAATTAGGAAAACTTGTCGAAACCGCAGGCGAAGGAAAATGTGTTTTGTAACAAGAAATGCGGTATATTGTACGATTGATGTTGTAAAACAACAAATTGTACCGTTTTACGTAACAAAAACGACTGGATTTACATCCAAAAAATTGCCAACTTTAAAAACTTTGAAAAAGATACCGATTTTATAAAAGCATGTTTCAACATTCATAACGAAAACAGAGAACGATTAAAATGAAAAAAATACTTTTGCTTGGCGCCGGGATGGTGGCCAGGCCTTTGGCTGAATATCTCCTGAACCATAATTTTAACCTTACCATCGCCAGCCGCACCCTTTCGAAAGCAGAAAAACTGATTGGCGAAAACCCCAACGGCAAAGTCCTTTTGTGGACAACCGACGATTGGGAAACGCTGAACAAATTGATTGCCGCCCACGACCTCGTTGTGAGCCTGCTTCCGCATAAACACCATGTAACCGTGGCCCAATTGTGCATAAAACACCACAAACACCTTGTAACCACGTCGTATGTTTCGGCAGAGATGAAAGAGCTGGACCAGGAAGCCAAAACGGCGGGGGTACTTCTTTTGAATGAAATGGGTGTTGACCCGGGCTTCGACCACATGACCGCCAAACGAATTATCGATAAAGTGCACGCCGGGGGTGGAAAAATCAAAACATTTTATTCGTTATGCGGAGCATTGGTGGCTCCGGAAGAAGCCGGCAACCCGTTCCGCTACCAATTTTCGTGGTCGCCCAAAGGGGTGATTATGGCGGCCAACAACGGAGCGAAATTTTTGAAAGACGGGAATATCGTTGACGTTCCGGCGGAAGACCTGTTTAAAAACCCGCTGCTGGTCGATTTCCCGGGAGTCGGGAAAATGGAAGTATATCCCAACCGCAACTCGCTTGCCTACATCCCGATTTACGGGTTAACGGAAGTTGAAAACCTGTATCGCGGAACATTTCGTTATCCCGACTGGTGTGAAATTATGGACGCGATAAAAACGCTGGGACTGATTTGTTACGATAAACGAAATTTCGAGGGAAAAACATACAGCGAAATTGTGGCGGAGAAAATAGGGGTTTATCCGCGGAATGTAAAGGAAAAAGTTGCTGAAAAACTACATCTGGAAATAAACAGTCCGGCCATTGTTGCCATGGACTGGCTCGGGCTGTTCAGCAAAGAACGCGTTCAGATAAAAGAAGGATCGACCTTTGAACTTACGACGGATTTGATGCAGAAAAAAATGATGTTACCCGAAGGCGCACGCGATATGGTGCTGATGTTTCATTCGTTTTTGGTTGAAAAAGCCAACGGTGACAGGGAAGTGATTCATTCGAGACTGCTCCGTTTCGGCAACGAAAAAAACACGGCGGTTGCCCGCACAGTGGCGCTGCCTGCCGCCATTGCCGCAAAATTGATCCTTGAAAACCGGATTTACGAAACCGGCGTTGTTATTCCCATATCAAAAACCATTTACGAACCGGTGTTGAAAGAAATGGAAATGCTGGGGATTTCGACGACAGAAGAGTGGGGCCTGCCCGAAAAAGAAAC
>CAYWBV010000361.1:0-4386 GCA_964455785.1 uncultured Maribellus sp.
CTTGCCGGAATCAATTCATCGGTTGCCGTTCAGGAAACAAAACCGGTAAAAACCAACCGGCTGATTTCTGTTCCCGCCAAAAACGACGGGTTTTCTTTTCAGAATATCAACGATTCGCCACTTTACACTACGGGCGATTCAACCAATAATTTCAGACCGATGCGTATCGGGGCCGACCAAAAAGCGGCACAAGCTGCGGCCCGCGTTTTACAGTGCCGGATGACTCAGTTCGATATGGCTGCGGGAAGAATGGACGAATTTCATCCCGACGGAGCTGCCTACCAGGTGAGCATGGACGAACTGAAGGAGATTGAAAAAGAATATCTCAGTTTGTTTACCGGGCGGACAACCTACCGGGAGGAAATGTTTAGTTTCGATTTTGTTCCGGGCGCCTCTTCCGAAAAAGGGGATGCCATTTTTCGCTTTTCCGATGAAAACGGGGTGGTCCCCGCTTCCGATCTTTCCGGGAAACCGGTGGCGGTAAAGGTAGAGCCGGAAAAAAACCTGACCGGGAAATATTCGGGCCTGGCGAAATCGGATAATCCGGTGGCCGGCGAAAGCGGCGTTTATTACCGGATGCCGGGAATGGCAACCATCAGCGTTGTTTATGAATTGAAAACGATTGCTTCGGCCCGTGCCTTGGTCGCCCAGCTTGGTGCGGTTGCGCCTGTCCCCGAAGAATTACTTTACGGCGAATATGCTGTTGAAATACACCCTGAAACCGGAGCGATAAAATCGGTTTCAAAAAAATAAAAATGAGTTAACAAGGTGGCCGGGAAATGGCTGCCTTTTTTTATCGGCATAAAAAATCAAATCTTAAAAATCAAAAAATATGAATGAAATTACACGTACGCTGAGAGATTCGAAAACAGCGCGCTGGGGAGCTTTGGCAGTGGTATCGTTTACCATGCTGACCGGTTATTACATCAACTATGTTATTTCTCCGCTAAAACCTTTGTTAGAGGAATATATGGGTTGGAACAGCGCCGATTTTGGAATATGGAACAGCGCTTACGGCTGGTTTAATGTGTTTTTCCTGATGCTGATTTTCGGTGGTTTTATCCTCGATAAAATGGGGGTGCGGTTTACGGGAATTGGCGCCAGTCTGACCATGTTGGTCGGTACGGTTTTTCAGTACATCGCTATTGCACAGGTCTTTCCGATGGAGGGCGAAATTCTGGGGATTAAAACACAAATTGCCCTTGGCGCGCTGGGATTTGGAATTTTTGGCGTAGGTGTGGAAGTGGCCGGGATTACGGTTTCGAAAATCATTGTAAAATGGTTTAAAGGAAAGGAGATGGCATTGGCCATGGGGCTCGAAATGGCAACGGCGAGGATGGGTACTGCGCTGGCACTCGCTGTTCCGGCGCCAATGGCGATTGCGCTCGGCGTAAACGGCATCCCGAATGTTTCTGCTCCGGTGATGCTTGGCCTGGGTTTGCTGGTTGCCGGGTTTTTAGCCTTTGTTTGGTATACTTTCAAGGATAAAAAACTGGACAGGGAAGACAAAAACGCTGCTACTGGAACGGATGAAGAGGCCTTTCGAATCCGCGATGTATTGTTTATCATCACCAACCGTGGTTTTTGGCTCATTGCCATGTTGTGTGTCCTCTTTTATTCCGGCGTTTTTCCTTTTTTGTATTACGCAGCCGATTTAATGGTGAACAAATATGGCGTTGACCCGAAATTTGCAGGTTCAATTCCGGCGTTATTACCTTTCGGAACGATTATTCTTACTCCGTTGTTTGGAAATATTTACGACCGTAAAGGGAAAGGGGCTACCATTATGTTGCTGGGTTCCGTTATGCTTCTGGTCGTACATTCTTTCTTTTCTGTACCCGCATTTAACAGTTCGGTGGTGGCTGTTATCCTGATTATTTTACTCGGAATTACGTTTTCGCTTGTCCCTTCAGCCATGTGGCCGTCGGTGCCGAAAATTATACCTGAAAAACAACTCGGAACAGCATACGCACTTATTTTTTGGGTACAAAACTGGGGATTAATGGGAATGCCGCTGCTTATCGGAATCGTTCTCGAAAAATATTGCCGTGTGATAGATGATTCCGGGCAGTTTAGTCACTACGATTATACCATCCCGATGATGCTTTTTGCAGCCTGCGGTTTTCTTGCTATCATTTTTGCCTTGTGGCTGAAAGCCGAAGATAAACGTAAACAGTACGGCCTTGAAATGCCAAACATTAAAAAATAAATAATATGACAGAGATTAAAAAAATTCAACCAACAGAAGTCTGGAGCATTTTTGATCAGATGTTGCAGATTCCGCGCCCTTCTTATCATGAAGAAAAAATTCAGGAGTGGGCAGAAAATTTTGGAAAGAACCTGGGGCTGGAAACCCAAAAAGATGAGGCGGGTAACATTATCATCCGCAAACCAGCCACGCCGGGAATGGAAAACCGTAAAGGCGTTATCCTTCAGGGACATCTCGATATGGTTCCGCAAAAGAACAGCGACAAAACACACGATTTTGTTACGGATCCGATTGAAGGTGTCGTTGACGGCGATTGGGTGAAAGCCAACGGCACAACACTTGGCTCCGATAACGGGATCGGGGTTTCGGCGGCGCTGGCGGTTTTGGCTTCGCAGAATATCAAACACGGGCCGGTGGAAGTTTTGCTCACCGCCACCGAAGAAACCGGAATGGATGGCGCCAACGGATTAAAACCCGGGATACTGACCGGCGACATCCTGATAAACATGGACTCGGAAGATGAAGGCGAACTGTATGTCGGTTGCGCGGGAGGTGAAGATGTGTCGGCAATATTCAAATTCAAAACAAAAAAAGCACCTGAAAAATCGGTTGGCATTAAGTTAAGTGTCACCGGTTTGAAAGGCGGTCATTCAGGAATCGATATTCCGCTCGGAAGAGGCAACGCCATCAAAATATTTTTCCGCATTCTCGACCGGATTTCGAAATATAAAGTGAGGTTGGCGGAAATCGACGGCGGAAGCTTGCGCAACGCTATCCCGCGCGAAGCGTTTGGTTTGCTGGCGGTGAAGAAAAACAAATTTAAAAAGGTAATTGGCCAGATAGAAGAGCTTGCCGGGGTTATAAAAAAAGAACTGGCAGTTACCGAACCTGATTTGAAGATTGTTGCCGAAGTTGATACAACTCCTAAAAAAGTGATCGACAACGAAACTCAGTGCGGACTGACCAAAGCCATTGTAGCCTGTCCGAACGGGGTTATCCGCATGAGCGACACGATGGAAGGCCTGGTGGAAACATCGGGCAACCTGGCCATTGTGAAGTCCGATAAAAAAACAAAGAAGGTTACGGCAGCATTTCTCATCCGTAGTTCGGTCGATTCGGCCAAAACCGATTTGGGCTTGCGCCTGAAAGCCGTGTTCGAACTGGCCGGCGCCAAAGTAAAGTTTTCGGGCGCGTATCCCGGATGGAAACCCGACATGGATTCAGCCATCCTGAAAACCATGCAGGAAGTTTACAACAACAGGTTTGGAAAAATCCCGGAAATTAAAGCGATTCACGCTGGTTTGGAATGTGGAATTCTGGGCGGAACTTATCCTCACTGGGATATGATTTCATTTGGACCAACCATTCGTTTCCCGCATTCGCCCGACGAAAAGGTAAACATAGCCAGCGTACAGAAATTCTGGGATTTTCTGGTGGCCACACTCGAAAATATTCCTGAGAAATAAACGGGTGACGTGGTTTTTAACCGCGTTAAATGGCGATTAAAAATTGCCACACCCAAAAGGATGCCATCCGTCAACCGACAGATGGCATCCTTTTTAGCTCAAAACCCGAAGCTCGCGGCTCGCAGCTTACAGTTTCAAACTCCCCTGCTCATCGAACTCCCAGAATGGCGCCCAGGCAATTTCCCACGGATGTCCGTCGGGATCGGCGAAGTAAGCATCAAAACCGCCCCAAAATGTGTCGCGCGGTTCAATCAAAACTTTTGCCCCGTTTTTAATCGCGCGATTAAAAGTTTCAGTAACTGCTTCTTTTGTATCCTGATTAATAGCCAGAGTTACTCCTGAGAATCCGGAGCGTTCAACAGGGATATTGGCATCTTCAGCCAGTTTATCCAGCGGATAAAGTGCGAGTATAATTCCTCCGTGGTTAAAAAAAACGATATTCCCGTCGCTGCCGTTGCCCGGTTCCCAGCCAAGTGCTTTTTTGTAAAATTCTTTCGATTTCTGAAGGTCTTCTACGCCGAGTGTTACAATGTTTAAACGTGGTTTCATTTTATTTTCCATTTTACTTTTTTCAAAAGTAAAACTTCAAATGGATAAAAATACAAATGAAAAGCGCAGTTTTTAAAATTACTGTACATGGAAAACGGAATTTGGTATTCTTTCGAAATTCGTCCTGTTTAAACTGATTTCTGTCGTATTCATTTTACATTT
>CAYWBV010000362.1:0-2358 GCA_964455785.1 uncultured Maribellus sp.
TCCACCTGATGAGTAAGGTAGAAAAGGCGCAACTCGGGAATAAAATCAGCGCTCTCGCTATTGCTTTAGCGATTGTTGTTACCCTGATTAAAAAAGATATTTTGCAGGAATGGCTTTTGTACCCCGGAATCGTCATCGGTTTAATTATAGGGCTGTTACTGGCCAAAAGGGTGAAGATGATTCAGATGCCCCAGTTGGTTGCTCTTCTGAATGGAATTGGAGGTGCGGCTTCTGCCATTGTTGCCTCCTTTGCCTTAGTCTCCTTTTATCATGGAGATGAATGGTTTGGAAAAGTAACAGCATCGCTGGCCATTGCAATTGGGATGTTAACTTTTTCAGGCAGTATGGTTGCGGCTGGGAAACTGCACAAAGTACTGAATCAAAAACCTGTAATTCTCCCGTTGCATCAGGCGGCGACTGCCGGCCTGCTCATCGTTCTGTTTATACTGGTGATCCTGGGTGGTTTTCTCAGCGTTATTCCCTTATCTCTGCTAGTAACTGCTGTAATTGTATTTGCATCTGCATTTGGTATTGTTTTCTCCATTCGTGTGGGAGGCGCCGATATGCCCATCACTATTTCGTTGCTGAACAGCCTTAGCGGAGTTGCTGCTGCCATTGCCGGTTTTGCAGTAAACGACATATTGCTGGTTGCCGTTGGAGGAATTGTTGGCGCGTCGGGCCTGTTTCTGACTCAAATCATGTGCAGGGCCATGAACCGGAAACTTGTCGATATTTTACTCGGAAAAACTTCGTTGCAGGGAACCAAAACAGAGAAAAAGGAAGAGCCCGTGGAAGAGCCCAGGGCTGCCGGTGAAATAGCCGAAACCATTGACCCGGTGTCCATCATGAACACTGCGAAACAGGTTATTATTGTTCCGGGATATGGAATGGCACTGGCGCATGCACAACACCTGGTTAAAAAGCTGGCCGGGAAACTTGCTGCCAACGGAGCCACGGTTCGGTACGCCATTCACCCTGTGGCCGGGCGTATGCCGGGGCACATGGATGTTTTGCTGATTGAGGCCGGCATCCCGTTCGACGCAGTTTATGAAATGGACAACATCAACGATGATTTCAAAAGCGCCGATTTAACCATCGTGGTAGGCGCCAACGATGTGTTAAACCCTGCGGCGCGAAATGCCGAAGGCACACCCATTTACGGGATGCCTATTCTGAATGTCGATCAGTGCGAAAACATTATCATATTCAACTACGACCTGAAACCCGGTTATTCGGGCGTTGAAAATCCGATTTATTTAAGGAAAAAGGGTGTCTGGATAATCCAGGGTAATGCAGCAGTAACACTGGAGGAGATATTGACCAGGTTGTAGGGGGAAATGAGGCGAGACTCAGGTTTTATAAGATAACGTGCCTGGCCGCTTTGCCTTACACAGAAGCTGAGAGAGTGCTTTAAGTCAAATATATTTTAAAATTTTGAGGGAGCCTTCCGCAATTTGCGGAGGGCTTTTTTATATCACGTTGCGGAGTTGAAACATTACTTTGTATTTTTTTCCCGCCGGTACAGTTCAAAATATTCGATAATGGCCGCCCGCACCTGGTATTCCGAAGAGGTATATGGAAGTACGTTCTGCCCGTTAAACCACACCATAAACGTATCGGCCTGCATTTCGTCCAGCCCGGTGAGTTTTTTCACCATCTCCTTGTTGTAGTTTTTCGAGTGCATTTCCCAGTTTCTTTCCAGCGCGATGGCCTGCCTCACATCGCGTTTTTGTCTTTCGCTGGGGCTCAAATAATACTGGAGGAACGAAATCGGGTTAAAGAGGGCAGCCAGTACGGGCGGCGCTTCGTTAAAAGCATCGCCGCGCAATTCTACCGGAATTTCAGTCGGTTTCCCGGTTTCGAAACCAAGATCAATATTGGGTTTGTCGCCCTGCACCTTTATTTCGCCCAATCCGTAGGTTACGGGCAACATTTTAAAAACCAGCACTTCCTGTTCCGAGTAGTTGTAGGGTATTTTTATCACACTTTTCTGATAGCCTACCGAAGAAACCACCAGCGTGTCGATATTCAGCATTTCAAGAGTAAAAAAACCATTGGCATTGGTGATGGTGCCGCTGTGTGTGCGGTGGTTGATGATGTTGGCATACGGAACGGCAGAACTGTCGGCCGCGCTGATAATCCTGGCCTGCAGCCGGATGAGCATCGGGTCAACCAGGACATCGTCCTGCGCCAGTCCCGGCAAAGCCAATACCAGCAAAACCATAAACAAGTAGTTTTTAAATCGGTACATTTCTGTTTTCAATTCTGAACAAAAATATCTGAATTGTTTTTCAACCGACGCAAGATAACAGTTTTTAACGGAAGTTTTAACATGATTTAAGAGGGGATAAGAAGTTG
>CAYWBV010000362.1:2458-4375 GCA_964455785.1 uncultured Maribellus sp.
TTTCTGTCGTCTTCCAAAAGATTATCATTTTGAATCCGGGCAGGAGGTAACACCGGCAACCATTTTTTATTTCAACCCGGCAATCCGCTCTTCCAGCACTTTGATTTTTGCCTCGGCGTCGGCTTGTTTGGCGCGCTCCGTAGCTACAACCGCTGCCGGGGCGCTGCTTACAAATCGTTCGTTGCTTAGTTTTTTCATTACCGAACTCAGGAAACCCTGCGTATATTTTAACTCTTCCCCCAGCTTTTTGAGTTCTTCTTCCACATCAATAAAACCTTCCAGCGGAACATAGTAGTTGGTCGATTTTACGCGGAACGAAGCGGCGCCCGGAACTTCTTCGGTTACCATTTCCAGCGACGAAAGATTGGCCATTTTTACAACAACACTGTTGAATCCCGGCTCGAAACCTTTGTCGCCCTGCTGTACTTTCAGTTCCAGCGAATCTTTATTCGGAATGTTTTTATCGGTGCGGATTTTACGGATACCCGAAATGGCTTCCTTCACATTTTCGAAAGCAGCTAACAATTCCAAATCGTATTTTTTTACTTCGGGAAGCTGGCAAACCATAATACTTTCGCCAGGTTTCCGTTCTGCGAGCATCTGCCAGATTTCTTCGGTGATAAACGGCGTAAACGGGTGCATCAGCCGCAGCATCTGGTCGAACAGTTCCACCACTTCGGTATAGGTTTTAGCATCGATGGGTTTTTGGTAGGCTGGTTTTACGATTTCCAGCAGCCAGCCCGAAAATTCGTCGCGAACAGTGGTGTAAACTGTCATCAGTGCTTCCGAAATGCGGAATTGATCGAATTGCGAATTCAGCGTTTCAACCACTTCACTTAATTTATTTCTGAACCATTCGATGGCTAATTTTGAATGCTCCGGTTGTTCGATATTTGAATCCACTTCCCAGTTTTTTACCAGTCGGAAAGCGTTCCATATTTTGGTGGCAAACCCGGCTCCCTGTTGCGGCAGGCTTTCGTCGAAAAGCAAATCGCCGCCCGCGGGCGAACAAAGCAGTATCCCCACGCGAACACCGTCGGCGCCGTATTTGGCAATCAGATCAAGCGGGTCGGGCGAATTGCCCAGCGACTTCGACATTTTGCGGCGCTGTGCATCGCGCACCATCCCGGTGAAATAGACATTTTTATAGGGGAATTCGTTGCGGTATTCATACCCGGCGATGATCATCCGTGCCACCCAGAAGAAAATAATATCGGGTGCGGTAACCAGATCGGAAGTGGGGTAGTAGTATTTTATGTCGTCGTTATCGGGCTTGCGGATTCCGTCGAAAACAGAAATCGGCCACAACCAGCTTGAAAACCATGTATCGAGCGCATCTTCGTCCTGACGAAGGTAGAAGCCTCCCCCGTCCCCTCCGAGGGAGGGGTGTTTGGCAAGCACAAGTTCCCTGGCTTTTTCTTCACTTTCGGCGACCACGAAACCCCAAGTCCCCCCTTCGGGGGGATTTAGGGGGGCTGTGCTTTCTATATAATATACCGGAATCTGGTGGCCCCACCACAACTGGCGGCTGATACACCAGTCCTTCACGTTGCTCATCCAGTGGTTGTAAATGTTTTTGAATTTCGGAGGATAAAATCGGATGGTGTCGTTCATTACATTTTCCAGCGCCGGCTTTACCAGCTCTTCCATCTTCAGGAACCATTGCGCCGAAAGTTTGGGTTCAATGGCGACGTGTGTCCTCTCTGAGTAGCCTACTTTGTTGGTATAGTCTTCAATTTTGGCGATGTTTCCGGCCTTTTCGAGCTCCGGAATGATTTCGTCGCGTACAACAAAACGATCCTGCCCGATAAATAATTCAGCCTTTTCGCTGAGCGTTCCGTCGTCGTTAAAAATATCGATGGATGGCAGGTTGTGGCGCATCCCGATTTCGTAGTCGTTAATATCGTGTGCCGGCGT
>CAYWBV010000363.1:0-4326 GCA_964455785.1 uncultured Maribellus sp.
TTCCGAAAGCGGCTTCAGTTCTTCGGTTACCGAATTCCAAACGTAATACGTGGCGCTAAACGAATGCCGGTAAATCGGTTTTACATCGGTCGTCAGCAATATTTTGGTTTCGTCGCCGCTGAATTTATAGTCTGAAAAATAGGAGATGGGCGCATCATCCACCTGGGTAATATCGAAAATAACCTCCACTTCCTGTCCGGTTTTATAGCTGTTTTTTACGATTTTGGTGCGGTTTTCCAGGGTAATATAATGTTCGCCGTCGTTCATCGGGTTTAACCCGCTAACGGTTTGGGCTCCAAAAGTCCCTTTTATAAAGAGGTCTTCCAGGGTAATTTTCGGGTTTGGCTGAGCAAAAGCTGAAACGACAAACAGGAAAAAAAATAATACGGAAATCAGATGTTTCATTTCTTTCAGAATTTTTTGATGTATAACAAGGAAGCAAATTTAACTATATTTGTGTACAAACAAAAGGTTATGAACAGTCCGGAAATTAAAGCATTTATCCGAAAACACAGCGCTCTTTTCCGGTACATTCCCGAGGATAAAAAGGAAGAAATCAGCGAAGATGTACTGGTAACCTGCAAAACGAAGGCGAAAGACTCGTCTGGAATGTTTTAAAAAAGAAAACCTTTAAGGTTTTTGAAACCTCAAAGGTTTGGTCGTTTGGTTGTTTAAAAATACGAAACCATAGCGAAACACGATCGTACCACGGCGAAACGCAAAAAACCATAGCGAAATGCACTTGTACCGCAGCGGAACGCAAAAGCCCGCAGCGAAATGCACTTGTACTGCAGCGAAATGTAAAAGCCCACGGCGAAATGCGTTTGTACCGGGTACAATTGCTTTTCGCCGTGGTACGGAGTATTCCGCCGTGGTTTTTTTATAAATCCGTTGGAGTTGTCCGGAAAGAGTTCATAAACCTCCGGGTCTCAAAAAAATTCCGAACGTTTAAACGAAAAATATTGTACCATAAAGTGGTTTGTTTAATCGTCTGTTGGTTGATCAGTTTTTGTAAAAGTCCTTTTATGTTCAGAATACATTACAAATCCTTAATATGAACACGATGAAACGCTGGAAATAAGGAATGAATAATTATCTTTGCCGAACTTTTTTGAAACAGAAAAAATATAACAAAAATGATACAAATCACACTTCCGGATAAAAGTGTCAGGGAATTTCCTGAAGGTGTTACCGGATACGATATAGCAAACTCCATTTCGCCGAGGCTTGCGAAAGATGTTTTGTCGGTTTCGGTGAACGGCGAGGTTTGGGATTTGAACCGCAAAATCAGCAGCGACGCCAAAATTAAACTGCATACCTGGGACGATCGCGAGGGGAAAGAAACGTTCTGGCATTCGTCGGCGCACCTGATGGCCGAGGCCATTGAATTTTTTTACCCTGGCACCAAATTCGGCATCGGCCCAACCGTAGATACCGGTTTTTATTATGATATCGACCTTCCGGCAGACACCCAGCTTTCAGAAAAAGATTTACAGAAAATCGAACAGAAAATGCTGGAACTGGCACGGCAAAAAAACAATATTGTCAGGTCCGAAATTTCAAAAAAAGATGCCCTGGAAATGTTCACCAAAAAAAATGATGAACTGAAACAGGAATTGATAAGCGAGCTGGAAGACGGGACCATTACATTGTACAACCAGGGAAATTTTACCGACTTGTGCCGTGGCCCGCACCTGCCGAATACCGAATTTATCAAGGCGATAAAACTTACTTCCATTGCAGGCGCTTACTGGCGCGGCAACGAAAAAAACAAAATGCTTACCCGCGTTTACGGGGTTACTTTCCCAAAACAAAAAATGCTGGAAGAGTATTTACTGATGCTGGAAGAAGCCAAAAAACGCGACCACCGGAAGATTGGAAGAGAAATGGAACTTTTTGCGTTCTCTGAAGCAGTGGGACAGGGGCTTCCGTTATGGTTACCCAAAGGCACCCAACTGAGGATGCAACTGGAAGATTTCCTGAAAAAAGTTCAGAAAAAATATGGATACGAGCAGGTAATGACCCCGCACATTGGCGATGTAAAACTGTACAAAACGTCGGGGCATTACGAAAAATACGGGAAAGATTCCTTTCAGCCCATCAGCACTCCGGTAGAGGGTGAATCGTATTTGCTAAAACCGATGAACTGCCCGCACCACTGCGAAATATATAAAATTCGCCCAAAATCGTACAAGGATTTGCCGGTCAGGATGGCCGAATTCGGAACCGTTTACCGTTACGAAATGAGCGGTGAACTACACGGGTTAACGCGGGTTCGTAGTTTTACCCAGGACGACGCCCATATTTTCTGCCGCCCCGATCAGTTAAAAGACGAATTCAAAAAAGTAATCGATATTATATTTATCATTTTCAAAGCGCTGAATTTCGAAAACTATACAGCCCAGATTTCGTTGCGTGATCCCGAAAAACCTGAAAAATACATCGGTTCGGCCGAAAACTGGGATAAAGCGGAACAAGCCATTGTTGAAGCCTGCCAGGAAAAAGGACTAAATACCACCACCGAACTGGGCGAAGCCGCTTTTTACGGGCCAAAGCTCGACTTTATGATTAAAGACGCACTCGGAAGAAGCTGGCAACTCGGTACCATTCAGGTGGATTACAACCTGCCAGAGCGGTTTAGCCTCGAATACATCGGCGCCGACGACAACCGCCACCGGCCGGTAATGATACACCGCGCCCCGTTCGGATCAATGGAACGGTTTGTAGCTGTTTTGATTGAACATACGGCCGGAAAATTCCCGCTGTGGCTCACTCCTGAACAGGTTGTGGTTTTGCCAATTAGTGAAAAGTATAATGATTATGCAAAAAAAGTTTCAGATTTTCTAAATATTTCCGATATTCGCAGCGTCGTTGACGAACGTAATGAAAAGATTGGTAGGAAGATACGCGACAACGAATTAAAAAGGATACCTTACCTGCTTATTGTTGGCGAAAAAGAAGCCGAAACAGAGACCGTTTCGGTAAGGCGCCAGGGAGAAGGAGACAAAGGTAGTATGACAAGCAGCGAATTTGCTGATTTTGTGTTAAATGAAGTGAGAGATCAATTATCAGGATTGTATAACTAACTTAGGGAGGACTTTAAAATAGCTATTAAAAGAAGAGATCCGGCGGGTTTTCAACCCAAAAAAGAACAGGAAGCGCAACACCGGATAAATCATAAAATCAGGGTGCCTCAGGTGAGGTTGGTAGGGGATAATATTGAAAATCCCGGGATATTTGCTTTACGTGACGCACTAAAACTTGCAGATGAGTTGGAGCTCGACTTGGTTGAAATTTCGCCCAAAGCCGATCCGCCGGTCTGTAAAATTATTGATTATTCAAAGTTTCTTTACCAGCAAAAAAAGAAACAAAAGGAGATGAAGGCCAAAACGGTTAAAATTGTTGTAAAAGAAATCCGTTTCGGGCCGCAAACCGATGAACACGACTTTAACTTTAAACTCAGGCACGCCGAGAAATTTCTCAAAGAAGGGGCAAAAGTAAAAGCGTTTGTGTTTTTTAAAGGTAGGTCGATATTGTTCAAAGAGCAGGGAGAGATTTTGCTGTTAAAACTGGCAACTTCGCTCGAAGATATTGGAGCTGTTGAACAATTGCCCAAGCTGGAAGGAAAACGTATGACCATGTATATTTCACCGAAAAAGAAATAATATAGTTCTTTGATAACATTTAAATCCGTAGGATTATGCCAAAAATGAAGACAAATTCCGGCGCCAAAAAACGTTTCAGGCTCACCGGATCAGGGAAAATTAAAAGGAAACATGCCTACAAAAGCCACATTTTGACTAAAAAAAGTACAAAACGTAAACGTAATTTAACCAGTTGGACCAACATCGACAAAACCAACGAAAGTAACGTTAAGCTTTTGTTAGCTATGAAATAAAATCCTTTTAAAGGTAAAAAGAGTTATTAACCAGATGATTGTGCTTTAAAGTATTCCGTCGGCTGACGGAAACGCCGATTGTCAAAAAAAAAGAAAAGTATGCCAAGAAGTGTAAATCATGTAGCATCACGGGCCCGAAGGAAAAAATTACTGGAAAGAACTAAAGGTTATTTCGGCTCCCGTAAAAATGTCTGGACGGTTGCAAAGAATACCTGGGAAAAAGGCCAGCAGTATGCTTACCGCGACAGGAAAGCGAAAAAAAGATCATTCCGTGCATTGTGGATTCAGCGTATTAACGCTGCTACACGTTTGGAAGGAATGTCGTATTCACAATTCATGGGGTTGTTAAAAAAGAACGATATCGAAATGAACAGGAAAGTTTTAGCTGATTTGGCCATGAACCAACCGGAAGCGTTCAAAGCAATCGT
>CAYWBV010000364.1:0-4319 GCA_964455785.1 uncultured Maribellus sp.
TAAAAAAACCCGGAAACAATTGCTTCCGGGTTTTATAGCTTTGTTAGTTACAATTGTATATAAAATACTACAATTCTTTGATTTTGATGTTACGAAACCAAACATCGTCGCCGTGATCCTGAAGCGCAATAACGCCAGCTTCGGCAACTTTGGCCCAGTCAGGATTCAATTCCGGGAATTTTGAACCAGCCACCAAATTGTTCCAGTCTTCTGTCCACAAGTGGTATTCCAGAACGGTTTCACCATTTTGTTTGTGAACCACAGTGCCTTTGTAACACAAAATTTCGATGCTGTTCCATTCGCCAGCCGGTTTTGCATTTTGCGGATTGGCAGGAATCAGATCGTAAAGCGAACCGGCTTTGCGGTTTCCGTCTTTACCAAGAAGGGCATCCGGATGTTTCTCGTTGTCGAGTACCTGCATTTCGGGCGCTGTTTTGTAAATCGGCCAGTCAGTCACTTCTTTTCCAAGGTAGAAAATACCTGAATTTCCGCCTTCCGAAATCTTCCATTCCATTTTCAGTTGGAAATTCGAAAATTCCTTGTCGTACAAAATGTCACCCCCGTCTTCGGCACCGGCCTCACCTTTGCCCGATGCTTTACAATGTAATGTTCCGTCAGCAATTTCCCAGCCTGTGGGAAAATGATCTTTGTTAACACCACGCCAGCCTTCGCTGGTTTGACCATCGAACAACAACACCCAACCTTCATCGGTTTCAGCTTTTGTTAACTGGTTTGGGCCGACTACCTCTTCAACAACAGTCTCCTGCTCGCCAGCTTCTTGTGCAGCCTTTTTTTGGCCGCCCTGGCACGACACCCCAAAAACAAATGCGCCTGCCAGAAGGAAAAAAAACAACTTTTTCATTTCTATTTTTTTTATGGTTAATGGTTTGAAATCATTTTAACAGATTAAAATGAAGCAAAATCAGCTATCATTATGTCCCTGAACTTTTTATTTATTCTTAAATTTTTGCCAACAGTTGGCACACCTTTCATGCAAAAGTAATAATTTCAGATATTCTTTTGTAAATTCGGAATTGATATTTGGATATTATTAAAAATGAATGCTCGTATGGATACTTTCAGTAAACCCAAAAAGATAGGAATTTTAACGGCTGGCGGCGATTGCCCGGGATTAAATGCTGCCATCAGGGGAGTAGGAAAAACGGCCATTGTTGCCTATGGAATGCAAATTCTCGGTTTTAATGCTGGGTTCTCCGGGTTAATCAATAACGATTTTATCGAGTTAAAAGAATCGCAACTTTCGGGCATTTTAACGCTCGGCGGTACCATACTTGGCACTTCGCGCGAGAAACCGTACAAACTGGTTAAAGAAGATGGTAGTGAAAATGATAAACCTGAAAAAATAATAGAAAACTATCACCAACTCGGTCTCGACTGTGTGGTTTGTATAGGCGGGAACGGAACCATGAAAACAGCCGGTTTACTGGCACAGGAGGGGTTAAACATTATCGGGATTCCCAAAACCATCGACAACGATGTCTGGGGCACAGATGTAACTTTTGGCTTCGACTCGGCAGTACAAATTGCCACCGACGCCATTGACAGGTTGCATACTACTGCCAACTCACATCAAAGGGTAATGATTATTGAAATAATGGGCCACAATGCGGGATGGCTGGCTCTCTACTCGGGTCTTGCGGGTGGCGGCGATATCATTCTTCTTCCTGAATTGCCAAGCAATATCCGGTCGGTTTGTAAAAAAATTGAAAAACGTTACGAAGATAAAAAACCCTACTCCATTGTTGTGGTTGCTGAAGGTATAGAACATCCAAAACAAAAAAGTGCAGCATCGTATGTTGCCCATGCCATACAAACCTACACTGGGATTGAAACCCGGGAAACCGTGCTGGGATACATTCAGCGCGGCGGAAGCCCGACACCCATGGACCGTATTCTGGCAACCCGTTACGGAGCATTTGCAGCCAAGTGTATTGCCGACGGGTGTTTCGGGACAATGGTGGCCATGAAACAAAACGAACTGACAACCATCCCGCTCGATGAAGTCGGTGGAAAACTGAGGTTGGTTGAACCGGACAATCCACTCATTGCCAAGGCGCGGAATATGGGAGTCTCGTTTGGCGACGAATTCCTTTAACCTCCGACGAGTCTGATACGACTATCGAAGTCATCAGACCAGTCGCCGAAAACAAATAAATTATGGGAGACCCGGTTTAATCAAGTATATTTTATAGGGGTAAATGCACCAGTTTTTTGGTTTCAAAATATTCTTCATCAAAATATTCGGAAATGTTCTGGACGAAAATACTTTTTCTGAACGGATGGATTTCTGAATCGATATTTCCTCCTTTTAAATAAAGGATGCCGTTGGGAATGGCATTTTGATGTTTCGATGAAATAATTTTTCTGACCCAGGGCACAAATTCAGGCAGGGTAGTTACGGCGCGGCTCACGACAAAATCATATTTCCCTGTCAATTGTTCGGCCCTGATTTGTTCAGAGGTTACATTTTTCAGCCCCAGTGAAGAGGAAATCTCTTTCACCACCTTTATCTTTTTACCAATGGAATCGACAAGATGAAATTGTACTTCAGGGAAAAAAATGGCCAGCGGTATCCCCGGAAACCCCCCGCCGGTGCCCACATCGAGAATTTTTGTTCCGTCTGCAAACCGTATAAATTTTGCAATGGCCAGCGAATGTAAAACATGCCGCTCATACAATGCTTCAATGTCTTTCCTCGAAATTACATTGATTTGGGCATTCCATTCGGCATACAGCGATCCCAGTTGTTTAAAAAGTCCCGTCTGTTCTGTGTTTAGTTTCGGAAAATATTTCAGGATGATATCCATGCAATAAAAATTAATCTTGTTCGTCTATCTCAGTACTTTCTATCATTTTAAAAAGCATTTCACGCGCCCTGAACAATTGCGCTTTTACCGTACCGAGCGGCAAATTTAATTCTTTTGCAACCTCTTCATACGAATATTCCCGAAAATACCGCAGCTCCACCAAGTTTTGGTAGCGTGGTTTAAGCCTGCGTACAACTCTTCGCAGTAAAATGGCTTTTTGCTGTCTGATCAATTTTTCCTCCGGATTGGGATCTTTCGATTTTAATTTGAGCTGTTCACTATTCTCGTTTTGGTCGTTGTTATTTTCGATGGAAATGTGCATCCCCTTTTTCTTTCGCAAAAAATCGATACAATTATTTGATGCAATTTTAAATAACCAGGTGCTGAACGCATAAGTGGGAGAATACTGATGGAGGTTTTTGAATGCCTTGCCAAATGCTTCGAGCGTTAAATCCTCGGCATCGCTGCGGTTGTTTACCATTTTCAGGAGCATAAAATAAATGGCATCCTTATATCGGCCCAACAACCGGGCAAAGGCTTTTTCATCGCCTTCCAAAGCAGCCTGAACCAAAATATAATCCTGGCGGGCCTTCTCTGATAATTTTAAATTTTGCTCCTCCATTTTTGATTCCCACTTCGCTTTCTAAAATGCCAGCGGTAATATCCTTTAAAATAGGGCGCCAGCAAATCGTACGCTAACGAAGATAAGAATAATTTACGTTCGTTCAAACGATTTAATACAAATTTTATGATAAGCAAATAAAGAACAAACAACAACACCGACAATACAGTATATACAAGCCAAAGTTCAGGGAGAAAAACAATTACGAGAAATAGAACCGGGATAAACAATAATTTTGAAAATTCGTCGGTAAAAAGCACAACCCTTTTCCCTAAAGTAAGATAATTTTCAATACGGATACTTTTATTTAATAAATCGTAATAATCGTCCCGTGTTATGTTTTCATCTTTCCAAACGGAGGTTTCAGCCACAAAACTAATATCGGTTTCCTTCTTTTTAATAAAGGAATTTATGATCAGCTCAAGATTGGCATAGGGTTCTTTCACTTTTTGCCCGTACCCGCCGGTTTCAAAATATTTTTCTTTTCTGAACGCCACATTGATTTCGGAATAAACAAACGGCAGCCCGGCTTTACAGTAACCCACACTTTTAAATTGCTGGATAAAACTTTCAACCCGGTAAAGCAGACGATAAAACCCTTTCCCGTCCGACACATTTGTATAATTCAGAATCAACGTATTATCCTGGCCTGTTCGTTCGGAAATGCGCAAAAGCCATTCGTTGCCAAAGCCCGAAACCGAAACCGGGACTACCATTACCCAATCATTTTGAGCCGCTTTCAGCGCAATGTTTTGCGCCAGTTTTACCGAGTACCGGGTTTCCTGGTTCAGCGACGAAACGTGGATTCTTTTTTCCACGCTTTTCATAGTTCCCAGTACCGAAAGAGAATTATCCTGCGAAAAGTCGTC
>CAYWBV010000365.1:0-4283 GCA_964455785.1 uncultured Maribellus sp.
TCAATTATGGGCTGCAACGTTTGTTACAACTCCGGCCCGTCGCCGGGTTTCCGCCAAAACGGGACCGGGGCGCGCCGACCGCTCCTATTCCTATTAATTGTGTGCAGGTTTTATTTCATTTCATTGATAAATTCCTGTAATCTTTCCACATATTTACCAACGTGATATCCGTCAATAAATGAATGATTCACCTGTACAGAAAAAGGCAGCCATATTTTTTCTCCTTGTTTGTAATATTTTCCCCAGGATATTCTTGGAACTGAATCGTTTTTATTTAATGATATCGTATGAGAAATATGAGTAAAAGAAATCCATGGAATGCAGGTAATATAAATCAAATCATCTCTTCCAATCAATTTATCCAGTCCAAAATAGTCTTTTTGATTTTCGCTCGCTTCTTTTGCTATTTTCTCAAATTCATATATATCATCGCTTAATCCCACTGTAATCAATTTAAACAAATCATCCCTTTCGTCTTTGTTCATATCCGTAAACGAAGGGTGGATTTTATCGTGTAACACAACTTTGTCATCCCGTATTCGATATTTAAAATTTTCAATCTGGTTAATCACAGTGGTACTTGCAAATATCATTGAATAGTAAAACGACAATCCTTTTTGTTTAGTAATCTTTACAAAATTTGAGACATCTATGTCCATACAAATATTGAATTGCGGATAATCCATCCTGTGGAAAAATTCATAATGACCTCTCCTTTTCCAATTTTCTATATCAATATATTTCATTTGAATACTTTTTATTTGTCAATAATGCAGTGTCTGTTAAATTCGCACACAACGTAGGAAGCTACACGCAGGGGCGAACTGCGGGCGATTTCCTGCCAAGCCGATAAGTAGCCCGAGCGAAAAGATGCCCACCGAGAACCACTAAAACCGCACTTGACGGGTAGCTGAAGTTATAGCCAGTATTTATCATTCTTTTAATATTTTTGCTTTTCTTAATACAATATTTTTATCATGAATATAGAGTAGGTATATACCTTTGCTCAAACAATTCGTATCAATACTTAAATCAGAGACTCCTTTTTCAATGTATTTATTGTCAAACAACAGTCTTTTTCCATATATATCAAATATTTCAATTGAGCAGTATGTAGCTGCATTTGTTTTAATGGTTGTGAAAATTTGTTCATCAAATGGGTTGGGGAAAACAGTTGAAAAGTTTTCGCAATTGTAGTCCTCAGACACATTTATAGTTGTATCATCGACAGCCATCAAATGTACAATTAATGAATCTTTTATTACTCCAGAATTACAACCATTGGCATCAATAATGTTGGTTATTTTATAAATTCCAGAAGTGTCGATAGAAATAGTATCTATAAAATTATTTGTTGTGAAAATGTCTGAATAAAAGCCATTCGTATAATTAACTGTGAAAGGAGGTATGCCATTTAATTCAACAAATATGTTACTTGTTGTTCCTTCAGTTATGGTTGAATCTCCATATAATATGCCACTAGGAATAGGATTTACTTGTTCTTCAATAATTGTTGTGGAAGATGTATCATTTTCATAGATGACAGAAAGAGATATATGCTTAATTCCACTATTACCCCAACTTACATAATAGACAAAAGGGGCAGAATTTAAAACATATGTAGCACTATCAAAATTCCAAATAAAATTGGCATCCTCATAAGCATTTCCTGTGTATTCTATTTTCACCAACTCATCTTGACAACATTCTATCTTATCAACTACGAAATCAGATGTGACCGGAATTAAAAAAGAATCTGATACACAAAAAGAAGATGCTTCATAGGTATTATCAATTGTTTGTACTTTCCAACTATGTTTACCAGCTTTAAGATTTGAGCTTTTCCAAAAATTATTAAGAGAACAATTGCCAATTGCTACAATCCTTCTTTTTCCTGTCGTGTCATTAGACATTGGAGGGATAACTTCTCCTTTAGAATTTGAGATACTTATGTTATAACTAAGTCCTGTCTGAGGAGTTTTTGTATCTGAACCACTATTCCAACTAAGCGTAATAGTATCTCTGATTAACTCTGATACTAAATTACTTGGGGGAGTAGGAATGGTATTAGGTGTATTTATATTATTTCTATAGATTTTTGTTGCTGCTATATTTTCGCCAACAATTATCAAATCTAAATCATGATCATTATCGATATCCCCGCAGGCAATATCATGACAATCAAATCCTAAAATATTTAACTCACTTTGTTCATGTTTTGTAAAAGACTGATCTCCATTATTTGTGTACAAACAGCTTGTTGTACCGTAGAAATACCCCGCTACAAATAAATCCAAAAGTCCGTCGTTGTTAAAGTCTCCCCAAATAATGGCCCCATCTTCAATTCCAGTTAATTCAGCACGTTCATCCTTCGTAAAGTTTGCGGATTTATTCTCATATATTTCAACGATTTTTATGTCAATGGTTGATCTTGAATCACCGGCAATAGCTAAATCGATATCGCCATCACTATCGTAGTCGCCCCATTTTACACTTCCTCTGTGAGTTCCTTTTATTACGGAAGATGTATCTTCAACAAAGGTGTCATTTCCCTTGTTTCTATAAAGCTCCCCAATTGAACCGCCATCATATCCGGCAAAAAACAGATCCAAATCTCCATCATTATCATAGTCTCCCAAATCGACTTGTCCTGTTTGCCAAATATATGGCAACGATAATCCTGTTATTTCTTTAAACTGGCCATTCCTATTGTTTTTGTATATGGCAGTCACCTCATGTCCAGCCATTACTATATCCAATAAACCATCGTTGTTATAATCTCCCCATTTTGCAATACCGTGATAAACCCCGGGTAATTTCGTGTCTGGCAATACAACAAATTTATCATTACCGACATTCTCATAAATTCTACTAATTGAGATTATTTCTGGTTCATTTGCAAAAAGACCGACAGCAAGAATATCCAGATCACCATCTCTATCAAAGTCTCCCCATTCAACGTTCCCAAGGCACACTGCACTGATATTTAAGCCGGATAGTTCAGAAAAAGTTCCGTTATCATTTTTGAAAATTGTTGTAATATAATTTCTACTTTTATCATCTATCCCGGAAATTAATATATCCAAATCATTGTCATTGTCATAGTCTCCAAGGTCTACAGCTCCAAGTTGTAATTTTGGAAAGTTTGTTGGTGTAATATCTGTAAAGGTCTGCGCAAATAATAAAATTGACTGGATTAAAATAATTATAAATATTAGAAGCTTTTTTTTCATGTTTGACAAATTATCTAATTCTTTAATATTGGCTATAACTATATAATATCACGAAGTTAATCTACTTTTTTTCATTATTTCCGGGTTTGGCAGCCGCCGGATGTTTGCGGTTTTTGCTGTAATGACTGGTATTTGAATATGGTTGCACAAGCGGTTTTGTTTTTGGTTTTTAGTGGTTTAAAAGTAATAAGCTTTTCGGGAAAAACAAAAAAAAGTCGCGAGTCACGAACTGCGAGCTAAGAGCAAAGAGCTCCGAGCTACGAGCTGACGATTGACCTCGTTTAGAAAGCCAGGTTCGGCTAAAGAGAGAGATTCCCTGCCCGACTGCGTCATTCAGGCGGGTTCAGTCGTTGCACTCCTTCGGAAGGACAGTATTATCCGTTAAAAAGAGGGAGATTGAGGGGCGGCAAAGTCGCCCCTCAATCTCCCTGCCACACTGCCCTGATTCGTTGTCATTCCGCAGCGAAGCAAGGAATCTGTTCCTTTACACTACTTCCCGAATCTGCTTACGATGGGCAGCCAGTAAGCAACCGCTGTCCGGGATGAACGACAAACCACAGAGAGCCGCAAGCTCCGAGCCGCGAGTCACGAGTTCCGAGTTCTGAGTTGTACAACAAACAACAAACCCTTCAAACGTTCAAACCCTTCGAACATTCCCCCGGGGCGGGTCAAAAATCCGGCCATACCCCATCCAAAACAACCGGCCGCAGCATCCGAAACCTGTCAGGTTTGGAAAAAACCTGACAGGTTTGAAAAAAAGCCACAAACTTCAAGTTCCCGAAAATTTATTTTGGCGTTTCGAATGCCAATCCCGGTAGCTCGACAATCTACTTTGGAATTTAAACTGTTTACTTTGGTGTTTCAACAATCTACTTTCGACTTTAAACAACCAACTTTGGACTTTAAACAAGCTACTTTGGTGTTTAAATAGTCCTCTCTGGTGTTTAAACAAGCTACTTTGGTGTTTAAATAGTCTTCTCCGGTGTTTAAACAATCTACTTTGGTCTTTAAACAGCCAACTTTTGACTTTAAACTGTTTACTTTGGCGTT
>CAYWBV010000366.1:0-4259 GCA_964455785.1 uncultured Maribellus sp.
ATAAATAAAAGACCACTTCTTTTCATATTTTTTAATTTAGGACATTAAATTGACGAACTCAGGTTATTTTTTTGGCATTTGAACGCCGCGCTGTTTTGCCATATCCTCAAGCCTCTTTTGAAAATTCGACTTTTTTACGGGCTTCTTTTTGTTCACCTGCAGTTGTGCCCGTATTTTTTCTTCATCAACAAAATAGCGGATAATATAAGTTTGTCCAATCGTAATTACGTTTGCCAAAAAATAGTAATAACTCAAACCCGAAGAATAACTGTTCAAAATAAACAAGAACATAATTGGCATCATATACATCATGGTTTTCATACCCGGCATTGCCTGCGACGAAGCAGCCTGCTGGTTCAAACTTGTAGAGATGATGGTGGTAATGGTCATCAGCAGACAGAAAAGACTGACATGATCTCCATAAAACGGTATTTTGAAGGGAAGGTCGAGTATCGAGTCGTAGGTCGATAAATCGTGTGCCCAAAGAAAACTCTCCTGCCGTAATTCAATAGAGGTTGGGAAGAAAAAGAACATGGCAATTAAAATAGGGAACTGCAAAAGCATAGGTAAGCACCCTCCCATTGGGTTTACACCGGCTTTTTTGTACAATGCCATGGTTGCCTGTTGTCGCTCCATCGCCTTTTCGGTACCCATACCAATTTTGTTGTTTATTTCATCGATTTCTGGTTTCAGGGCCCGCATTTTTGCCTGAGACATGTATGATTTGTAGGTGAACGGAAACAGAATTAATTTAATAAAAATGGTAAGCAACAGAATAATTAGCCCGAAATTACCAATATAATTTCGCAAAAAATTGAAAGTGGGGATAATTAAATATTGATTCACTGGGCGAACAATGGCGTATCCAAGGTAAACCTGCCGTTCGAGTTCAATTTTATATTGTTTCAGGGTTTGGTAGTGGTTTGGCCCAAAATAAAACTGTATTCCAACCGATTCTTTTTGGGTCCCTTCATAAGGGAATGCAATGTCAGCATAAAAGTTAGCCAGATATTTTGGGTTTTCCTCAAAAATAGTGGACCGAATTTGTGCGTTGGGAAAAAACTCGTTGGCAATAATTGTGGAATTAAAAAATAACTGCTTAAAACCAATCCATTTCACGCGGGTGCTCAGATTTTCCTCGTCTGATTTATTTTGGCTGAGATTGTCGAAATCGGCCTCAAAAAATTTGTAGGAAATATTGGTGTACCTGTCTTCTCCAAAACTTGAAATACGCTCCTGGCGTGGCACATCGAACGACCAGGTAAAATTGAGGTATGACTGGTTGGTGGCGATGTACTGATTTATTCCTTGCATGTTTACATCAAAATTCACCATATAAGAATTAAAGGGAAGTGTGTAAACATATTCCAGGTATTTTCCTGGCTCAACTTCGAGACGAAAAGCCATAGATTCAGAGCCACCAGGATTTTCTTCATTAAATTTGATTTTGCCTTCGCTTCCTTTTTTTACCGCAGGCCCGGTAACTACTTTATTTTTATTAGCTGAAACAGGTTTGAAATACAATTGGTTGGTTTGAATACTCCTGTTCTGAGCAAAAAAATTCAACCCGAATTGGGTTTCCGGTCCGTCGAACAGAATTAGCGGCAACGAATCGTGGGTCTGATAATCTATCAGTTGTACGGTATAAATCCTTCCTCCCTTATTTGAGAAAGTTATGCGCACAAGGTTGTTTTCAAGCGTATAAAACTCTTCTTCGCCTATTGCACTACTGCCAAAAACGCCAAATTCATCAATTTTCGACTGAATACTATTTTCAGAAGAAACCGAATCAGGAACGACCTCTAAAGGAGCAGTTTCAGCAGCTTGTTGCTGTTCCTGCATTTTACTGACTTCAATTTGTGCGATGGAATCGCGCCGGTGTTTTGCGGCCTCAATTTCTTCTTTCGACGGTTGGTTTATTACTGAAAAAACAACCAATATTAAAAAAATCAGGATTATGCCAATGATCGATTTCTTATCCATTTTTTACGGTTTCTGGTAACGAATTTTTAATAAAATCAACAAACAACGGATGAGGATTTAAAACGGTACTTCGGTATTCGGGATGAAACTGAACGCCAACAAACCATTTATTTTTCGGGATTTCAATAATTTCAACAAGATCGGTTTCAGGGTTTACCCCCACCGGAATCATTCCAGCTTCGATAAATTTTTCCCTAAACGCATCATTAAACTCATATCGGTGACGGTGACGTTCATGAATGGTTAATTTATTATATGCCTTGCAGGCATTTGATTCGGGCTCAATAATTCTGCATTCATAAGCCCCCAGCCTCATGGTACCACCGTAATTGGTTATTCCCTTTTGCTGTTCCATCAAATCGATAACCGGAAATGGCGTTTTCTGGTTCATTTCTGTTGAATCGGCATCCGAAAGTTTCAGCACATTCTGGGCAAATTCAATGACTGCAACCTGCATTCCCAGGCAAATTCCAAAATAAGGAACATTTTTTTCGCGGGCATATTTGGCAGCCAGAATTTTTCCTTTCATACCACGGTGTCCAAATCCGGGCGCAACGATAATCCCGTGCAGATGCGAAAGTTTCTTCACATAATCGTTGGACTTTAACGATTCGGAATGAATCCAGTTGATATTAACAGAGCAACGGTTTACCGCACCCGCGTGGGTCAACGCTTCTGCAATCGATTTATAAGCGTCGTGCAATTCAACATATTTACCAACCAGCCCGATTTCAACACTTTGGGTAGGATTTTTTAATTTTGTCAGAAAGTTATTCCAGGCCGAAAGATCAATTTCTTCGCTGGTCGGCAAGTCCAGCTTTTTCAGTACGGTCAAATCCAGTTTTTGCTCCAGCATTTTCAAGGGAACCTCGTAAATGGTAGGTACATTAATCGACTGTACAACCGCTTCTATGGCAACATTACAAAACAGGGCGACTTTTTCCCTGACACTCAAATCGATGTTGTGCTCGGTTCTTAAAACTAAAACATCGGGCTGAACCCCTGCTTCGAGTAAAAGTTTAACCGAATGCTGTGTCGGTTTGGTTTTTAACTCTCCGGTTGCGGAAAGAAACGGAACCAGTGTTAAATGAATCACCAGCGCTTTTGAGCCGAGTTCCCATTTTAACTGGCGCACCGACTCGATGTACGGCAATGATTCAATATCGCCGACTGTCCCTCCGATTTCGGTAATTACAATGTCGTATTTACCCTTTGACCCCAGAATTTTAATCCGGCGTTTTATTTCATCGGTAATATGTGGAATAATCTGAACGGTCTTTCCCAGATAATCGCCTTTTCTTTCTTTACTGATAACCGACTGGTAAATCCTCCCTGTTGTAACATTGTTGGCCTGGGATGTGGCTTCATTCAGAAACCGTTCGTAATGCCCTAAATCAAGGTCGGTTTCAGCGCCATCTTCTGTCACAAAACATTCGCCGTGTTCATAAGGATTTAAAGTACCCGGATCGATATTGATATAAGGATCCAACTTTTGAATGGTCACGCTGTATCCACGTGATTGTAGTAATTTGGCCAGCGACGCAGCCAGAATACCCTTTCCCAAAGACGACGTAACGCCACCTGTAACGAATATGTATCTTGTTTCTAACAATTTTTTAAATCTTTTGGTTAGTAAAAGGCACAAAATTAATTAATAAAACTTATTTGGAAACTTTACCATCGCTAAATTGAATTTTAATTACCAAATAGATAATAACGAAACCCTGTTGATATTTTTGGTTTCGCAATTACCGATTATTTTTATACCAATGTTGTTTGAAAAATAATCGATGCCCCTGTTCCCCAAAAACCATAATTTTCCACTATTTCGGGTTACATCCATCTCATCGAAGATTAACAAAAAGACACGGCTTACTTATGTAAATATTTAAAAATTATAAATACAAATGTACAAACTGTTGTTTTACAATTATTTGTATTCATATGAGTAGTATTTAAAATTTACATTTTCGAATATAATGTATTTTCTTTTGTACATTAGAAGATAAAAAAAGGCCACTGTCGATAAACAGCGGCCTTCAATTTTTAAATTAAAATGGAGTTATTTTATTTTAATTTTTCTTTCAACAGGGCTACCCAGTTATCGACTCGCTGCTGGGTTAACCTGGCCTGGTTTTCCTGGTCGAGTGGCAAACCAACAAAAATATCTCCCCTCTGCGCCCGCGACGATTCGAAAGTATAACCTTCCACTTTGGTCTGTCCAATAATCGTTGCACCGCATTTTTCAAGTATTTCAACCAAAATCCCGATAGCAT
>CAYWBV010000367.1:0-2235 GCA_964455785.1 uncultured Maribellus sp.
ATTGAACGTATCCTCGATACCGCGGAAATTACCGACGTGGTTTCCGACTTTGTAACCCTTCGGAAGCGGGGGGTTAACCTGCTGGGGTTATGTCCGTTTCACAACGAAAAAACGCCTTCGTTTACGGTCTCTCCGGCCAAGGGGATTTTTAAATGTTTTGGCTGCGGAAAGGGCGGAAATTCGGTGAACTTTATTATGGAGCACGAAAACCTCACTTATCCGGAAGCGCTGAAGTGGCTGGCAAAAAAATACAACATCGACATCGTCGAGGAGGAGGAGACCGAGGAACAGAAACAGCAGAAAGACGAGCGCGAAAGCCTGATGATTGTTTCGTCGTTTGCCCAGAAATACTTTTCCCGTTACCTGTGGGAAGAAAACGAGGGCCGCACCATCGGGCTGGGATATTTCCGCGAACGCAGTTTCCGCGACGACATCCTCAAAAAATTTGAACTGGGTTTTGCCCCCGACGGCAAAGCGCCGTTTACCGAAGCGGCGCAGAAAGAGGGCTACCGTATGGAGTTCCTCGAAAAAACAGGGCTTACCATCAAACGCGACGACTGGGTGCGCGACCGTTTTGCCGGGCGGGTGATGTTTCCCATCCACAACCTGGCCGGGCGGGTGATTGCCTTTGGCGGACGTATTCTGAAAGAAGATAAAAATACAGCGAAATACCTCAATTCGCCCGAGTCGGAAATCTACCACAAAAGTAAGGTGGTTTACGGTATTTTTCAGGCCAAACGCGAAATTACCCGCAACGACAAATGTTACCTTGTGGAAGGTTACACCGACGTACTTTCGATGCACCAGGCCGGTATCGAAAATGTGGTGGCTTCGTCGGGGACGGCGCTCACCGTCGATCAAATCAGGCTCATCAAACGGTTTACGCCCAACATCACCATTATTTACGACGGCGACAATGCGGGTATAAAAGCTTCGCTCCGGGGTATCGACCTGGTGCTGGAGGAGGGCATGAACGTAAAAGTTTTGTTGCTTCCCGACGGCGAGGACCCCGACTCGTTTGCAAAAAAAATGGGAGCCAGCGGATTTCAGAATTTTATCAAAGAGAACGAAACCGATTTTATCCAGTTTAAAACCCGGCTACTGCTGAAAAGTACCGAAAACGATCCGGTAGCAAAAGCGCGCCTTATTTCTGATGTTATCGGTTCGGTGGCCGTTATCCCCGACACCATCACCCGGTCGGTTTACATCAAAGAATGCAGCCGTTTGCTCAACGTCGATGAAGAGGTTTTATATACCGAAGTCAGGAAACAAAAACGTAAACAAGACGAAGATTTTCAGAAAAAGGAAACGAGGGAGCCGCCCCGGAAAGTTACGTCCCAACCCGAAACCCCGGTACAAAGCTCGTCCGGTTTTATGGTAGAAGAACTGGAATACCTGCGTTTTATACTAAAATATTGTAAAGCGCCGCTTTTTGAAGTGGATGGCGAACGACCGGGGGAAACCGCGATTATCAGTGTTGGCGAATTTATGGTGGAAGAATTGGAAAACGATGATTTGGTACCGGAGAATCCTTTGTTCCAAATCATTTTTAACGATATCAAAGACAACCTGGGAAACGACCAGTTCGATCCGTGGAAATACTTTGTGTACCATCCCAACGGCGCGGTGAGCAAACTGTGCACCGATTTGCTGACGGTTAAACACGAAGAAAGTAAAATCTGGGAAAAGGGAGGCGGGTTTACCGAAAAGGCGGAAGACATTCTCGACCTGCTCATCCCGAAAATTATTTACGAATATAAACTACGGAAAATACGCCTGCTGATGGCCGAAATTGAGGTTGAAATCAACAAGGCATCGGACGAAAAGGATTTCGACAGGGTAATTGAAGAACAGTCAAAATACATGAACCTGAAAAAAGTAGAAAGGGTTTTATCGGATAAGCTGGGAAACCGGGCATTTATTTAAAGGAGAAGTTATGCGGACATTTTTTATCAAAAACCGGGAAGAAATAGAAGCGGTAATCAAAGCCTGCAAAACCTGCTGGCTTGCCATGTCGGACGATAATGTCCCCTATGTTTTACCTATGAATTTTGCGTTCGACGGCGACTCGGTCATTCTCCATTCGGCGCAGTCGGGACGGATGTGGGAAACGCTGAAAAAAAACCCGAAAGTGTGTATTAACTGGACGTTGGGCGAGGAGCTGGCCTGGCAGGACGAAAAAGTGGGGTGCAGCTACCGTGTAAAATCGAAATCGGCAATGGTGGAAGGAACCGT
>CAYWBV010000367.1:2335-4256 GCA_964455785.1 uncultured Maribellus sp.
GAAAGGGTTAAAGGAATTTAAATTTTTATCTTAGCCGAAATTTTTTGCGGATGATTTTTGTAACAGGCGGAACCGGACTTGTGGGGGCGCATTTGTTGTTCGAACTTACTTCGGCAGCGAAAAAAGTAAAAGCGCTGAAACGGAAAACCAGCAATTTGCAACAGGTTTTAAAAACGTTTTCGTGGTACAGCGAAGATCCCCAAAAATTGTTTGACCGCATTGAATGGGTTGAGGGGGATATTCTCGACTATTTTTCGCTGGAAAGGCTGCTGGAAGGCGTAACCGAGATTTACCACTGTGCCGCCATCGTTTCATTTCAGCGGGATGAGCGGGAAAAAATGATTTCGAATAACGTGGAAGGAACCGCTAATCTGGTGAATGCCGCCATCGAAAACGGGGTGAAAAAAATCTGCCATGTGAGTTCCATTGCTGCGCTCGGGCGATTGTACAACGGACAGCCGGTAACCGAAGGGACCAGTTGGGTCCCGTCAAAAAAGATTTCAGGTTATTCTGAAAGTAAATTTTTCTCCGAAGCTGAAATCTGGCGCGGAATAGAAGAAGGCCTCGACGCTGTAATCGTCAACCCCTCGATTATTCTGGGGCCGGGCAACTGGGAATCCGGCAGCGCCCGGTTTTTTAAAACCATTTGGAAAGGGCTGAAGTTTTATACCAAAGGGGTGACCGGTTTCGTGGATGTGAAAGATGTTGTCGGAACAATGATTTTGTTAATGGGCGAGCCAAACTTTGAATCGGCGAAAAATCAACGGTATATTCTAAACGCCGAAAACCTGAGTTATCAGGAACTGTTTTCGCAGATAGCCCGCGCCTTGGGCAAACCGGCGCCTAAATATTATGCATCCGATTTTTTGCTTGGAATGGTTTGGAGGGCTGCAACACTGGCTGGCTTAATTACCCGGAAACCTTCCATGATTACCCGTGATACTGTTTCAAATTCAAATGCAGTCAATACATTCGACGGCGGTAAAATTACCCGGCAGTTCTCGTTTAAATATCAACCTATTTCCGAGTCTGTCAGGCAAACTTCCGCGTTTCTGAAAAATGATATGTTGAACCCACTCACTTCCCTCCGCAAACAGTCATAAAAAAGAAATAAGAGGCGCGAATTATACTTCGTAACCCGGCAAGGTACTGTTTATGCAATATTGTGCTTTGCGTACCATGAACTGCCGATGGTCATTTTTTGATAATAAATTTCCTCTTCCGAAGGAGACGCGGGATTTTCATACCAGGGTAAGTGCCTTGTTAAATACCTGCCTCCTGTTCGCAGCGTTTTTCCCCATTGTTGTTTGACTGAATTTGCCCTGTACAGGGCAAATGTGGTGTCGATATCGGCTTTATACAAATCTTCCGAGATTTGATTTTCCCAAAACTTTTTCTCCCATTCAACAACATCCGATTTTTTAGGATAAAAATCCGGAATATCATTAATTTGTAACCCAAAACCAACTTTATTTATTTTCTCATATTTACTCAAAACCTCCTGGAAAAACCGGACTGCATCCAGAGGGCACTCTTCTACAGGGAGTACATCCGGATCGGTATAAACATAAGGCAACCCTTTGAACCATAAATGAATCGGGGTATCCCAAAAAGCTTTGTACCCGATGTTGGCATTCAGCTTAATCACGTTGTGCTTTGTGCAATCGTAATAATCTAAAAGAGGACGATAAGAGGAAGCATTGTCAATGATATAAATATTCTTCGTCCCGGCTTTCTCCAGCCAATGAATCAGTTGAATCAGATGATTGATTCGATTATAGTTGTTAATGACCACCGGAATATCGCGGTAGTCAATCTCATTGCTGTTCAAATGTTTCAGCATTTTTCTTTGAGCGAAAGGGGCTTTAATAAATTGTACTGTTTTGCAGTAGCTCCGGGCAATCTTCCGGTATTTCGAGAA
>CAYWBV010000368.1:0-4244 GCA_964455785.1 uncultured Maribellus sp.
CAGATCCAGTCGGGTCCGGGTTACCAGTTCTTCGTTTGTCAGTTGCGAAATTTTATCACCGTCGGAAAAAGGAATTTCGGCCACCAGCGAAGTTTTTCCCACGGGGCTCATTTTACGGCTTCGGTTACGCGGTTCGTAACATCGGGTAAAAATAAAACGGTTGTCGGGGAAATAGAGGGTGGCGGCATCTTTGACCTGGTTTTTACCGAGCAGGAAAACCACGAGTCGCAGGTGCCTGAATTTTAGTTTTTTTACGGTTTCCAGAATTTCGTCGGGCGGGGTAGGCGACATCATTTGCAACAATTTTGTAACCGGAAGGGTATTAATCACCATTTCAGGAAAAATATGCTTTCCGTTGTTGATGATAACTTCCGAAATAGTGTCGCCATTTGTGATTATCCCGGTTATCGGGCTGTTCAGGTGAATATTTTCTGTTCCGCAAAAACCGGCCAATTCATCGGCAATCGTTCCGAAGCCGTTGTGTGGGTAAAAAAAAGAACCTTCGAGGTGCTTGCTTTTGGAACTCTTAAAAACAAACTCGGTAAGCATCGACCTGAAATTCAAGTCTTTTAAACGGGCTCCGGCAACATCGGGCGACAAGTTGTAACATTTTTCTCCCCACAGTTTTTCGGAATAGTTGATCAGAAACATGTCGGCAATGAATCTGCCGTACTTTTGGCAGGCCAGCGAGAGAAAGTTATCATTTTTAGAAAACCTCAGTTTGTCGGAAAAAAAATACCAGGCCGCTTTGAATATTTCGGTCAACGAAAGCTGGAAAAACACATTGGCTGGAGTAAGCGGGAAATGAATGAGTTTGTTCCTGTGGAAAATAAAACTCGGCACATTAATTTCCTGGATTTTATCGCCCAATAAACTTTGTGTTTCACGGGTTATTTCCTTGTCTTTGTCGTGAAAACGGTGAGCTCCGGTGTCCACTTTAAAATCGCCAAAAGATACTGTCCGGCAGTTTCCTCCCACTTGCTCCGTCGCTTCATAGATTTCAAATTCAAATCCTTTTTTTTTCGAAAAATATCCGGCAGAAAGTCCGGCAATTCCACCTCCCAGAATGGTCACATTTTTTTGAATCCGTTGTTTTTCCATTCATTTCTGTTTATTCACTGTGGGTACTTTTCAAGGTTCACAAAAAACCGGTTTGTTTTGAATTTATGCGCAAAATACAAAAATCAAATGACCAAAAGTTTGCACCATTTGAAAAATCATCTTTTTTTTCACCGCAACCAATTATATTCTATTTTTGTCGTTCATTTTCGAAAATAAAATTATGGCACAGGAAGATCTTTTTAAAAAACTGGTTGCGCACTGCAAAGAATATGGTTACGTGTTTCAGTCGAGCGAAATTTACGACGGGCTGGGCGCGGTTTACGATTACGGACAATATGGTGTAGAACTGAAAAACAACATCAAAAAATATTGGTGGGACAGTATGGTTCTGCTCCACGAAAACGTGGTCGGCATCGACTCGGCCATTTTTATGCACCCCACCATTTGGAAGGCTTCGGGGCATGTGGATGCGTTTAACGATCCGTTAATTGACAATAAAGACTCAAAAAAGCGTTACCGTGCCGATGTTTTAATTGAAGAACAATTAGCCAAAATCGAAGAAAAAATAAACAAGGAAGTTGAAAAAGCCCAAAAACGTTTTGGCGATGCTTTTAATGAACAGCAATTCAGGGAAACCAACGCCAGGGTTCTGGAAAACCAACAAAAGTGGGATGCGCTACACAACCGTTTTGCAAAGGCGCTGAACGACGGTAATCTCGAAGAACTTCGCCAAATCATCATCGACGAAGAAATTGTTTGCCCTATTTCGGGGACGCGGAATTGGACCGAAGTTCGCCAGTTTAATCTGATGTTTGCCACCGAAATGGGCTCTACCTCCGACGGGGCCTTGAAAGTTTACCTTCGTCCGGAAACTGCGCAGGGAATTTTTGTAAATTATCTGAACGTTCAAAAAACCGGACGTATGAAAATACCGTTCGGAATAGCGCAAATCGGAAAGGCGTTCCGGAACGAAATTGTGGCGCGCCAGTTTATTTTCAGGATGCGCGAATTCGAACAGATGGAAATGCAGTTTTTTGTAAAACCAGGCTCTGAACTCGAATGGTTTGAAAAATGGAAAACCACCCGCATGAACTGGCACAAAGCGCTTGGTTTCGGCGACGAGAATTACCGTTTTCACGAACACGAAAAACTGGCACACTACGCCAACGCCGCAGTGGATGTGGAATTTAAATTCCCGTTTGGTTTTAAGGAAGTGGAAGGAATCCACTCGCGCACCGATTTCGACCTCTCGCAGCATGAACAATTTTCAGGGAAAAAAATCAGGTATTTCGATCCGGAACTCAACGAATCGTACGTTCCGTTTGTGGTAGAAACGTCGATTGGCGTTGACCGCATGTTTTTGCAGGTCATTTCGGCCGCTTACTGTGAGGAACAACTGGAAAAAGATACACGCGTAGTGTTGAAAATACCGCCGGTGCTGGCCCCGGTAAAACTGGCTGTGATGCCGCTGGTAAAAAAAGATGGCCTGCCTGAAATTGCCCGCGAAATTATTGACGGGTTAAAATTCGATTTCAACTGCCAGTACGACGAAAAAGATTCTATTGGAAAACGTTACCGGCGACAGGATGCCATCGGTACTCCTTTCTGTGTTACGGTGGATCATCAAACCGCACAGGACAAAACCGTAACCATCCGTTACCGCGACAGTATGCAACAGGAACGTGTTGCTATCAGCGACATTGGAAAAATTATCAGCGAACAGGTCAGCTTTAAAAAGCTGTTTGCAAAGATTCAATAAATCAGTCAAAAAGAGGCTGTCCCAAAAAACAGGACAGCCTTTTTTATAGGTGTATTTTGTTTCGCAGAAGTGAAAAATATCTGCCCCGCGGGGGTGGAATTAAAGTAATGTGTTACCTGAGTTGGAGTATCGTTATACTTTTACCAAAGTAACGTTATACTTTTGTCAAAGTATCACTATACTTTCACCGGAGTAACGTTATACTTTTTCAGGAACGCGCTGTTACCCGAAATAAACCTTAAAAAAAGCCTTTCCTGTTTTCAGGATTCATTATTTTTGACTTCAACATGAGAAAGGTACTGATCATTACATATTACTGGCCGCCCAGCGGCGGCGGCGGTGTCCAGCGGTGGCTGAAATTTGTAAAACACCTGCCTTCCAATGGCTGGAAACCGATTGTTGTAGTGCCTGAAAATCCGGAATATCCGGTTATCGACCCGTCTCTCGAAGCTGATATTCCCCCTGAAGCTGAAATCATTAAACTTCCCATCTGGGAACCGTATGGTATTTTCAAAAAAATTACCGGCAGAAAAAAAGAGGAAAAAGTAAATAACGGATTACTCTTTGACGAAAAAAAGCAGACCTTTTTGGAAACTGTTTCGTTATGGATCCGTGGAAACTTTCTAATTCCCGATCCCAGGGTGTTTTGGGTAAAACCTTCCTCAAAAAGGTTAATTCAACTTTTACCGGAAATCGACCCTGAAATTGTTATTACCACCGGAACTCCGCACAGTGTGCATCTTATCGGTTATCATTTAAAAAAGGAAACCGGGATTCCGTGGATTGCCGATTTGCGCGATCCGTGGTCAACACTCGATTTGCTCGATAAGTTTTATCCGACGAAACTGGCCCGCAACCGGCAAAAACATCTTGAAAAAAAGGTTTTGTCGGAGGCGAATCACGTTATCACAGTCAGTTCATCCTGGGCAAAAGAGTTACAGGATATTTTAAGTAAACCAGTCGGTTCTATTACCAACGGATACGATAACGAAGATATTTGCCCTCCGGCCAAAAGCCCTTCAACCCGGTTTATTATCAGCCATATCGGGATGATCAATTCATTCCGCAATCAGAATATTTTTTGGGAGGCTCTGGACGAGCTGTGCAACGAGTCAGAAACTTTTAACGAAAAACTGATTATTCAGATTGTCGGGACTTACGACAAAAGGATTTACCGTGAGTTAACCCGTTACAGGACGTTAGCCGGTAAACTCACGTTCTCGGGGTATATCGATCATTGTGAGGTAAAACATAAATATGCCGGTTCGGGTTGTTTGCTGGTGTTGCAAAACCGGACAAAAAATGCGAAGGGCCACATTCCGGGAAAAGTGTTCGAATACCTGGCTTCGGGGAAACCTATCTTAGCTTTGGCTGACCCAAATTCCGACCTTGGACGTATTATTTCCGATTGCCAGGCCGGGAA
>CAYWBV010000369.1:0-4061 GCA_964455785.1 uncultured Maribellus sp.
CGGTCGAAAAAGAAGCGCAACTGTTTGTCGATAATAAAGTTGTGGCGAAATTGCCGGTCAAACTGGCAGGTAACGGGTCGCAACCGGTTCAGTTTACGTTTAATCCCGAAGTAGGCGAACACAGCGTAAGGATTGAAAACAGCCAGGAGGCAGAAATTTCGGTGTTTGGTCTCCATCCGCTTCAACTTTCGAAAAATAAAATAAAAACTTACGCTTCGGCAAAAGCAAAACCGTATGAAATTGAAATGGATGTGAATAAGAACAAATACCGTATCAAAGCCAGCGGCTCCGATTTCTTCCATGCCGAAGATTCATACGCGTCGGTTTTTGTTGAAAAGATAAAAGGTGATTTTCAGGCTACGGTTAAAATCACTGCATTTGGCGAACGTACACACGAATGGTTTCGTTCGGGACTGTTTGTGCGAAACGATATCACCCAAAGTTTCGACACCAGGCCGGGAAGCGCCGGTTCAGTATTGTTGTTCGGAACGCCCGGGCGCGCCGGAATCCACTACGATGAATTTGGCGATGGCTGTATGCACAAAGCCAGTAGCCAGAATGTTCCCGAAGAGGTGGATGTTCCCATCTGGCTCAGGCTGGTGCGCCACGGAAACCGCTTCACCGGTTATGTGAGCTACGACGGGAAAAACTGGGTGGTGGAAAAACCGACTTCCGTCATCCCCGGTTTGAACGAAGCCATCGATATTGGGTTGGCCGCGGGCTCGTGCGATAAAAACCAATACTGGGTGGAATTCAGCGACTGGGTGATCGAGGTGGAGAATTAAAATAAAAACGGTGGGCTGAATGAAAGAACTGTATCCGTTAAAAGGAATCGTAACCGTACTTAATACGCCGTTTGACAAAAACGGCACGGTCGATTTTGGGGCATTAAAAAGAAATACCGGCGAAGCGTTACGCGCCGGTGTGGCCGGGTTTCTTGTTCCGGCAATGGCCTCCGAGGTGTATAAATTAACAGAACAGGAAAGAATATCGATGGTAGATGCCGTGCTGGAGGCCGTTGATGGCAAAGTTCCGGTTATTGCCGGCGCCGGCGAAACCGACCTTTCAAAAAGTAAGCGCCTTCTGAAATCGTACATCCGTCTGGGCTGTAAAAATGTATTGTTTCAGATTCCTTTTTACAGCCGGGAACAATTTAAACATCACTTTGAAAACCTGGCGGAACTGGCCCCGGAAATGATTATGTTGCAGGACTGGGATGCGTCGGGTTATGGTTTGCCCGACGAATTGATTGTGGAATTGTTCCGGGATGTGGAAACATTTCGCTGTCTGAAAGTGGAAACCATACCCGCCGGTGTGAAATATTCAAGGATTCTGGAACTAACCGGCGGGCGGCTGAACGTCAGCGGCGGATGGGCCGTACAACAGTTGCCCGAAGCGTTGAAAAGAGGAGTTCATGCCTTTATGCCCACCGCAATGTTTTGGATTTATACCACCATTTACCGGTGGTTTGCCGAGGGACGGGTGCAGGAATCGGAAGAGCTGTTTCAACAGATTTTGCCGGTACTTGTTTTTTCCAACCAGCATCTCGATATCTCCATCCACTTTTTTAAAAGATTACTTTTCAAACAAGGGATTTACCCGACGCCGTATGTGCGCGAACCTGCTTTGCCGTTCGACAGAATACACCAGGAAATAGCCGACAAACTGATAAACAGGGTGATGGAACTGGAAAATAAATTGAAAAAGATATAAACAGAAACACAAATAAATTACAAACCATGCAGATACTTAAAAATTTATACCAGGTAGGCGGAGATTTAAACGGGATAACCTTTGATCTTCAGGGAGCGTTGTGGAACGACGGAAATTCATACATCCTGAAAGGAGAGGGCGGTCTGATTATGTTCGACTGCGGATCTGGCGACACGCTGGATCAGATTTTCCGGAACATGAAATACTGGGATTTGAACCCCGATGATATCCGCTATTGTTTTTTAACCCACCCGCACTTCGACCATACCGGCGGCGCACACCTGCTGCAAAAACGCGGCGTAAAGCTGGTCGCGATTTACGAAACCGCCGACGCTCTCGCCAGCGGCGACGAACGTTGCGCCGGTTATCTCTACCATAAAAAGTTTACGCCGGTTGAAGTTGACCTGGTGGTTTCGGATGGCGAAACGCTGAAAGTCGGAGGTGTCGAAATTTTTGTCGGCCATTTTCCCGGCCACTCCATGGGTTGTACAGCGTATTCGTTCGAACACGAAAACAAACACATGGTAGTGAGCGGCGACATCATCGGCACACTGCTGGCGGGCGACTTTGGCTGGGACGGTTCAATCGATTTTAACAAAAAGATTTATACCGAATCGCTCCGCCGGTTTGCGCAGATAGATATGGACATCATGCTGCCCGGCCACGGGCTGATTTATTTCCACAAACCGCAGTGGCGTGTCGAAAATGCGTTAAACAGCGCACTGATCCAGTGGAGATAAAATAACGGGTGCCCCGCAACATTCCCTTTCAGCAATCATTTCCGGAATCAATCCGAAATTCAGGAGTGAATTGTAAAACCCATATTTAAAAATAACGAAAAACGTAAAAGGCACAAAAAGAGATACATCTGCGACGTATTATCGTTCGCGCGTGATAAACTTCCGTTTTTTTGTTCATTGCAGAATCCGCTTGCCGGTTGCCTTTTGTTAACTGCCAGGGTTATCAAAAAAAAGAAAATTACACGGTTTGGGGTGTAATAACGAAACGCATAAGAACGAATGTTCCCGATGTCTCGAAAATTGTGTTGTAATTATTTCGCGCCTTTCGTGTTTTTCGTTTTTTACGGTAAAAAAAGAGAATTTTGGTGTACACCTCAAAAAAGCAGTTTCAACATTCGGTACAACAAAAATGATTATATTGAATGCCCGGAAAGTTTGAACAACGGAAAGCCGGTAAAAAAATGAAAACAGATATTCAGATTGTAGCGGAAAATGGCGTTGACGAATTACTTGAATTACTGCGCGTATTCAGAGAGGTATTTGAAATGGACAAATTTGAATCGCCCGGCAAAAGTTATCTCGAAAAATTGGTACGGGATAAACGTTGTTGGGCAGTCGTGGCAAAAGTAAACGGGAAAGTGATTGGCGGCTTAACGATGTACATCCTCCCGCAGTATTATTCAGCCAAACCTCTGGCTTACATCTACGACCTGGCTGTGCTGACCGCGTATCAGCGGCAGGGAGTGGGCAGGCAATTGATTGATTTTGTCAAAACCTATTGCCGGGAGTTCGGAATTGACGAGTTTTTTGTTCAGGCCGAAAAGGTGGATGACCATGCTGTTGATTTTTACCGTAAAACCGGGCCAACCGAAGAGTTGGAAGCTGTACATTTTTCCTATACCCTGAATAAACGCAACGATTCAGAAACGAACAACTGAAGAGTTACAGGCAACCATGGATATACGTAATGAACAATACCTGAAAATCGTCATTTATATCACTAACCCAATAATAAACATCCCGTTGCCGTTAATGGCGGGATTAAAAATCCAGAATTTTTTACTACTGCGCGATAAATTTTATCTAAAATATTTCAGATAGAGATTTCTCATTTCATTCGAAATGACAATTAATAATTTATATTTTAGGAAGAGATGGGTTGCCGGCAAAGCCGGCAACCCATCTCTTCCTATCCGCAAAAGTCGCTAAAGGTCTGTTTTTCCGCAGCGAAGCAAGGAATCTTTTTAGAATTAACCGGGCGATAAAGAAATTTTTTCTGCCTTTCGATATCATTTATAAAAACTTTTTTGTTAAGTTTGTGATGTTAAACCTTTTATGAAAATATCCCGGAACAGTGGTGGGAAAGCGATAAGAGAAGGAACTTCCGAAAATTTCAAAAAAGATTTAATCACCCGGAGCGGGCGCTTCTGAAAATTTCAGTGGTGAATAGTGGGGTACCACAAATCCATCAGGAAATTTCAGAAGAGTGGAGAAGGATGTTTTTACGTTTTTTGAAAAATTTCAAAGGCATCAAACCGACTGGATCGGTGTCGTTGAAAAATTTCAAAGGCATCAAACCGACTGGATCGGTGTCGTTGAAAAATTTCA
>CAYWBV010000369.1:4161-4230 GCA_964455785.1 uncultured Maribellus sp.
AAGGCATTAAACCGACTGGATCGGTGTCGTTGAAAAATTTCAAAGGCATCAAACCAACTGGATCGGTGT
>CAYWBV010000370.1:0-4227 GCA_964455785.1 uncultured Maribellus sp.
ACAGGTTTAGAAAATGTCGCCAGAATTTACCCCGAAACTGGGAACATAATTTTTTAAACATTGTTAATTCTGAAATGAAAAAATGGTATTTTCATTTGTCCTTCAAAAAAACTTTTAAATTTGTGGACACTTGACAAAACGGGGTAAAACTATGCTGAAAATTGCCAAAGTATTTTTTGTTTTTCTTGCGTCGGCGGTGATACATTTTACGCCGCTTTATGCGCAGCACGAAGGTGAACCGGAGGGTCACGCAGGAGAAATACCTGCCGAAGAAGAGTTTAACGCCGGGAAATTTGTTATCGAACACGTTTCGGATGCGCACGACTGGCACATTGTTTCGTTTGGCGATACGCACATCAGTATCCCGCTCCCGGTTATCCTTTACAGTGAGAAACCGGAATGGCACGGGGGCAAAAGTTTCCATGTTTTTATGTCGTCGAAATTTCATCATGGCCATGATGATTACAAAGGATTCAGGCTTTCGCACAGCGAAGAGAACGAAGGTAAAATTGTCGAGCTTGACGAAGCGGGCAACGAAGCGGGCAAACCCATCGATATTTCCATCACAAAAACCGTAGCCGGTGTTTTGGTGTCGGTTATCGTTTTGTTCTGGCTCATTTTTTCGGTAGCCCGTTCCGCCAAAAGAAACGCAGGGAAAGCGCCTTCGGGCCTGCAAAACCTTGTGGAACCGGTCATCCTTTTTATCCGCGACGAAGTGGCTAAACCCGCCATCGGCGAAAAAAAGTCTGAAAAATTTATGCCTTTCCTGCTTTCGCTTTTCTTTTTTATTCTGATCAACAACTTTATCGGGCTCGTGCCCATTCCGCCGTTCGGAGCCAACGTAACCGGAAACATCGCGGTAACCATGGTTTTGGCGCTGTTTACCTTTTTTATTACCACCTTCAACGGGAACAAACACTACTGGAAAGAAATTTACAACCCCGATGTTCCGTGGTGGTTGAAATTTCCGCTTCCGCTGATGCCGATTGTCGAACTTTCGGGCGTTATTACCAAACCGTTTGTTCTGATGGTGCGACTTTTTGCCAACATGCTGGCCGGGCACATGATTGTGACGGTTTTTGTGAGCCTTATTTTTATTTTCGCCAGTCTTTTCGGCTCAGGCGTAGGTTTGGCGGCAAGCCCCATTTCCATTTTATTTTCGGTATTTATTTTATTGCTCGACGTGTTGGTGTCGTTTATTCAGGCTTATGTTTTCACTTTGTTGTCGGCGCTCTATTTCGGAATGGCGACAGCAGAGCATCATCATTAATATAAATCTTAAAAATTAAATGCTATGTTATCAGCAATTTTAACTGTACTGCTACAAGCCGCCGCTACCGGCGCTGCCGTCGGTAAGATGGGAGCTGCTTTGGGCGCAGGTCTCGCAGCTATCGGGGCAGGTATGGGCATTGGTAAAATCGGCGCCAGCGCCATGGAAGCCATTGCACGCCAGCCCGAAGCCAGCGGCGACATCCGCTCGAACATGATCGTTTCAGCAGCATTGATCGAAGGTGTGGCCTTCTTCGCTGTGATCATTTGTGCGCTTGTAATTTTTGTATAACAAAAAAATTTTGGCAGCAGCCTCAGGGATTGCCTGTGGCTTTGCTGCCTTAACTTAAAATGTAAAAGTATGGGTTTAGTTACTCCAAATCCCGGGACAATATTTTGGATGGTTATCATTTTCGGAATTGTTCTTTTTATTCTCCGGAAGTTTGCCTGGAAACCGATTCTGAACGCGTTAAAAGACAGGGAAGAATCGATTGCCAACGCATTAAATTCAGCCGAGGAAGCGAAAAAAGAAGTGGCCGGGTTAAAAGCCGGGAACGAGAAAATTATTGCCGAAGCCCGTCGGGAAAGGGATGTCATCCTGAAAGAAGCGAAAGACCTGAAAGATAAAATTATTGCCGAAGCCAAAGAAAAAGCAGGACTGGAAGCTCAGAAAAATATTGAACATGCCCGCCTGCAAATTCAAACCGAAAAAACGGCTGCCATTAACGACATCAAAAAACAGGTGGCGGAACTCTCGGTGATGATTGCCGAAAAAGTGATTAAAAAAGAGCTGGCCAACAAAGGCGAACAGGAAAAAATGGTGGACGGCCTGGTTGACGATATTAAGCTGAATTAACGTATGGATCAAAGTGCAATAACCGTTCGGTACGCCAAAGCTTTTTTTACATTGGCAAAAGAAAAAAACCTGCTGAAGGAACTGAAAACCGACATCGAACTTGTGTCCGGAATTTGCAGGGAATCAACTGATTTTATTCTTTTACTGGAGAGCCCGGTAGTAAAAACTTCGAAAAAAAACGAAATACTTTCGCTGATTTTTAAGGGAAAAGTAAATCCGCTCACACTCAGTTTTCTTCAACTGATAACCAAAAATAAAAGGGAAGTCCATATTCCCGGAATCTGCCGTAATTTTCTCGGGTTTACCCGAAAAGATCAGAATATTCAGTCGGCGGTTATCACCACGGCAACCGAAATAAACCCGGAAACCATCGCAAAAATTGTTGCACTGCTGGAGAAAGAACTCAACGCAAAAATTGAACTTTCAGGCAAAATCAACCCAAACATTGTCGGGGGCGTTATTCTGCGGCTCGACGATAAACAGTACGATGCCAGCGTGGCCACCCAACTTAAAAAAATAAAACAGAGTTTGCTCGTAACCGAAATAAAATAGAAAAAGAAATCAAAAAGCGAAAAAAATACAGAACATGGCGAATATTAAACCTGCTGAAGTATCCGAAATTTTAAAACAACAACTGGTGGGCTTCAAATCGGAAGCCGAACTGGAAGAAGTTGGTACCGTTTTACAGGTTGGCGACGGCATTGCCCGTATTTACGGCCTTTCGAACGTAGAGTCGAACGAAATGATAGAGTTCGAAAACGGCATGAAAGGGATTGTGCTGAACCTGGAAGAAGACAATGTGGGCGCCGTTCTTTTGGGCCTTTCCGAAGAGATTAAAGAAGGCGATACGGTAAAACGGTTACAAAGGATTGCCTCGATTATGGTTGGCGAAAGTTTGTTAGGGCGTGTTATCAACACCATCGGCGAACCCGTTGACGGCAAAGGTGCCATCCAGGGCGAATTGTTTGAGATGCCGCTGGAACGGAAAGCGCCCGGGGTAATCTACCGGCAGCCGGTAAAACAACCGCTTCAGACCGGGTTAAAAGCTATCGATGCCATGATTCCCATTGGCCGCGGACAGCGGGAGCTGATTATCGGCGACCGCCAGACCGGGAAAACCGCTGTTGCCATCGATACCATCATCAACCAGCGCGAGAATTACGAAAAAGGAAAACCTGTATATTGTATTTATGTCGCCGTTGGCCAGAAAGGATCGACTGTGGCCAACATTGCCGCCACACTCGAAAAACATGGCGCGATGGAATACACCGTGATTGTTATGGCTACCGCGTCGGACCCGGCTGCTCTGCAGTTTTACGCTCCGTATGCAGGCGCCGCCATTGGCGAATATTTCCGCGATACCGGCCGCGATGCCCTGATTATTTATGACGACCTTTCGAAACAGGCGGTTTCGTACCGCGAAGTATCGTTGCTGCTCCGTCGTCCGCCAGGGCGCGAAGCTTATCCCGGCGACGTTTTCTACCTGCACTCCCGGTTACTTGAAAGGGCTGCGAAAATTATCGACTCGGATGAAGTGGCCTCGCAAATGAACGACCTTCCCGACTGTTTAAAAGATAAAGTGAAAGGAGGCGGCTCGTTAACAGCGCTGCCGATTATCGAAACGCAGGCCGGCGACGTTTCGGCATATATTCCAACCAATGTGATTTCCATTACTGACGGGCAGATCTTTCTTGAATCGAACCTGTTTAATGCAGGTATCCGTCCGGCCATCAACGTAGGGATCTCAGTTTCGCGTGTGGGTGGAAGCGCCCAGGTAAAAGCCATGAAAAGGATTGCCGGTACGCTGAAACTCGACCAGGCGCAGTTCCGCGAATTGGAAGCGTTTTCGAAATTCGGCTCCGACCTCGACGCTGCTACCATGCGCGTGCTCGACAAAGGCCGCAAAAACGTGGAAATCCTGAAACAGGGCCAGTACTCGCCCATGAAAATCGAACATCAGATTGCCATTATTTATTGCGGAACCAAAGAATTACTGCGGAGTGTTCCGGCAAATAAAGTGAAGGAATTTGAAACAGAATTTCTGGAAAGGATGGAAATTCAGCACCGCGCTGTTTTAGACAGTTTGAAGGAGGCAAATTTAA
>CAYWBV010000371.1:0-4212 GCA_964455785.1 uncultured Maribellus sp.
ACCTGCCGGATAAAACTTGCAAAAGCTTTGGTGCGAAAATCGCCGGAAGTTGTCTGGCAGATTCCGTACAGTGCAGTCGATGCTTCGTATTCTTTCCAGTTGGTCAGGGCTTCAAAAGCAGTTTCTTTGATTTTTCCGGTTGAATTTTTAAAATACCCGGAAACAGTCTCAAGGGCGACATCGCCGCCAATTTCGGGTAAAATTGAAAGAATACGTTCCTTTTGAGCAGTGTTTTTTAAAGCGGTCAGCAGTTTGCCGTTTTCAGTTTTTTCCGATTCAACACCTTTTGCGGCTGCAACCACAGCCAGTTGTGTTTCTTTTATTTCAGTTTCATTATTTACAGCCAGCAAAAGTTCGATGATTTTATCCAGGTTCTTTTCTGTCGAAACCTTTTTTAGTGCCCTGAACGCAGCAGCTTTTTCATCGGCATCGCCCGATTGGGTCAGGGCGAAAATTTTGTCGAAATATTCCGTACCCGATTTTGCAGCAATCAAATCGACAAATGCGGCTTTTGTTTTTCCCGATGTTTTGTCGAGCTGGGCAGCAACCGGTGCAAGATGTGCCTGATCGGTCAACTGAAGCAAAGCGGTTTTTGTCGCCTCCAAATCCTGACCCTTTGTAAGATGTTCTATCAGAACGGGAGCGGCTTTGTTTCCTTCCAGTCTCAGCAGAGCGTTGATTGCTTCCACCCGAACAATTTCGGACGGAACATTAAGATTTTCTTTCACAAAATTTATCGCCAAAGCATCGCCTTTCCTCCCCAGCATATCAATGACTTCCGCTTTGGTTTCGTCGGGAACGGTTTGCGCTTTTGTCATCCAGGCGCGAGTAGTAGCAACATCGTCCATTTTTTCGGCCAAGTTCAGCGCCGAGTAGCGGAATGCTTTATCTGGATTTTCCACTGCTTTCAACAATAGCGGCATGACTTCTGTTCCAAAATTTTCGGTGTAGATGGCCAAAGCTTTTGAATAATTGTGGAGTTTTTCGGCAGACTGGTTGGCTTTGAAAACTTCCTTGCAGGCTTTTTTGCAGAGTTCTATCTCATTTTTTTCGCCAAGACGGCTGGTATAATTCAGAAATGCTTCGGCAGCATTCGACGCTTCATAGGCAAAATTGACCTTTTGTGCGGCGCCCAACAGTATTTTATACGAACCTGGGTCGCCAATATTGGCCAAAGCAGCCAGCACCGCTTTCCTCAATGCAGGGTTTTCGGCATCGGCTAAAAGCGTAATTCCCCGGATTGCCTTTTCGTACCGGAGTTCGCCCAACGCTTTTACCAGGGTAACTTTGGCTGGTTCACCAACCTGCGGAAGCGCCTCAAGTAACGCCCATGCTGCATCGTCAGTACCAATCGACAGAAGTGTCTGCGTGGCCGGTTCACAAAGTTGTTCGTCGTTCAGGTAACTTTTTACTCCGGCGATGGCGTTTTCACCACCCACCAGGTTCAACTGGTTCAGCAAAAAGGTTTTTATCTGTTTGTCGGTGTGTTTGCTGAGCGATTTGAGAAGTTGTGTTTCCACAAAATCTTTTTCTTTTTCTTTTCCGAATTGGCTGACAAACCGGGCCAGACTGTTAATGGCAAACCGTACGGCGGTGTCGTCGCCCTGGCCGGGGGCAACCAAAAGATCGGAAAACTTCTGAAACCCTTCGGGGCCAAGCTGAACCATTTCGTTCAATACACGGTCACGGTGGACCAAATCTTTGGTGGGCATCTGTGCCAGGATGTCGGCAACTTTGGTATCGAGCGTGCGTCTATCCTGCGCAAAAGTTCCGGTGGCAATCACAGCCAAAACTACAACTGCGATAAAGCGGAATATATTTTTTTTCATCATTTCAATAATAATTAATCAATAATAAATTAAATACTCCACGGGGCGCGCATGGGTTGGTTAATGAGCCGGTTGGCGCCTTCGTCGTCGATAAATTCCAGTTTCTCCGGATCGAAATTGAGCGAGCGACCCAGCCGGACTGCAATAATTCCAAGGTTGACCATCGTTGCCGAACGGAACCCGTTCATTTCGTTGAGTGCGAATTTTTTGCGTGTTTTTACCGATTCAGAAAAAATCCCGATTTGCGGTTCCGGGTCAGGAAGCGTTTCCACTAATTTCTGAAGATCGGGAATGTCGGATTTAAATCCGCGGAAAATTTTTCCATTCGGTCCTTCGATGTAAGCGGCGTTTTTGTCGCGGTTTTCACCGTCGAGGATAATTTTGCAGCCGTCGGCATAAGTATATTCAATTCTTCGCCACGATCCCACGGCATCGTAGTGTTGCTGTGGCGCATCCACATCTATGCGAACAGGACTGGTATCGTCTTTCCCGAGAAGGTATTGCACCGGGTCGAGGTAATGCTGACCCATATCGCCCAGACCACCGCCGTCGTAATCCCAGTAACCACGGAATTTGGCGTGTACACGTTCGGGGTTGTAGGGTTTATACGGAGCAGGCCCCAGCCACATATCGTAATCGAGGTTTTCAGGTACCGGCATCGGTTTCAGGTTGTGTTCCCCGCTCCAGTAGAATTTCCAGTCGTAACCGGTAATCCCGCTGACAGTTACTTTCAGTGGCCAGCCCAGAACTCCGCTCTCAATGATTTTTTTAAGCGGTTTAACATCAGTCCCTAACCCGTAAAAATTGTCTTTAAACCGGAACCAGGTGTTGAGGCGGAACATCCTTCCGTGTGCATTCACCGCTTCCACCACTTTTTTACCTTCGCCGATGGTACGGGTCATGGGTTTTTCGCACCAGATGTCTTTCCCGGCTTTGGCGGCTTCCACTGCCATCAGCCCGTGCCAGTGCGGCGGCGCGGCGATGTGTACGATATCTACTTCAGGGAGTTGGCAAACTTCCCTGAAATCGTGAAATTTTTTTACGTCGTAGCCGATTTCGCTTTGCGCTTTTTCAAGGTGCAGGCGGTCAACGTCGCAAATAGCTACCACCCGGGTGCCTTCATAATGAATGTGCCCGCGGCCCATCCCGCCAACGCCAATAATGGCTTTTGTCAGTTGGTCCGATGGCGCGATAAAGCCATTTCCTCCCAAAACATGGCGCGGAATAATGGTAAAACCGGCTCCGGCTACCAAAGCGCCTTTCAGAAAGGTTCTTCTCGATGTTTGATTTTTATTGTCCATTTTATCTGGTATTTTGTTGTTTTAATTCAGCCGCTTTCTTTTATAATTATAAAGGAAATCCCGGAAGTTTTTAAAAATAATTCCAAAGATAAAATTTACTTTGTAAAAAAATATGAAACTTTTTAGCTTTTATTTCAATTTTATATACCAAATCGTTAATGAATTGTTGAAAAATAAACCAGTTGCCTTTTATGTGAGATGATTCATTCCTTTATCTTTAAAACTTTCATAATTAAAAAACCTTTACCGATGAAGAATATTCCTGTTTTGACTGTTTCCGGGAAATCGTTGGCTGAAACTTACGAAGCCGCGTTAATCGACTTGTATAACAATGGCACCCGGTTTAAAACACAATACGACAAACCCGGCGATCCGCTGAGTATCGACTGTACCATGAACATGACCATCCTGGAGCCGGAAACCGACCCGATGATTCACATGGCATTTCCGGGGGGAATAGACGATTTGAAGGAATATGTGCTGGAACTGAAAGGTTTTAAAGATCACTGGGTGAAAAACATCAACGACGAAAAAGATACACGCTGGGAATATACTTATCACGGCAGGATAAAAAACTACGGGGTGTGGAAAGAGTTACAAAAAGGCGAATCGGTGGAGGCAGGCCCGTTTAAAGTGGATCAGATAAAAAGTGTGATCAGTAAACTTTCGGCACAACCGTTTACACGCCAGGCGCAAATGATAACCTGGATGCCCAACCTCGACAACGATTGTTACGACCCGCCCTGTTTACAATCGCTTTGGTACCGGATTTTGGAAGATGAAGAGGGAGTTTACTGGCTGAACTGCAACATCCGGTTCCGTAGCAACGATGCCTGGGGCGCCAGTTTTATGAATATGTTCGGTTTTATCCAGTTTAACAAAGAGGTGATTGCGGCAGGCGTGGCCAAGAAAACCGGCAAAACCGTAAAACTCGGCCGTTTAAACTGGCAGGCCGACTCGTATCATATTTACGGGAAAGATATTCTGGCCGCCAAAGAACGCCTTTTCGACCGCGTGGGCGAAATGCCTTTCGAAGAACGAACTATGCCGTTTAACGACCCGTTTATCCGCGACATGTATGA
>CAYWBV010000372.1:0-4211 GCA_964455785.1 uncultured Maribellus sp.
ACCAAAGGAAACCTGGTGGCTGTGATTTCAAATGGTACTGCCGTGCTTGGCTTGGGCGATATCGGCGCCCTGGCCGGGAAACCGGTTATGGAAGGGAAAGGCCTGCTTTTCAAAATATATGCAGGTATCGATGTTTTCGACATCGAAGTGGACGAAAAAAATCCTGAAAAATTTATCGAAGTGGTGAAAGCCATTGCCCCCACTTTCGGCGGAATCAATCTTGAAGATATTAAGGCCCCCGAATGTTTCGAAATTGAAGAGCGACTCAAAGCCGAACTCGATATTCCGGTTATGCACGACGATCAGCACGGAACAGCCATTATTTCGGCGGCAGGACTGCTGAATGCCCTGGAAATTGCCGGCAAAAAAATCGACAAAGTTAAAATTGTGGTCAATGGTGCAGGTGCTTCGGCAGTATCGTGTACCAAACTGTATATTGCACTCGGTGTAAAACCCGAAAATGTGGTAATGTTGGACAGTAAAGGAGTATTATCGGTTGACCGCCCCGACCTGAACGAATCGAAAAAACAATTTGCCACCTCCCGCACAGATGCAAAAACGCTGGAAGATGCGGTAAAAGGAGCCGATGTTTTCCTGGGACTATCCAAAGGAAATGTACTTTCAAAAGAGATGGTTCAAACCATGGCGCCAACGCCCATTGTTTTTGCCCTCGCCAATCCTACTTCCGAAATTAGTTACGATGATGCCATATCAGCCCGCGAAGATATTATTATTGCAACCGGAAGATCGGACTACCCTAACCAAATCAACAACGTAATCGGGTTCCCCTATATTTTCCGTGGAGCGCTTGATACCCGTGCCCGCCAAATTAACGAAGAGATGAAACTGGCGGCCTGCAAAGCCATTGCCGAACTCGCAAAACAGCCTGTCCCCGACATGGTAAATGCGGCTTATAACGTCCATAAACTTTCTTTTGGAAAAGATTATATTATTCCCAAACCAGTTGACCCGAGACTGATTACCGAAGTTTCGTCAGCCGTTGCACGTGCGGCGATAGAATCGGGGGTAGCGCGAAAAAACATTGATGACTGGGATGCTTACAAAGATAACCTGCGCCACCTGATGGGTTATGAGTCGAAACTCACCCGCCGGTTCCGCGACATGGCCCGCGAAAATCCGCGTCGTGTTGTTTTTGCCGAAGGTTCGCACCCTAACATGCTGAAAGCTGCGATTGAAGCTTACCAGGAAGGGATCTGCCATCCCATCCTTCTTGGGAATGAAGAACGTATCGAAAAACTGGCTGCTGAGTTAAATCTTAGTCTTGAAGGTTGCAAAATTGTAAACCTTCGGCACGACCGCGAAGCAGAACGACGAGAACGTTACGCCCACATTCTCGCTGAAAAACGGGGGCGCCAGGGAGCTACTTTCGAGGAGGCCAACGATAAAATGTTCGAACGTAATTATTTTGGGATGATGATGGTGGAGACCGGCGATGCCGACGCTTTTATCACCGGCATTTATACCAAATACTCAAATACAATCAAAGTAGCCAAAGAGGTGATCGGAATTCGCGAAGGGTTCAATCATTTTGCCACCATGCACATTTTCAGTTCGAAAAAAGGAACCTGTTTCCTTGCCGACACTCTTATCAACCGCCATCCGTCCACAGAAACCCTGATTGATATTGCAAGGCTGGCACAAAATACAGTTCGCCTTTTTGCCAGGGAGCCTAAAATAGCTTTGCTTTCCTATTCCAATTTTGGTTCCGACGAAATAGGTAGCCCGGCTTCGGTACACGAGGCAGTAAACGTTTTACAAAACGAATTCCCCACCCTGGCCATCGATGGTGAAATGCAACTTAATTTTGCATTGGATAAAAAACTTCGTGACCGCAAATACCCTTTTTCGAGGTTAAAAGGGGAAGAAGTAAACACGCTGATTTTCCCGAACCTGTCATCGGCAAATACCGCCTACAAACTGCTTCAGGAAATGGCGGAAGGTGAATCGATTGGTCCGTTACAGATGGGATTGAACAAGCCAATCCACTTTACCGATTTCGAAAGTTCTGTACGCGATATTGTAAATATCACCGCGGTAGCTGTGATAGATGCGATGGTTCAGGAACAAATAGACAGGAAAAAGAAATAGACAGATTTTAATCATAAAATGCCCAGGAGACTCCAAGCCTGAACGTTGACCGGTTCATCGGATAATGCGGAATAGTATAATATTCCCTGTCCATAAACCCGGTACCGATATTTATCATCTTGAAAAAGAAACGGGTTCTTTTCAGGCGCAGGTTGGCATAAACGTCGATATACGGAAAATTTCCGACTTCTACGTCGTCCTGGAGATAAAACAACCCGGTTGAGGGGTCGTAGTTATCGGCGTAATAAGCCGTGTTGTAACGAACATCGGCTCCGATTTGGGTAAACAACACTTTTGAAACGACAAACTTATAATATGCCGATATAAAAGCTGAAAAATCGGGAAGATGGACCAGCCCTTCATCCGAGGCTTTTTGCCAAAGAACCCGCGTTCTGAAATGGAGGTTCCTGTAATTAAAGTCTTTATCGAGATAACCCGACAAAACAAGCAATTCCTTGTTGGTTTGTGTGGGGATACCGAGCGTGTCGTTATAAATAAAGTTGTTGATGATGGCATAATTGGCTCCAATCTCCAATTTCCGTTCCGGCCAAATAAAACTACCGTTTACGGTCATATTCTGTTCCATCTTCAAATCATTTTTCCAACGAATATGGTTGGAATAAAATTCGTCTTGAAAATAATCGGGAACAAGATTAGCAATACTGCCTTTTATATTGAGCGAAGCCAGCGAATCGCCAAAAATTGGAATTGGTTTTGAAATTACTCCCGACAATTCCGTTTGGCCCACATTTCTGCCGATCAGATAAAATTTCCCCTCTGCATTCCATTTCCAGAAATCACCTGTTTCTCTGAAAATTCCACCTCCTACGTAAACATTCGAATATTTTTTTGTCATCCGGCTAAAAACGTCGGCAGCCGGTCCGGGAGACGAAATTTTTACAAACTCCTGACCAATAAAAGCACGTTTACCGAAACTGGTTTTTCGGTTGGCATTTTCGTATTGTTTGATCTGGAATATATTCTTCACGTTAAAAAACCGGATAGAATCTTTGTTATAATCTTCCCCGTAGTACGTATTGGGAAAAAATAAACTGTCCGCCGCCTCATTTTCGGTAAACTGTTTTTGATGTTGCTGAAATTCAAAAGAGTACATTATCCCGCCCAAAGGATTAAAAACCTTTACGGTATCATTCTGATTGACATATTTTCCGAATCGATATTCAGCATTGGTAAAAACATATGTACTATTAAATTGAGAATGACTTTCAGAAAGTTTAACATCAAGAAGATCGGAATCAATTCCGTTAAGCAATAATAAATCATCTGCCAAACCTCCGTTTTCGTCATTCTGAATACTGCTTACAATAAATCCTGAATGTAGATTTAGTTTATCCTTGCTGTAACTTTGATATAATGTTACAAAGTTATTTTTGCTTTCTTGTTCTTTGTATTGCCCGTCAGACCTGGCCTGGTCATACCGAAATGTAAAATTAAGATAGGGGCTGACATTTTGGGAATGTAACACATTAAAACGGGTTTCGTTTTTACGGCTTTTGTTTTCGCTTTGCGAATAATCCAACCGGGTGTAGGGAGTACGGGTGTTGTAATACTGAATGGCTGCAGGAGTAAGAAGATAGGCTTCGCGGCTTTTAAGAAAGAAAAAGTCCATATTCGATTCACGTCCGAAAAAATCATTATTCTGAAACGGGGTTGCGTAGTTGCCGACATCGCCAATTGTAATGCTGTTTTTATAAGCCGGATGAAAGATATGATAATAATCGAGTAAAGTATCGAGGCTGGTTGAATCGATAAAAGCCCCAAAACCTTTCAGGTGCCACATTTGAATTCCCGGCTCAACCGTCTTTTCGGGTACATTCTGCTCCTCATCTTCATCCGTTTCTACAGAGGAATCAAATCTTTCCTGTGAAAATATTACCCCTGTTGAGAATAACAGGAACAATGAGAAAGTAATTATAGATTTTATTTTAAGCATAAGTGACGAAGTAAACTTCACAAAACTAAAAAAAGCATTTAAGCAGGGATAAAAACTTTAAAACTTTTCACGATAATTAACAGGAATTATCGAAAAAAAAGCCCGTGCTCAGATGAACACGGGCTTTGATAAATTTGGCAGCGACCTA